>CAMLSF010000005.1 GCA_946482615.1 uncultured Chromatiaceae bacterium | reverse complement strand
GCTATGCTGGAACGTGACTCTATCGCTGCTATTTTTGAATACGATGCCAGCGATGATTTAAAGATTAAATTTGATGCGCTTTATATCGACTTTAACGAAACAGACGTACGCCGTGGTCTGGAAGAAGGTATGGCCGAGTGGGGCACTGGCGCTTACACCATTACTGAAGTTCAGGATGGTTTAGCTACTGCAGCTTACCACGATGGTTTCTTCTCGGTGATCCGTAACGATTCCCGTGAACAGGACGCTGAGCTGAAAACTTTTGGCCTGAACCTGGAATACAATATCAATGATAACTGGACCACTGAGCTGGATATTTCAACAGGTAAAGTTGATAAAACTATTACTGACGTGGAAAGTTATTCAGGTGTAGGCCGTGCTGGTGGCACAGGCCCGGATAACAGACCAATTACTGCCCGTTCTTGGGTAATGACACCTTCAGGTGCCATGTTCAGTGCTCACCCAACAATAGCTCTTGTTGATCTGACCGACCCATCCATCATTCGTTTAGCTGGCCCACAATCCTGGGGTGGCTCATTGGATCCGGTTCCTGAGTTTCAGGACACTGGTGACGGTTATGGCCCTACTACAGCTCAGGATGGTTTTGTCAATAAACCAGTCTTTGAAGAAGAGCTGGACAGCGTACGTCTGCAATTTAATGGCGTAGTGGAATGGGGTATTTTCACAGGTCTGGAAACTGGTGTGGTGTATAAAGACCGTACTAAGAGCAAAGTGAACAATGGTGCTTACCTGACTGCTAACGTATGGCCAAACTCAGACGCTATCCCTGATGTATTAGGTGTGGCCGATTTAAGTTTTGTCGGTATCAACGGCGTGTTGGCCTATGACAGTTTAGCTTTGTATAACAGTGGCTATTACATCTCTACCGATGCGGCTTTCCTGGAAAATGGCCGTTTTGGTGATACCTACGAAATCAATGAAAAGATCACCACTTTATACGGTATGTTAGATATTAATACAGAAGCAGGCTCTATCCCGGTGACTGGTAATATCGGCGTACAAATTGTGAAATCTGATCAGGAAGGTTTTGGTTTTAATGCTTCTTCTGGCAGCGATCGTTATACCAATGCGATCCCTGTGTCTGGTGGTGCAGATTACACTGACGTCTTACCAAGCATGAACCTGAGTTTTGAAGTGGCAGACAGCCAGTTTATTCGTACTGCAGTCTCTAAAGTGATGAGCCGCCCACGTTTAGATGACTTGCGTCCAAACAGCCAGGTAACTTTTAACTTTAATGATACTAATATTCTGGATGACGATCCGTTAAACAGCGCTTTTGCTGGCAATGCTGGTAACACTGAACTGAAGCCGTTAGAAGCTGACCAGTTCGATTTATCTTATGAAAATTACTACCATGATAATGGTTTTATTGCGGCAAGTTTCTTCTATAAAGATCTGAAAAACTGGCACCGTAATATTACCTTAATCAATGATTTTGCTGATTACTACATACCTGGATTCCATGAAACCAGTACTGGTTTACCGCCAGCAACTACTTTAGGTCGTCTGGACATCCGTCAGGATGGTTTAACAGGTTTTGTCCGTGGTTATGAAGTTCAGGCCAGTGTGCCATTTGACATCATCGATGAAGTACTGGATGGTTTTGGTTTAGTGGCCAGCGCTACCTTTATGGACGGTGAGTTAGATGACGGTGGTCGTGTACCAGGTTTATCCGAAGAGATTTACACTCTGACTGCTTATTATGAGCGTGCAGGTTTTGAAGTTCGTGTCTCTGGTACTAAACGTGACCAGTTCGCGACCGAAACCCGTGGTCTGAGTTTGAGCTTATCTCCTACTATGGACCAGGGCAGCGAGTTGTGGGATGCACAGATTGGTTATGATTTCAGTGAGTCAGGTATAGATGCACTGGACGGTCTGCGTATTTCGTTACAGGGTCAGAACTTAACGGATGAGAAAACCATCCAGAACAACCCGGGCGATACCCGTCAGGTGACTCAGTATCAGAGCTTTGGCCGTAACTTCCTGTTAGGCTTAAACTATAAGTTCTAATACAGGCTGAGGTTGTGCCGGCACTGCAACGCAGTGCTGCTACTGACTTTGTATGAAACCCAGCCTCTGTGGCTGGGTTTTTCTTTAGGAAATTCGCATGACTCCAATCAAAAAAGTAGTGATTCTGGGTGGCGGTACTGCAGGCTGGCTGAGCGCTGCTTTACTGAAAAAAGTACTGGGTGGTGTCGTTGATATTGAACTGGTGGAGTCTGATGCCATTGGCACTGTAGGTGTTGGCGAAGCCACTATTCCGCCTATTCGCGTGCTGAATCAGGTACTAGGCATTAACGAAGCAGAGTTTTTGCGTGAAACCAAAGCCACTATTAAGCTGGCGATTAAATTTGAGAACTGGCGCGCTCAGGGGGATGGTTATTACCATAGTTTTGGTGCGCCGGGTCGCAGTCTGACCTTTTGCCACTTTCATCATTTGTGGTTAAGAGCACGGCAACAATTTGGTGATATGACACCTCTGTGGCAGTACGACTTAAATTATCTTTGTGCTGAAGCTGGTAAATTTGCCTCTATCACAGCCAAAGATCCTATCCTTGAGTTGCCTTACGCTTATCACTTTGATGCGGGTTTATACGCAGCTTTCTTACGTAAATTCAGCGAACCTATGGGAGTCAAGCGTACTGAGGGTATGGTGGACCAGGTCACTCAACACCATAATGGTCATATCAAAAGCTTGTTACTCAAAGACGGCCGCGAAGTGAAGGGCGATTTTTTCATTGATTGCTCAGGTTTTGTCAGCTTACTGCTGCAGCGTAAATTGGGTGTTGGTTATGACGACTGGAGTCACTTATTACCCTGCGACAGGGCCTGGGCAGTACCAACAGAACGTTTTGAACAGACCCTGCCTTACACCAGAGCCATAGCTCATGAAGCCGGCTGGCAGTGGCGTATTCCATTACAGCATCGTAATGGCAATGGCATGGTATTCAGCAGTGCCCATTACAGTGAACAACAAGCTTTGGATCTGCTGATGAATAATCTGCAAAGCACGCCAATGGCTGATCCTAAACTGATAAAGTTTAAAACAGGCCGTGCCCGTAAGCAGTGGCACCACAATGTGCTGGCAGTTGGCTTATCCAGTGGTTTTCTTGAACCGCTGGAATCCACCAGTATTCATTTAGTGCAATCAGGCATAGTGCGTTTGCTGAAAATGTTCCCACACAATGGCATTGAAGCAGCGACAGTGGCTGAGTACAACAAACAATCTGAAGCCGAGTTTGTGTACATCCGTGACTTTTTATTGCTGCATTACCATGTCACAGAACGCAGGGACAGTCAGTTCTGGCGTGATATGAGTCAACTGCAAATCCCTGATTCGCTCAAACATAAAATTGAGCTGTTTCAGGCCGATGGCAGTATTTTCCGCGAGCAACATGATTTATTTCATGATGCATCCTGGTTGCAGGTGATGTTGGGGCAGGGATTAATGCCACGTGACTATCACCCTCTGGCGGACAGCTTTTCGGATGCTCAACTAAAAGACATGCTCAGCGGCATCAGGGCCATTAAACAAGAGCCTTTGGCCAAATTACCCTCACATGATGAGTTTTTACGCCGCGTTTGTGGCGTTTCCACAAACTAATAGGTTCGGCCAGCCCTGACGAGGGGTTGGCTTGAGATAGGATGTTCAGATGATATCACTTCGTTTTTGGCTGCCTCTGGTACTGGTGCTGTTAAGCTCTGCCGTACAAGCCGCTACTTATCAGTCACATCAGCTGCATGACAATAAGCTGCAGCTTCACACCGATGAATATTCAGTGTCTTTGAGCTTCAAAAGTCAGGGCAGTGTTGAGGTTGTGTACCAGAAAGCTGGTCTGAAACAACTGCCGTCTTTTGCTTTGGCTGCGCCAGAACAACAGCTTGCCGCTACTTTGAGTGAACAGCCGCAACAGCTTGAATTTGCCACCACAGATCTTAAAGTTCGGATTAATAAAGCACCTTTTCAGTTAAGTTATTACCGTGGCAATGAGCTGGTACTGGCCGAAGAACAAGGTTTTTTTGCCCATGAAACTTTACGTGGTTTTCGCTTTGCGCTGCAGGATGATGAAAAGCTGTTAGGTACAGGGGAACGGGTTGTCGGCATGGACAGACGGGGTCAGCGTTTGCCTTTATACAACAAAGCCAGTTATGGCTATACCACCGAAGCACAGCAAATGTATTTTGGTTTACCTGCTGTACTGTCGACCAAAAAATACCTGGTGCTGTTTGATAACAGTGCCAGTGGTTTTGTTGACTTAGGTAAAACAGAAAAAGATGTGCTGCAATTTGAAGCTGTGGCAGGCCGTACCTCTTACATTGTGATGGCGGCTGCTACTTATCCACAATTAATAGAGCAATATGTCACTGTCACAGGTAAACAACCACTGCCACCGCGCTGGGCTTTTGGTAATTTTGCCTCACGTTTTGGCTATCATACTGAAGCTGAAACCCGCGCCATAGTGGATAAATTTGCGGCTGAAGATTTCCCGCTCGACGCTGTAGTGCTGGATTTGTATTGGTTTGGGCCAGATATTCAGGGCCATATGGGCAACTTAGCCTGGGATAAAAAAGCCTTTCCAAACCCCAAAGGCATGATCAGTGACTTTAAAGCCAAAGGGGTCAACACCGTCTTAATCACCGAGCCTTTTGTCTTAAGCACGTCCAGCCGCTGGGATGAAGCGGTCAAAGCCAAAGCTTTAGCCAAAGATTTAGCAGGTAAGCCAAAAACCTTCGATTTTTATTTTGGTAATACGGGGTTAGTGGATGTGTTTTCAGAAGAAGGCACAGCCTGGTTTGAAGGCATTTACAACGAGTTGGCCGACTATGGTGTGGCTGGCTGGTGGGGCGATTTAGGCGAGCCTGAAGTGCATCCTTCTGATGCGATTCATAGCATAGGAACTGCAGATGAAATCCATAATGCCTATGGCCATCGTTGGGCTGAACTTTTGTACAAAAACCGCTTAGGCCAGCAACCAGCGCAGCGGCCTATGATTATGATGCGTTCCGGTTTTGCCGGGTCACAACGTTTTGGCATGATCCCCTGGACAGGTGATGTCAGCCGCAGCTGGGATGGTTTAAAACCTCAGGTGGAACTGTCGCTGCAAATGGGCTTATTAGGCATGGCCTATACCCACTCAGATTTAGGTGGTTTTGCCGGTGGTGAGGTGTTTGATAAAGAAATGTATATCCGCTGGTTGCAGTACGGTGTATTCCAGCCAGTGTATCGCCCTCATGCCCAGGAACAAATAGCACCAGAGCCTGTGCTGCACGACAAAGAAACCAAAGATATTTTGCGGGACTATGTGAAATTACGTTACCGCTTATTCCCCTACAACTACAGTCTGGCGTATCAAAATAGCAGCACTGGCATGCCGCTGATGCGCCCTTTGTTTTTTGAAAACGAAGCCGACACCAGTTTAATCACCAATAAAGATAGCTACTTATGGGGGGATGCCTTTTTAGTGACTCCTGTGACTTCTGCTGGTGCGAAGTCTGTATCAGTGCAGTTGCCCAAAGGCGTCTGGCTGGATTACTGGACAGACAAAGCTTATCAGGGCGGTAAAACTATCCAGCAGCCAACAGATTTAACCCGCTTGCCGGTGTTGGTGCGGGCCGGCTCTTTTGTGCCTATGGTGAGCGCAGTGCAAAGTTTAAAAGACTACAGCAGCCGTCAGTTGGAACTGCATTATTACCATGACTCATCAGTAAATACAGCCAAAGGCCAGATGTATGAAGATGATGGTGTATCACCCAATTCGTTAAAAAGTGGCCAGTATGAGTTGCTGACTTTTAGTGCGAAGGCAAATAGTGCGAAGGCAACAAACGGCCTGACGCTGGAGTTCAACCGCACCGGCTTAGGTTATGCCGGTATGCCAAAACAGCGTGAAGTCACCCTGGTTGTGCATCAATGGGATAAAGCTGCAGCAGTGCTGGCGAATGGCAAAACTTTGAAATGGGTTGGCTCTGAAGCAGAACTGACTGCAGGGACAGCCTGGTTTGACCAACGGAAGCAGCAAGTGCGGGTGAAATTAAACTGGGATCAGGCCAAAGTGAAGGTGGAGCTGCAATGACAATTATTCATCAGATAAAGGCAGTGCTGCTGGGGCTGGTAGTAGTGGCTCCTGCGGCTTATGCCGCCGAAATCGAACATCTGGAGCCTGCCTTTTGGTGGGCTGGTATGAAAGAACCCAGGCTGCAACTGATGGTGCATGCGAAGGATATTCAGCAGGCTAAAGTGCAGCTGAATTATCCGGGAGTTAAACTTACAGGGCTGCAAAAGG
Source organism: uncultured Chromatiaceae bacterium (assembly GCA_946482615.1). Next base: position 47,858 of record CAMLSF010000005.1, on the reverse strand, counting down.
TTGAAAACCCCAATTATCTGTTTGTGGATTTGGAGCTAAGCCCTGATGTAAAACCAGGTAGTTTTGAGCTGGTGTTTACACAAGATGGCAAAACAGTAGCCCGTTATAACTACAGCTTATTGGCCCGTCAGCCGGGCTCGGCACAACGTCAGGGCTTTAGCCAAAACGATCTGATTTATCTTATTACGCCGGACCGTTTTGTGAACGGCGATAGCTCCAATGATGAAGTAAAAGGCTTGAGCGAAGGCCTGAACAGAGCCAATCCCGGCGGACGGCATGGTGGTGATATTGCCGGTATGCAGCAGGCTTTGCCTTATTTACAGCAACTGGGTGTCACGCAGATATGGCCTCAGCCATTAACTGAAAATAACAGCCCGGCTTATTCCTACCATGGTTACGCGGCCACGGATCTGTACAAAATCGATCCACGTTTTGGCAGCAACAGTGACTATAAAAACTTTGTGTCAGAAGCCAAAAAACTCGGTATAGGGGTGATTCAGGACATAGTGGTGAATCACATAGGATCAAACCATTGGTGGCTCAAAGACTTACCTGAAAAAAGCTGGCTGAATTACAACGCCAGTTTCCATCCGACTAACCATGCCCGCACTACAGTGCAGGATCCTTATGCCGCCAAAGTGGATGCCAAAGCTTTTGTTGATGGCTGGTTTGTCGACACTATGCCGGATTTAAATCAGCGCCATCCGTTATTAGCGACTTATCTGATCCAAAACTCAGTCTGGTGGGTGGAATACGCGAACTTGTCCGGCATTCGGGAAGATACTTATTCTTATGCTGACAAACACTTTTTAGCGGCCTGGTCGAAGCGCCTGATGAGCGAATACCCGAATTTTAATATTGTCGGTGAAGAGTGGAGTGCGAATCCAGTGGTGGTGTCCTACTGGCAAAAGGGCAAACATAACTCAGACGGTTATCAGTCCTTTACCCCGAGCATGATGGATTTCCCACTCTATTACGCCTTACTGGCGGCTCTGACCGAAGAGGAAGCCTGGGACAAAGGCTGGGTCAAACTGTACGAGGCGTTGGGCAATGATGTGATTTATCCGGACCCAACCAACTTAGTGTTGTTTGAAGGCAATCACGATACGGCTCGTTTATTCTCCTTGTTAAATGAAGACAGAGACTTGTATCAGATGGCGATGATTTATCTGCTGACTGCACCACGTATTCCGCAGCTGTATTACGGTACCGAAATTCTGAAACAAAGCCCAAAACAACGGGATGATGGTTTGGTGCGCAGCGATTTTCCGGGCGGTTGGGCGGGGGATACTGTGAATGCGTTTACCGGCCAAGGCTTGAGTCAAGCTCAGCTGCAAGCTCAACAACTGGTCAAAACACTGGCCAACTACCGCAAAAACAACACTGTGCTGCAGCGGGGGCAGATGAAACATTTCAGCCCGGCAGATGGTATCTATAGTTATGTCCGTTATCAGAATAACAAACAGCTTTGGGTGTTTTTTAATAAAAATGCTGAAGCCAAAACTGTGGATTTAAAGCGCTACTCAGAATTAATGCCAGCCAATGCCCGTTTCAAAGATGTGCTGACAGGCAAAACCATCAGCACCCAGGGCAAGCTGGACTTGCCTGCGCGCGGCAGTCTGATGCTTGAGCTTCAGTAAGGCAAAGGCGGAATGTTCAGCAGCTTTAACAACAAATTACGACCAGCCCGCAGCAAAGGATAGCTAAAGCGGGCACGGCGTGCTGATTGAAACCAATACAACCAGAGCCTGTTGCGCCAGTTGGGTTCATTGAGTGAAGCCAGCAACTGCAGCACCTCTGGCCCTTTTAACCAGCGTCCGTCCAGCCGTAGTAACATACTTTGGTTGACGGTCAGACGATGATGCTGTAACTCTGCTAACAACAATGGTGCTTGTTCAGGCATATCCCGAGCGTTGAGCACTATGAGTTCACCAAACTGCTGTTGCAACTTTTGTGCAGCAACAAAGTTCCGGCACAACGGGCAATCGCCATCATAAATCAGTAGTAGCTGCATAAGACACCTCTTAATCCACACAGCCACTTTAACGGAAAACCGCAGGCAAAGGATCTCTGGCGATAAAATAGCCGTATTGAGCTGGCGAAAAGACACCAGAGGGTTAAACTAGTAAGTAGTCTAATTTCTGATCGCCAGATCAGATGGAGCTTGTGATGATTAATATGATCAGTCCGGGGTTTATTCCTTCCACACCTGTCGTCAATCCTGCTACAACACCTGGTTCGGGTGGGCCTTCTGGCAACACTGGCACTTCAGTTTCCAATGCTAAAAAAGCTGAGCTGGAATTTAGTCCTGGCCGTAACTCAGCTAAAGATTATTCTGCAGTGCAACAAAGTCTGGCTAAAGGCAAGGGAGCAGTGGAAAGCGCTCAGGCCGCCACTACAGATATAAAAGACTCTCTGGTAAAGGTCCGGGAGGTGGCAACTAAGCTGGCGGATGATTCGTTAGCCACACCAGAGCGCGAAAAATTACAAAAAGAGTATTCTGCATTACGTTCTGGTATTGAAAAATCACTGGAAGGGGCCAGCTATAAAGGTGCAGATGGCGGTCAAGGCGTTAATTTACTGACAGATAAAAACAGCACTAAAGTCACCATCAATAGTTATGGCAGTCAGAATGAGCTTGGCAGCAGTAAGCTGGATAAAAGCCTTGGTCTGCCGGAAAAAATTGGTTCTGCATCAGAAGCCCGTGAGCTACTGAATGGCAAAGAAGGTAAAACCAGTGCTTTGGCTTCGGCAGAAAAATCTGTCAACGAAAGCTCTGAACGTTTAGCCAAAGAAGATAAAAAACTCAAAAGCCGTTTAGAGACAGCAACAGCTGTTAGTAAAGCTGCTAGTAGCCTGGAATCTGAGCGCACAGGGGGGCGTAACTCAGCCCGTGCAGCGCCAGATGACGAGAGCAGGGCTGCGTTGTTAAAGCAAGCTGAGGAAACCCGTCAGCAACTGAAACAACAGACAATGGGATTAGGTAACAAAGATCAAGGTGCCCGCTCTCTGCTGAGTTTGTTCAATTAAGCCAGTCTGATGCGTAGCCCACTGGATCTGTATCGAACGACCCGCCTTTTAGCGTCGAACACCAAAGCCCTGGAGGCTCAGGTGTTTCGTCGTGTCTTGTATCAACTAGAAACAACAGGTAAGGCTTCCAAACTGGACCAAGCTAAAGCTCTGGCTGATCTGAGGTTGCTTTGGGTGACCGTATTGGGGTTGGTCATGGACCCGGATAACCATTTATCCTTAGCTTTGCAGAAGAGTCTGGAGCAGTTGGCTCAGGCCGTGATTGCTGAGCTTGATTTACCTGCTGCTGAGCAGAACAGAAGCTGGTTGATTGAGGTAACAACTCAAATCGCTGAAGGCTTAGAAGCCTGATTCGCATCAGATCCCTGAACTATTTGGTCTGGTTTGTAGCGCCACTAGTCGCAGTCAAAATCTTAAGGCTGGACAATAGCCTTGTTTTCTTTACACTGGATTTGCGTAAAAACTGATAACTAAAATCAATTCCGGGAAGAATCATGTTAAATAAATCTGCTCTCACGCTTGCTGTGCTTTTGGCGCTGGCTGGCTGTGACAAAGCCCAAACTCCAACCCAATCCACTGATACACCACCTGCTGTAGCTGAAGTGAAAACTTTAACCTCAGGTATCGAGCTGTCTAATATGGATACCAGCGTCAAGCCACAACAGGATTTCTTCCGTTATGTAAACGGCAATTGGCTGGCGAAAACTGAAATACCGGCAGATAAAGGTCGCTGGGGCAGTTTTGATGAGTTACGTGAAAATGCGGACAAACAAGTACTGGCTATAGTGCAGGAGCTGGTTGCAAAAACAGCTGAGCCTGGCACTGATATCCAGAAGATTTCTGATTTCTATCGTTCATATATGGACACCGCCACTCTGGACAGCCTGGGACTGGAGCCATTAAAAGCTGACTTTGCGAAAGTGGATGCTGTAGCATCACATGCCGATTTGGCTAAACTCTGGGGTGAATTGCAGGCAGAGCGCGCTGGTACTCCTGTAGTGTTATATGTTGGTCAGGATCAGAAAGCCTCGGATCAATACATTACGCAGGCAAACCAGTCAGGTTTAGGTATGCCGGACCGCGATTACTATCTGAACAGCGATGAAAAATCGAAAGACATTCAGCAGAAGTATCAGGCTTATATTACTAAAGTAGCAGAGCTGGCTGGTTGGTCAGAGCCGGCCAAAGTTGCGACCACAGTCTATGCCATTGAAAGTAAACTGGCACAAGCTCAGTGGAGCAGGGTACAAAACCGCGATCGCAATGCCACTTATAACAAGCTGACTGTGGCGCAACTTGCTGAAACAGCACCGGGTTTTGATTGGGCCGCTTTATTAGGCGCAGCCAAACTTACGGATGTAAAAGAAGTGGTGGTGCGTCAACCTACTTATCTGACAGCTTTTGCCAAATTACAAAGTGAAATCCCGGTTGCGGAGTGGCAGACCTATTTAAAATTCCATCTGGTTCGTGCAAACAGCCAATTGCTGGCCAGCAGTTTTGATCAGGCCAGTTTTGAGTTTTATGGCAAAACCTTGTCTGGCTTAGAAGCTCAGCGTGAACGGGAAAAACGTGCTGTGGCGGCATTGGAAGAGTCCTTAGGTTTTATGCTGGGCAAAATTTATGTAGAACGCCACTTTAAACCTGAAGCGAAAGAGCGGATGGATCAGTTGATTAAAAACCTGAGGGTTGCGTTTAAAGAGGCTATTGATGGGCTGGAATGGATGAGCCCTGAAACAAAAAAAGCGGCTCAGGAAAAGCTGGCTAAATTTAACACCAAAATTGGTTATCCAGATGTATGGCGCGACTATAGCTGCCTGGAGGTAAAGGCTGGCGACTTGATGGGCAATATGCGCCGCAGCAGCCAATGTGAGTTTGACCGTATGGTCGCCAAACTAGGCAAGCCAGTGGATCGCACTGAATGGGGCATGACCCCCCAAACCGTCAATGCTTATTACAGTTCAACGATGAACGAAATCGTCTTTCCGGCCGCTATATTGCAACCGCCATTTTTTGACGTGAATGCAGATGACGCCGTGAACTATGGTGCTATTGGTGGCGTGATTGGCCACGAAATTACCCATGGTTTTGATGATCAGGGCCGCCGCTCAGATGGCAATGGTAACTTAACCGACTGGTGGCAACCGACTGATGCAGAGCAGTTCCAGAAACGGGCTCAGCTGATGATTGACCAGTACAGTGCCTTTAATCCTATTGATGATTTAAAACTGCAGGGGGCTTTAGGTTTAGGTGAAAACATAGCCGACTTAGGTGGTTTAACTGTCGCCTTTAAAGCTTACCAAACCTCGTTGCAAGGCAAACCCGCCGCTGTGATTGATGGTTTTACTGGTGATCAGCGTTTCTTTATGGGCTGGTCTCAGGTCTGGCGTATTAAGTTCCGTGACGCGTCCTTACGCCAGCAAGTGATCACCGGACCTCATTCTCCGGGCATGTACCGTGTGCTGGGCGTGTTGTCGAATATGCCTGAGTTCTATCAGACTTTTGATGTAAAACCAGGTGATGGTATGTACCGGGACGATGCGGTACGGGTCAAAATCTGGTAACAGAGCAGCTTCAGTACAAAGGACGCTTTATAGCGTCCTTTTACTTTTCGTTCTGGCAGGGCATAGTAAACAAGTACTGCTGAATAAATGCAGTTCAGGGCCTGACCTGAATACGTATTCATCTTGTTGTACAGCATGTATCGCTGTTCTAATCGGGCACCCTATAAAAGCATGTTTAGCCCCCAATGAGGCTGACACTCAGATCCGGGATAAAGGTTTGCAGACCTGAAGCCAAAGTGCTTCACCTGAGATCGATCCTATTTTTTATTCAAGAGTGGCTGATGAGCGGATCTGATCCGGAATAAAGCTACCGGACGCAACAGGACAACGATATGCAACAAAAGCCTAATCTCAGTTTCTGGCAAATCTGGAATATGTGTTTTGGATTCCTTGGCATCCAGTTTGGTTTTGCCCTGCAAAACGGCAATGTCAGCCGGATTTTTCAGACGCTCGGAGCCAGTATTGATGAAATTCCAATTTTGTGGATTGCAGCGCCTTTAACAGGTTTGTTAGTGCAACCTTTGATTGGGCATTTTAGTGATAAAACCTGGACCAGGCTGGGCCGTCGCCGTCCATTTTTCCTCTATGGTGCCATAGTCACCACTTTAGCTTTATTTTTTATGCCGAATTCGCCTGGCCTGTGGATTGCCGCTGGTATGTTGTGGATTTTAGACGCTGCCATTAACGTTACCATGGAGCCATTCCGCGCTTTTGTTGGTGACAATTTAAATGCCAGACAACGCCCTATGGGCTTTTCAATGCAAAGCTTTTTCATAGGTGTAGGAGCTGTTGTTGCTTCAGCTTTACCCTGGATTTTGACGAATTGGTTTAATGTAGCCAATACAGCCCCTGAAGGTCAGATCCCTGACTCGGTGAAATATTCCTTTTATGCCGGTGGTGCAGTGTTGTTACTGGCCGTGCTTTGGACAGTGATCCGCAGTAAAGAATACAGTCCGGCTGAACTGGCACAGTATGAAAAAGCTGAGATGGCTGAGCTGGATCATCAGGCGCCTGTAATGCAACCTGCAGGTTCAGGCAAAACCTATTTCCACCGTGGCTGGGCTTTTGTGCTGGTCGGTATTATCTGTCTGACGGTTGTGTACAACTGGGATATGGACAAACAGCTGTATATTCTCGGTGGTGGTTTAGCTGCTTTTGGTTTATTGCAATGGCTGACCAGCTGGTACAAAACCAAAGAAAACTACAATATGGTGGTGCAAATAGTCGACGACTTGTACAGCATGCCTATTACGATGCGGCGCTTAGCTGTAGTGCAATTTTTCTCCTGGTTTGCGCTGTTTTCATTATGGATTTATACCACAGCTGCTGTAACAGCCACTCATTATGGCAGCAGCGATACGACATCGGCTGCCTACAATGAAGGCGCAGATTGGGTGGGGATATTGTTCGCTATCTACAATGGTTTTGCGGCTATTGCGGCTATTTTGATCCCTGTCATGGTGCGAAAAAGCAGTATTCAACTGACCCATAGTTTTAACCTGGTCTGTGGTGCTTTTGGTTTATTTGGTTTTATGTGGATAGAAGATCCGCTGATGCTGTGGATCCCTATGATAGGTGTAGGCATGGCCTGGGCCTCTATTTTATCTCTGCCTTACGCTTTGTTAGCCGACAGCCTGCCTGCTAATAAAATGGGGGTCTATATGGGGATATTTAATATCTTTATTGTGTTGCCTCAGTTACTGGCCGCCAGTATTTTAGGTTCGCTGGTGAACCATCTGTTTGACAAGCAGGCTATTTACGCGCTGGTGATAGGTGGAGTCAGCTGGATTATTGCGGCTTTGTATGTGCTGCGAGTCAAAACACGCCGCTTAGCCTCTAAATAAGGGGCAAAACAAGAGTTCTCCCGCTTCTGGCCTTGTTTGGCGATGGACAGGTCAGAAGCACATCCGCTGTGGTTGTTATTTCTTCTGCCATCTGAACTGACCCCATAGCTGGCGCTGTTTTTCCGGCATAAAACTCCAGACCAGAATCCGGCTTTGTTTATTGCCTTGTTGCATAGCAATCACCTGATGCTCTGCGCTGAGCTTAGTTAACTGCTGCTGCAGCGCTGGCAGATTCTCCTGCCTGGAAACCAGGCTACTAAACCACAGTACTTGCTGCGCATAACTTTGACTTTCCTCAATCATAGTTTTGATAAAAGCTGCTTCTCCGCCATGGCACCAGAGTTCATGGGAACGGCCTGCGAAATTCAGCTCTGCTTTTTTATACCCCAGATTTTTAGCTTTACGTTCGCTGCCAGCCAAGGCTTGTTCGGCTGAGCTATGAAAAGGTGGGTTACATAAGGTCAGATCAAATAAATCATCAGGCTGAATAATGCCGTGAAAAATATGCTGAGAGTTGTGCTGCTGGCGCAGCACAATTTTATGCTCTAGCTGATTTTGCTTGATCAACAGCTGAGCTGCGTCTGTAGCTGCCGGATCCAGCTCTGAGGCCGTAACTTTCCAGCCATATTCTGCCTGTGCAAGTAATGGGTAAATCAGGTTGGCACCGCAGCCTGTATCCAACAGCCGCACTTTGCTGCCGGTCGGAACTTTGTTTTTATTCAGCAAAGCTAGCAGGTCGGCCAGGTAATGCAGGTAATCAACCCGACCCGGCACTGCCGGGCATAAAAAACCATCAGGCAGTTGCCAGTGCTGCACAGAATACAGCTGCTTTAATAAAGCCTGGTTCAGGGTTTTGACTGCATCCGGATTGGCAAAGTCTATGGAGAGCACACCATAACCATTATCCCGGACAAAAGGAGTTAATGCAGGAACTGCAGCACAGAGAGCTGAGAAATCATAAGGTTGCTGATGCTTGTTGCGCGGATGTAAAGCTTTGTTGGACTGTTTCATCAAAGGAACCTGGGCTGCAGCTTAACGCTCTGCAGCACCACAAGATTGACGGACAATAATTTTTGGCTGAATTTCAGTCAGCTCTACGGTTTGATGGTTAATCAGTTTTAATAAATTGACTACCAGCATTTCACCAGCCAAAGAGGTATTTTGTTGAATAGTGGTTAAGGCCGGCGACGAAAATGAAGCGACAGGTATATCATCAAAACCTACTACAGCGACATCTTCAGGCACCTTCAGACCTTTTTTCTGCAAGGCGCGAATAGCCCCTATTGCAATCAGATCACTGGCACAAAACAGAGCGTCAAAACTTTTACCCTGAGCATGCAGTTGATTTATCGCATCAAAGCCCGCTTGTTCTGTGGAAATGGCATCCAGCTGCGCCACTGTGTCTTCTGCTATTCCGGCCTGCTCAAGAGCATAAACCATACCCTGATAACGGGCCAGAAACTCAGGACTGTTATCGGATGCATTACCAATAAAGGCAAAGCGGCGACGTCCTTGTTGCAACAGATGTTGGCCAGCCAGCTTTCCGCCTTGCAGATTATTACTGCGGATTGTGAATTCAGGGTGGCCCTGCACTTCTGCTCCCCAACAGACAAAATGGGTTTGTTGCGCCAGCAAGGTATTGAGTTTTTCTTCGTAATCTTTGTAGTCGCCATAACCTAACAGAATAATACCATCGGCTTTTTTACTGTCTTCATAGTCGGCATGCCAGTCGTTACTTAGTTGCTGGAAAGAGACCAATAAATCATGCCCACGTTGGCTGCAGGCACGGGTAATACTGCCCAGCATAGCGAGGAAAAACGGGTTAATCTGGGATTCGTCTACAGTTGGGTCTTCAAACAACAACAGTGCCAAAGTACCAGTCGTCTGCTTGCGCAAATTACTGGCGTTTTTATCCACCTTGTAGTTCAGCTGTTTGGCGATGGCAAAAATTTTGTCTTTGGTTTCCTGATTAACCGCCGGGCTGTCACGCAAAGCACGCGAAACTGTGGATTGCGATACGCCGGCCAGATAAGCGATATCAAAAGAGGTCGCTTTTCCTTTCATCGGTGTCATCGGGGCTATTCCTGGCTGATGTGTTGACTTCATATACCCTTCTTTCTTGAAGCTGCAGCTGCGTTGACTGCACTCTCTCGCCCCAGTCACATAGGATAACTATGCTCCGCAAGACTCTATCTCTTGTCGTCTTAACGTGGCTTTATCTGCGAGAAAGGCCGGGATAAACCCAGTCCCTACAATAGCTCTTAGTTACTTCCGCAGTCACTGGCTTGTTTGTTCTTATTTATAGCGGGCATCATAGCATTAAATTGCAGTCTGGGATCCTTTTCGCGGATGGCGCTCAGAACCTCATACCCTGAATTAATTACGTAATTTGCTAAGCTGTGGATCCCGTTTTTTGGCAAGACTTTGCTGTGACAGAGTGCGGCAATTTGTACGAAGTTGTTAACTTTGCTTAAGCTGTTTTGTATTAACTGCTACAGTATGCGCCATTAATAGCCTGAGTAACCTGTCCGATGAAATCAGTAGTTTGGTTTTTTCTCATCTGCCTTTTGAGTAGCAACGCCGCTTTGGCATGCAACAAAAACGAAGACGGTTGCGTAGAGCCTGAACAATTTCAGCTGTCTGTGGCCTTAGGTGCAGGACAACGCAGCAACCCTCTTTATGACGGTGACAGCTTTCCTATGCTGATTTTACCGGATTTTAGTTACTATACCGATACCTGGTTCTTCGACAATGGCACCTTAGGCTACAGTCTGGTACAGAATGATCAGTTTGCTGCCAGTGTAGTCATGCGGTTGAACCCGGAAAAAGGCTACTTCCAGCGTTGGTTTGCCAGCAATGTCATTACTATGAACAGCTCCGGTGCATTCTTACCCCCTGAAGTGGATACTGGTACCGAAAAGTCCATGAGTACTGTGTCGGTTGAGCATGTTAAAAAACGCCCCACAGCAGTAGATGCCGGATTGCAATTCAACTGGTTCGGGGAGCAATGGCAAAGCAGACTGAATCTGTGGCAAGACATCAACTCCAGGTACGAAGGCCAGAACGCTAGTCTGAGTTGGTCGCGCTTTTGGCCTCTGGCTGGCGGGCAATTTGATCTGAGTACCACCTTATACTGGAAAAGTGCCAAACTGATCGATACCTACTATGGAGTGGGCGAAGATGAGCTGTATTATCTGGAGCGTTATAATGGACGAGCCAGTTGGCAACCTGAATTACGTTTAGGCTGGCAGAAAGCGTTGACTTCTCGCTGGTCTGTGCTGACTTTTTATAGATATCTGCATTTGGATGATGCGATGACGGATAGTCCGTTAGTGCAGGATGATTCAGTGCAGACCTGGTTTATAGGTATGAGTTATCGCTTTTATTGATCGAAGGATAGGGAATGTTAGGGCTGTTATTCGCCGGTAATATGCTGCTGGTAACTGCCCAAAACCCTGAATGCAGGGCTGAATTATGCTGGTCAGTAAGTCCGGCTTTTTGTGTTTCTGCAACACCGGAGCAAAACTGTGAAGCACAGCTCAAAGTCAGTTGGACCAGCAACAAGGCGGAAAATCTATGTCTGTATTTTGCACAACAGCAGGTGCAATGCTGGCAGCAAGCCAGGCAGGGAGAGTGGCAACAACTGTTGAGCTGGCCGGGTAAAACCGAAGTCAGATTGCAAAATGATCATCATGTGTTATTGCGAAAAGAGTTAATAGTCTTAAGCCGTCAGCCGGAAAAAAGACGACGTCTGGTGGCTCCCTGGAGTGTGTTTTGATGCAAAAAATCTTACTGGTTGAAGATGATGCCCGCTTAGCTGCTTTAGTGCAGAGCTTTCTGCAGCAACAAGGTTTTGAGGTTCGGCTGGAGAGTCGTGGTGATACAGTTCCTGCTATTTGTCAGGCCTGGTTGCCTGATCTGCTGATCCTGGATTTGATGTTGCCAGGTATGGATGGTTTTACTGTATGCCGTACTATACGGCCCTGGTTTAGCGCGCCTATTCTGATGTTAACAGCCAAACAAGGTGATATTGATCAGGTGCTGGGTTTGGAACTGGGAGCTGATGATTATGTGATTAAACCGGTTGAACCCCGCGTCTTACTGGCCAGGGTACACGCTTTATTAAGACGGGGAAGTCCTGCACAAAAAACTGAAAATCAGGAGCTTAGCTTTGGTCTGTTGAATCTGAATAACAGTGCCAGAGAAGCGCATTTTGCCGGACAACTGGTCGAGTTAACCAGCTATGAGTTTGATTTGTTATGGATGTTGGCCAAACATGCGGGTCAGACAGTAAAACGGGAAGCTATTCATAAACAGATCATAGGTCGTGAATACGACGGTTTAGATCGCACTGTGGATGTCAGAGTGTCGCACTTGCGCCGCAAACTGAACGATAATGCCGAAACACCTTTTCGTATTAAAACTGTCTGGGGTAAAGGCTACCTGTTTGTTGCTGATGCCTGGAATAGTTAACTAGTGTCCAGGTTATTCCTGCATTTTTATCTGTTTATTTCGCTGGTACTGATTGGCGTTGGCTGGACTGTAGAGCGGATCTGGCAGGAAACTCAAAGTCAGGTTCCGCCCTGGGTGCTGCTACTGGCCGATAATCTGGCAGGACAACTCAGTACCCAAGCTTTACCTGCAGCAAAGTTGTCTTCTGCTTTGCCCGCCACTCAGCTGCCCGCTGGCAGTATATTATGGTCTGACTCTGAACTGACGGCATTAAAAGCAGGTCAGGTGGTTCCTCTGTTTACCAAAGATCAGGTGTTTTTTTATGCGATGCAACAAGGCGAATTGTGGCAGCTGGGACCTGCTGATTTGACTGAAAGTGCTGTGCCCTCCTACTGGTTTAGTCTGTTGTTTTTGGGGTTGTTAGCTGTGGCTGTCTGGTTATGGCTTTGGCCTGTTGCCCGGGATATTCAAAAGCTAAAGCAACAATTATCAGAGCCTAATGCGGCTGCTACTGTGCCAGTCCGGTCTTTTATCGCCCCTATTGCGCTGAGTTTTGAACAGATGCGTCAACAAATTCAGCGTTTGCTGGGTTTGCAGCGTGAAATGACTCAGGCGGTCTCACATGAATTACGCACCCCTTTAGCCCGTTTGAGTTTTGCTTTGGAATTATCTGCTTTGCCTGCAGATGAAAAGCAATTGATGCTAAATGATGTGAAAGAGCTGGAGCATCTGGTTGACGAGATGTTGGACTATGCCCGCCTGGAATCGGCACAGCCGCAATTGAAGATGCAGCAGGTTGATTTATCTGAACTGTTACAAAACTTAGTCGAAAAGTTATCTCCATTACCAGGAGCCCCTGTTGAACTTCAGGTGACTGCTTGCTGTGTTTATGTCTGCGACGGTCATTATCTGGAAAGAGCTATACAGAATTTGCTGGTGAACGCCAAAAGGTTTGCCCGTACTCAGGTGCTGCTGACACTTGAAGCAAAACAAGAGCTGATTGAAATTACAGTGGAGGATGACGGACCTGGTATAGCTTTGGAACAAAGAACAGAAATTCTGAAGCCTTTTGTCAGGTTGGACCCAAGCAGGCAAAAAGGTTTTGGCGGTTTTGGTCTGGGGCTTGCTATTGTCAGCCGGGTGATGGAATGGCATCAGGCAAGTATCAGGGTTGAAGACAGTGTGTTGGGGGGCGCTTGTTTCAGGATTAGACTGCCGTTAGTCCGGTGAGCCAACGGCAGGCAAGGATAGTTAAAGACCGAGGTTTTTCAGAAAATCGTCGTCCGCATCCGAGGTGAGTACCTCTACAGTTTCTGCTTCAGTTGCATTGGTGTTGGCGATGATATCATCCGGATTTTCATCCTGCGGCGGTATAAAGTCGTGTAATTGGATAAATTCGGTTTTATCCATCGACAATTCCATATAGAAAATGGCGTGGTTGGGTGTACTGAAGGTGACTCGTCTGGCCTGAGGCTGGTCCAACTGAGTATTGATCATGATTTGTACTTGTTTGTTAATCGCCATCATTTTAGGTTGGCTTTGATTAATAGACGTTTGCAGCTCAATCCGGACTCTGTTGGTGAAGTCCCCCACTATTTGGTTCATCAGCTCACCCATCACATTACCTACCTCGTCTGAGGTATGGAAATTTGCAAGTTCAGATTCAGGCATACCCATGCTCATCATGTACTTACGGTAAATTTCCATAGCGGCCTGAGCGGTAAAGTTGATAATAACTAAACCAGAAAAACCACCATCAAATAACACAAAACAACCCAAATCAGGGCGCAGGCAGGTTTTTTGAATTTTCTGCACCATAGGTGAATAGGCAACCTTATCGTTGCCAGCTGCAGCCAATACCTGAGTCACGGAATGGCAGAGCGTGAGCAATATTTCTTCAGTGGTAATTACTTTAGTTTTTTTCATCTCTTAATCCGGCTAAGCAACGACATTAGGCTTAGTATATCTCTATTCCAACGCATAACACTATAAAAAGACTGAGGCTTTATGCTAACAGCCCAGCACAGATCGGCAGATGACCTATAAGTTTAATGAGGCAGAGACCTATGACAGAGCAAGAAAAAATGGCTGCAGGATTGTGGTTTAATCCAGCAGACAAAGCACTGGTTAAACAACGCCAATATGCCAAAGCTTTGTGTGCCCAAATGAATCAGCAAGGTCCTTTGCCTTTTAAAGCCCATCAACAGCTGGCCGGGCAGCTTTTTGGCAAGTTGGGCAGTTGCTACATAGAGCCCAATTTCTTTTGTGATTATGGTCGTAATATTGAGCTGGGCCAGAACTTTTATGCCAATCATAACTGCGTTATTTTAGATGCGGGCAAAGTCAGTATTGGTGATGATGTGCTATTGGGGCCCGGTGTGCAGATATACACTGTGACTCACCCGCTGGATGCTACCCAGCGTAAAAGCGGACTGGAAAAAGCTTTGGCGATTACTATAGGGAATGCAGTCTGGATCGGTGGCGGCGCTATTATTTTACCTGGCGTCCGTATAGGTGATGGTGCAGTCATCGCTGCTGGTGCTGTGGTCACTAAAGACGTACCTGCGTCTGTGGTGGTGGCTGGCAATCCAGCTACAGTGATAAAAACACTGGATTAAAGCCTGGGCTGGTCGTGGATTTTCTGAAATTCGCCTGATTCTTTCAGATGGATCAGGCCAGAATTAAATTTTGCCTGTAACTCTGAGTTCCAGAACGCCGCCGGGTAATCCACGGATGGAAAAATCTTATGTATTTGCAGAGTGCCATGGCCATAATTCTTATTGGCATAATAGCTGAGCACTTTTATATCTCCCACCATCAGTTGAACCCGGTCATTCATCAACAACTCAAATTGTTTCTCGCGGTCCGCTTCTTCGAGATAATGGGCTGTTTTAATGATGGCGGAAAAATCCGGGCCTAAAACCTCACTGGCCTGCTGATAGGCGACAATAGTTTTTCCTGTCAGATCGTTGATGTTATTGATTTTCATTGTTTTAGTGCTTTTATTGACGACAACATCCAACACAGTGAAATAGGGCTGGCTGTAAAATGCTCCCGGATAAGGAACCGCAACCGGGCTGGCTATATCCAGTTTCTGTTCTGAAAAAAGTTTGAGTAAGCGGCTGTAACTGTAGAGTTCAAACTCGGCTTCAATCCCTTGATGCTGCAAAATAGCTTTTACTATCTCATAGTCCACACCGGTAATTACCCCTTGAGCATTACGGTAAGCCCAGGGGGCTGAATCATGTAAACCCACTTTAACAGCGGCTTGTGCGCATAAGCAGACCAAACTGACGAATAAAACAAAAAGTTTCATAAAAAACTCCGGCAAGGCATAAGGTCTCTGACTGGTTTTAACACAGTTCGGGACCAGTGTCGCAATTTTTAAGATGGCGCGGCCAATAAATTTGCTCAAATCAGGTATTATTGAAGCACTTCCTGTCTGGATCCCAACATGAGTAAAACAGTTTCTTTTGGTTTATTGGCACTGCTTGCCAGTATCATCGCTATTACTCCTCTTGCCATTGATATGTATTTGCCTGCCATGCCCGTGATGGCTGATGAATTAGGCACAGATATAGGGGTTATCCAACAATCCCTGAGTATTTATCTGGCCGCTTATGGGGTGGGAATGTTGCTGTTTGGTCCCCTGGCTGATGCTATTGGCCGTCGTCCTTTGGCTCTGGGCGGGCTGTGTTTTTTTTGTCTGGCCAGTTTCGCATTAGCCTTTTGCCATGACGCACAGTGGTTGTTGGTGTTACGCGCTCTGCAGGCTTTTGCCGGTAGTGCCGCTACCGTAGTTGTTCCCGGGGTTATCCGTGCTTTGTATCAGGAAAATACCGCCAAAGGCATGTCTTATGTTTCAATGATTATGATGATGGCTCCATTGATCGCACCTGCTATAGGCAGTGCTGTGCTCTGGGTTGGACATTGGCAGGATATCTTTTTAGTGTTGGCCTTGTATTCGGCATTGATCCTGCTGCTGACCTGGCGTTTTTTACCTGACCCTGTACCTGTGGTGAAAGGACGCCAACCGGAGTTTCTCTCTGGTTATCGTTTTGTTTTTGCCCATGTAGCGGCACGACCACAAATTGCGACTTCGATGTTTGCCTCTTTTTCTTTCTTTTGCTTTTTGACCGCTGTTCCTTTTGTGTACATAGAATACTATGGAGTCAACGAACAAGTATTCAGCCTGCTGTTTGCGCTGAATGTGGGGATGTTGATGCTGGCCAATTTCTGTAACAGCAGGTTGGTCAGCCGCTTTGGTCCACAGTTTATGCTGAATCTGGGGCTGGTATCAGCGCTATGCAGTGCCATGGTGCTGTGTCTGGCAAACTGGCTTGAATTGGGGCTAGTGCTGACTGTGCTGAGTATAGCGCCGCTGATGGCAAGTTTAGGTTTGATTGCTACCAATGCGGATGCGATGATTTTGATGCGTTTTCCAGAGCATAGTGGCACAGCAACTGCGGTGATCGGGACACTGCGATTTGGCAGTGGTGCTTTAGCCGGGCCTTTGTTAGCCCTGGCTTACACAGGGACAGCTTTACCTTTTTCCTTACTGATGTTGTCTGGTGTGCTGGCGATAGCCATCAGCCAGTTTTTCGGTGTGCATCAGGCCCGGCCAACCAAAGAAACTTAAGATTGCAGATAGTGAAGTAAACGGTCAAAGGATCGATAACTTAAAGCTTCGAGTAAATCAGCGCGCTCTATTTGTGGGCGCTGAGCTAAATCGGCCAGAGTCCGGGCTACTTTGAGCAGTTTGTGATAACTGCGGGCAGAGAGTTTTAGTTGGTTCAGACTGTTCTCAAAAAAATCTGCATCTGACGGAGTTAAATAACAATATTGCTCCAGCTCTGTCAGGTTTAGGCGTGCATTGGTTTTGCCTTGCCGTTGCCACTGAATAGTCCGTGCCGACAGCACTCTTTGTTTCACCTGCGCACTGGACTCTTCTTGTTTATGCTGGCTTAAACTGCCTTTGGGTAACAGCGGGACTTCTACCTGCAATTCAATACGGTCCAGAAAGGGGCCGGATAAGCGGCTTAAATAGCGGCGAATTTGTTCCGGGCTGGAACGGCCATCTTTGTGGTGTCCGGAAGGGCTTGGGTTCAAGGCAACCACTAACTGAACACAGGCCGGAAACTCAGCCTGTCGTGCTGCCCGTGAAATATAGACTTTGCCACTTTCCAAAGGCTGGCGTAATGATTCGAGCACAAGGCGCGGAAATTCAGGAGCCTCATCTAAAAATAAAATTCCGCTGTGTGCTAAGGATATTTCTCCGGGACGGGGCACAGAACCGCCTCCAACCAAAGCGACAGCAGAGCAGGTGTGATGAGGCTGGCGAAAGGGCCGCTGATGCCACTGTTGCAAGGTGCGGGGTTGCGCTGCCACAGAATAAATAGCTGCAGTTTCCAGCGCTTCCTGATCACTCAGGCCAGGTAAAATACCGGGTAAACGTTGAGCCAGCATAGATTTGCCTGTACCAGCCGGGCCAAACATCAGCAAATTGTGTTCACCGGCTGCGGCTATTTCCAATACTCTTTTCGCCTGAGCCTGACCACGAACTTCGGCCAGATCCGGGTAAGACTCCACCTGAATGTCTGGAATTGCGGGTATAGCGGGTAAAGCCTGTTGTTGCAATAAAAATGCATGAAGTTGCAATAAATGCTCGGCACCACAAAGCTGCATATCCGGGATTTGTTGCGCTTGTATCGCATTTTGCAGCGGAAACACCGCTGTATGTCCGGCCATTTTACAGGCCAGGGCCAAAGGAATTTCGCCGACTATACTGCGAATTTCTCCGGATAACGCCAGCTCGCCAAAAAACTCATAGCCCGATAAAGTCGCTTGCAGCTGACCGCTCGCATGCAAGATGCCAAGGGCTATGGCCAAATCAAAACGCCCTCCTTCTTTGGGAAGATCGGCCGGCGCCAGATTGACGGTGATTTTATGATCCGGAAACTCAAAACCGCTATTGATCAAAGCACTGCGTACTCTGTCTTTTGCCTCTTTGACTGAGGTTTCTGGCAAGCCCACCAGTTGAAATCCCGGCAAACCACGACTCAGGTGCACCTCCACTGTGACGAGCGGAGCCTGTAAACCGCAGCGGGCTCTGCTGTGAACTAATGCCAGTGCCATGATCTATCCTTAGAAGGGGCTGTTTACTTAATTTTAACCTTTAAACTTCAGTTCGCCAGTCGCTACAGCGATTTGACAAAAGTACAGCTTTAGACTGGGTCAATTCGTGGTTAAATCTATGTTTATCCGCATTATTTATTTTCCTTTTCTGCAGTGAAATACAGGGTGATCACTTTCATTTTTTACATTTCCTGCTATTCCTCTAACAGCAGAACAATAAACAGGCCGGGCGACATCGTATCTGTCCGGCCACAATACGATAAATGAGGTTGCTGTGGAAAAAGTCGGGGGACAAAAGGTAAAACTCAACGCCTTGGTTGTACTGCGAATTCTCATTCTGAGTCTGCTCAGCACTCCAGTCTGTACCTTGCAAGCTGAAACACTCAGCATTGAACAGCAAAAAACAAAATTTATTCAGTTGGTGCAATCCGGTCAGATGGTACAGGCTTTTCAACTGGCGACAGCTTTGGAAACTGAATTGGCTGGCGATGCTGATTTTGATATGGCTTATGGGCGTATAGCCTTAGAGGTCGGGCAAAATGACAGAGCTGTGTTTGCGCTTGAACGGGTTGTGGCAGAAAAACCTGCATGGCAGCAGGCTCGTTTTACTTTGGCTCAGGCGTATTACAAAACCAAAAATTACCCCGCAGCTTTACATCAGCTTACCCAATTGGAATCTCAGCCTCAGGCCGATTTAGCCGAGCCTGTTGCTAAGCTGCGTAGCGCAGCAGAATGGGAACAGAAGAAGTTAAGCGGTTATCAGCGGCATAAAATCAAATATGCTTTTGGTCATGATGACAACGTCAATAGTGGCACAGCGGAAGACCGGATTTTTATTCCGTCATTGGGTGAAATTGACGTGTTCCCGCAAAGCAAAGCAAGCAGTGACTACTTCCACCAGTTAGGGTACAACTTTGACGGCCGCTGGCAGCAGGATCAGCGTTATGCCTGGCTCGCAGATGTCCAGCTCGGTGCTACTCAGTTTAATCAGTTATCCGAATTTGACCGTGAAACACTGGCGGCCCGCCTGGGTTACGAAGCTGATTATCAGCACTATAGCTACAGTATGCGTGCCTACACCAGACCTTTGCGACTGGGGGGGCAGTTGTACCGTAATGACTGGGGGGGGCAAATCAGTGGGCAGTATCAGTTTAATGCGCTGAACTCCTTTGCTGTGCAATGGTTGTCGGGCCGTTCAGACAACAGAATAGATGACAGATTAAATCTGACCGTGCATGCCATCACCGCGTCGTGGGAGCGTAAAGGACATCGCTGGATTAACCAGGCAAGTGTCAGTTTCTCTAATGAGCGTAGCCGTCTGGATAGTGCAGACTACAACAGCAGAGATGTGAACTCGTTAAGTTATACCAGTATCTGGTTAGCCAATGCTGCACATGTTCTGATCGGCAGGGCTGAACTGCAGGACATTGGTTATAAAGCTCCCCATCCTTTATTCAGAGTTGAGCGGGACGAATCGCTGTTCTCTTTCACCGCCAGCTGGATTTGGCAGTATTCAGCTTCACTCAGCACTGAACTCAGATGTAGCTACACTGATAAGAGCAGCCCTGTCACTTTGTATGAGTATGACCGCACTGAATGTGTACTAGGAGCCAGTTATGCGTTCTAAGTTTAAGCTATATGTGTTGCCGGTTGTGGCTTTGTTCTGTGTTGTTGTGTCAGCGCAGGAACAGACAAAGAATGCAGGTTTGACGCTGATGGCCCGGGGCACCGTTACAGCAACAGCAACAGATACCCAACAAAGTCGCGGGTTGAGCCGTAAAGCACCGGTTTTTAACATTGACCAGGTCAACACTGGTGTACAAAGCCAGGCCCAGTTCAGAATGCTGGATGGAGCATTGTTAGCCTTGCAAAGTGACACAGAACTTTTGATCTCCGAGTACAAAGCTGGCTCAGCCACTGAACAGGGGTCCGTGGTTATGGAGCTGGTCAAAGGCAGTTTACGTACAGTGACGGGTTCCATTAAAGGGGATGCTGGTAATTATCAGCTGAAAACTCCTGTGGGCAGCATTGGTATCAGAGGCACTACATTTCAGGTGTCTTATATCAAGGAAATCATGTTGGTAGGCGTATGGGATGGTCAGATTGAGTTACAAATTACCCGTGCCGATGGTTCGGTGGAGAATATCACTTTCGGTGGTGGTCAAAGTGCTTCCTTTGCACAAATCACTGCAGCCGGTCAGGTGACGCCTTTATTAGCACCTCCTGCTGAATTTGCCGGAGATACAGCCAGTAGCACCACTAATACAGGGACAGACAGCGGCTCAGGTTCAACTGCTGCTACAGCTTTTACCGATGCGACTAATTCAATCTCAGCTCCGGGATCTGAAGATACGTCTTTTATTGCGGAGCAGGCGTATCAGGGCAGTAGTAATCAAATTCCTGTTGCTGACTTGATTGCTGCCCGATCAGGCAGTTATCAGTATGGCAGTCTTCAACAATTCAGCGTGCAAAGCACCGAAGGTGCAGTGTCTGCTTTTCAGGTCAGTATGACGATAGATTTTGACAACGGCACAGTCCCTCAGGGGGAGTTGTCTTTTAATGACGCGGGTGGGGAATGGTTTGCAGCTTTTAACGGTGTGGTGAATGTTGACCAACTGGAACTGGGCATTAATTTCGCCAGTCACGGTAATGAAAGAGCTCAAGGCCAGATAGATACCCTGTTTGTGGACGGTATTGATCAGATCCTCGGTCAGTTTGTGCTGAGTGAAACTGCAGACCCTGCAACAACAGCAGGTGGGATCTTTTTGATCAAATAGCTCTGCCTTGAAGGATAAAACTATGGGTGTAGTTCTGCTTCGTGAGTTTTTTCTACGCTGGATAGCCCTCACTTTTTGTGTCCTGCTGGCTGCATGTGGGGGCGGTTCCGGGAGCGAAACTGTATCGGATAACCCTGCAGGTGAACAACCTCCGGTGTCTCCGCCTCCGGTGAGTGAAACGCCGGTAGAAATGGGCCTGATGGTTGCTTTTGGTTACAACGCTCTGGCGGCTGGTGCACCTTTACGGAGTAATGAGGTACAAGGTCTTGCCGTCGGAAACGGAACCGCCACTTATCGTTTTCCACGTTCAGGCGAGCTTATCAGTGGCAATCTGACTATTGCTGTGGATGTGGCTGATCCGGATGGCATAGCCAGAGTGTTAGTGGGGTTTAATGGCAGTGAACAGGCATTGGTCTTGTGTGAGACGAATTGCGGTTCATCCTTCTCGCAAACTCTGACAGGGGTAAACCCCCGCAATTTTGGTTTAACGCCGGGGTCTCTGCGCTTAGAGCTCTGGCTGGAGGACTTACTGGGGAACCGCATTTTATTCGATGCCCGCGACATTGAATGGTTGCCGGAGCCTGTGGTTGGGGTCAACACCAGTCGTAGTGCGGGGGCTTTACAGGTCAATTGGACGGCAAACAGTAAGGCCCGTCGTTACAATCTGTATATTGCCGGGCAACCAGGCATTACCCCTGAAAATATTCTTAGTAAAACCGGCGGCAGACAGTTTTTAGCTCTGACTCAAACCGGGTTTTCTGTGCCCGCTCTGGAGGATAATCGCCGCTATTTTATGCTGATCACTGGTGTCGATTCGTCGGGTGAAAGCCTGTACTCAGAACAGCATGTGATCCAGCCGGTCGGAGCTCCTGAGTTCTCTGCGCCTGTTGCGTTACCGGATGAATTTAGCCTGAGTGAAGACACTGAATTCAGAGGATTTCTGTTGAGCAATGACAGTCATCCTGATGATCGCCGCTTCAGTCTGGACCTTCAGGCTGTACGTTCACCTGACAATGGCTCTGTTGTCCTGAATGCGGATGGCTCTTTTATTTACATCCCTGCTGCCAATTTTTCCGGCAATGACAGCTTCATTTACCAGATCACGGACACTCAGGGTTTGATTGCACAGGCCCTGGTGAGTCTGACAGTGTTACCAGCGAATGATGTGCCAACCGCATTAGATGACAGTTACAGTCTGAACAAAAATACCAGCCTGACCCTGGCTGCCCCAGGGGTTTTGACCAATGATCTGGATATTGACGGTGATACTCTGGTGCTTGACAGCATTGCCGTCATTGCTCCAGCCCATGGCAGTGTGCAACTGAGTCCGGACGGTGCTTTCACTTATACCCCAATCGCAAATTTCACAGGAGAAGATTTTTTTGTCTATCAGGTGAGTGATCCGCAAGGTGGGGTTGCACAGGCTAAAGTCACACTTCGTATTGAAATGACCAACGCGGCTCCTGTTGCCCAAAATGACAGCTACCAGTTGGGAGAGGACGAGCAACTGACTGTAGCCGCCACGGCCGGTGTTTTAGCCAATGATACAGATCCTGATGGTGATAGCATCAGTTTAGTGACTGAATTACTCAGTACAGTACAAAATGGTCAGCTGATCCTGGCTTCGGACGGCAGTTTTCAGTACATACCTAATCAGGATTTTTTTGGTATCGACAGCTTTAGTTATCAGATCAAAGACCCATCAGCCTTGGTGAGCTCTGCGACCGTAGTTCTTACTGTCACAGCACAAAATGATCCCCCTGTAGTGCAGGCCTCCGGCTTTTCGGTCAATAATAACACTGTATTGTCGGTGGCTGCCCCTGGTTTATTGGCGTACGCCTTTGATGTGGATGATCAGAGTTTAACTTTAGACCCTCAGGTTGTGGTTCCACCCACAAAAGGTTCAGTGCAGTTATCGGAGGACGGCAGCTTCAGCTATTTTGCCAACACTCAGGCAACTGGCTCTGACAGCTTTGTGTTCAGGGTTTGGGATGGCCAGGGCGCGTCCAGCACGGGCACTGTAGTGATTAATATTATTTATCAGGCATCGGCTCCGGTTTTAGCTGATGCCAGCTATCAGGTTTTTGCCAACGCTGCCAGTGGCTACCAGATTGCTCAGCTAACTGTGGCAGACAACGATCCTGATGATACAGCGTTTTTTAGCATTGTCAGCGGCAACAGTGCTGGTTTGTTCAGCTTATCAGCTGCAGGGGCTCTGACTGTAGCTGATAATGCAGCTCTGGCTCTGCTGTCAGGGTCCACCCAATCTTTACTGGTGCAGGTGACGGACAGTTATGGGTTGATCGATCAGGCGTTGCTTCAGATCGAAATTTTAGCTGCACCTGTGATTGCACATCCGGATAGTTACAACCTGGCTCAGGGGGCAACCTTAACTGCCACACCTGGCGTGCTGGCAAATGACACTGAGTCTTCGGGGGCAGATTTGGCTGCCAGTCTGATTTCCGGACCTTCACATGGGCAGTTGATATTCAATACGGATGGTAGTTTTGTTTATACACCAGTGTCATCATTTTACGGCACAGACAGCTTTATTTATCAGGCATCAAACGGCACTTACAGCGCTCAGGCGACAGTACTTTTAAATGTGACTTACACTCCGCCACCTTTGCAGGCAAATTTTGATGCTTACACTCTGGATGAAGATAGCCTTCTGACAGTGCAGGCCAGTCACTCTTTGCTGCAAAATGATAGTTTTGATCCTGATGAAAGTATTAGTGTCAGCCTGATGCAGGGGCCAGCTTATGGCAGCTTAAGTTTAAATGCTGATGGTACTTTTACCTATCAGCCTGCAGCCAATACCTATGGGGCTTACTACTTCACTTATCGTCTGACGCAGGGCACTGAAACATCAGATGCTCAGGTGGAACTGAATATTGCTCCGGTTAATGATCCGCCCTCTTTGCAAGATGCCACTGTGACCATTTCAGATGACTATGCCGATTTGCAGCATGTGATGACCATGACTCTCTATGATGTCGACCCGGGCAATTACAGTTACGAAATCATAGCGGGCAACTCTGACGGTGTTTTTGCCATTATTTCCGGCGGTATTATCAAGGTGGTGAATTCGTCTTTGCTTGATGCAGGCAGCACAGCTTCTTACAGTCTGGTGGTGAAAGTGACGGAAAACGGTGATGCCAGTCTGGTGGATACTGCGACTGTGGTGATCACTGTAATTGCGGCCCAGACCGAAGAAACGACCGTTATTGCAGACACAGGCTTTGCCGGTGGTTCGAATCTGACACTGGACATGATGCTCAGTGGCGAATACAACGAACCTGCGCAAATTATTCCATTAAATGATGGCCGCAGCCTGATACTGGGTACTGTAGCGAACTCTTCAGAACAGGAGATTTTTGTTGTCCGGCTGAATGCGGATGGCTCCGTCGATCCTGCTTATGCGGACAAAGGTGTGTTCAGAAGTAAGATACTTTCTGTCTACACTACAGAGCAGGCTGTCGCTGGCGTATTAACCAGCAGCAACGAGCTGGTCGTATTGGCGAACTACAGTGAAAGCGCCGGTTCAGGTTTCTACCTGATTAAACTCAGTGAAAATGGTACATTGGACAGCAATTTCGGCAACATGCTGGGTTATGTTCTTTGTCAATTCAGCCCCTGTGATAGCGGTGATGTGCAGGCCACTGATCTTATGCTGAACCATCTTGGGCATTATGTGGTGTCTGGCAGCAAAGACGGTAGTGCTTTCCTGTTTGAGTTTGCTGATTCCGGCTATCAGGCTGGGTGGGTCAGTACGCTGGGCAGTATGGAACAGTTTGATCTGGTGCGGCAGGACTCCGACCACAACTATTACGCCATAGGTCAGTCGTCCACTGGTTATATTACAGTAGCCCGTTTTTCGTCTTCTTTTAACCCCGACACTACGGCTTTTGGTTGTAATACTGCATTACCTCCGGTCTGTTCCGGGTATCAGCAGTATGATTTTGCATTAGCAGGTTCTATCGCTTACGACGCTGAGCTGTATAACGATGAATTGTATCTGATCGGTACTGTCACTGAATCCTCTGCTCCTGCCAGCCCGGATGGACTGCTGTTTAAACTGACGGATAATGGCAGTCTTGATCCTGCTTTTGGCAGCAACTCAGGCTTTACACTGGTTTATGGTAACGCTGGTCAGCCTTTGTATTACAAGTCCATGGCCATTGATGCAACCGGACTTTATATTTTGACCAGCACAGCAACTGCAAATAATGATGTGGTTTCTGTCAGTCAGTACGATTTGACGGGGCAATTTATACAGGATCAACCTGTTGCTGCAGAAGGGCAGTTCGAGGCTGTGGATCTGCAAACTGATGGGGCGGCCCTCTGGTTATTGCAGCAGTTCAGTCATCCGAATTATGGTGCTGTTGGCACTGTCAGTTTTAACTGGGTTGGTAAATATCAACCTACTACTCTGGCCGCGGAAACAGCATTTTCAGCGGATGGTCAACGCTGGTTTAATGCGGGTTTCAGTAGTGACGTTGTGCAGGGAAGTCGCAGGTTAGTGCTGGGCAGTCAGGTAAATAAAACGCTGTTTTATGGCTACAGCTATTCTTATCTGAATGGGATTTACCAGCAGGCTTTTGTCGGCAGACTCACCTCAAGCGGCGCTTTAGACCCTAGTTTTGGCAATCATGGTCTGGTCTTGCTGGCGGATGACCAACTGGCGCAGATGGAAGTGAATACAGTACTCGAAGCTGGTTCGAATCAGTTGTATGTGGCAGGTGCGGGTCTGGATACAAACAATGATCAGATTGGTTTTGTCGCCAGATTGGATCAGTATGGCTCTGTCGATCAGAGTTTTGCAGGCGGCATTGTGGATTTAATCCCGGCCCAGCTGGGTAACTACAGTGGGTCAGCGGCAGTGCGTTTACAGCTGAGAGCTGACGATCATCTGATTGTTGGGGCTGAATACAGTCAATCTCATGACAATTTTGATATTGCCTTGTTGCAGTTCAATACAGACGGCTCGCTGGACGCCGGTAACTTTGGTTCGTCAGCAGCAGGCTTTACACTATTTACTGAAATAGATAGCAACGCCCAGACTGAAGAAAGGCTCAGTCAAATGAAACTGGATCCGGTGGATAACAGTCTGATCATTGCAGGTCAATACAAGATCATGGCCGATCCACGGCTCTATGTTGCCCGCTTTAATTCAGCAGGTCTGCTGATGAATACAACTCATAGTCCTGCTGAACCTTTTGGTGACGCGGCTCAGGGCTACAGCGTGATCAATCTGGTTGATAACAGCAATGACCAGACCAAATATTCTGAGTACCTCAATGCGATGGATTTGGATGCCGGACGACATCTGATCTTTGCGGTATCAAAAAACTATGAAGGGGATGAGGCACATTATTTGTATCGACTGGAGCAGGATGGGTCCACAGATACCTCATTCAACGCCGGGGTACCAAAAGTATTTGACAGCTTCAGTGATCAGGTTCCTGTTGATCTGGAAATCAAGACTATTCATGTTGACACAGCGGGCAGATTACTGATGGCTGGACGTTATGGCGTCAATGCCTGGGTTGGACGAGTGCTGCTGGATGGCAGTGGCAGTAATGTGGGGCGATGGGATCCTGCATTCGAACCAGGTTCAGCCACCTATGGTGCTTACCTGTTTACTGGCCTTGGCCTCAATGCTGATTTATTTTTGGAGCTCACCAGTAGTAAGGTGACGCTTGGCTGGAGTTTCTATAGCGGTGGCAGTTACAGTGCGACTTTGCGGCAGTATCTGTTGTATCAGTCGAACCCTATTTAGTGAGCCATTATGCAGATTAAATTTTATGGTGTGCGTGGCTCTATTCCGACTCCCGGGGCTGATACACAACGTTATGGCGGGAACACTCCTTGTGTGTTGCTGACCAGTCAAAGTGGCCAGCAATTAATTCTTGATGCGGGTACAGGGATCCGAAAGCTGGGGCAGGAACTGGCGACGGGTGTTGAAGAGCTGGTGTTACTGCTCAGTCATAACCACTGGGACCATATTCAGGGTTTTCCTTTTTTTGCACCTGCGTATCAGCCAGGGCGTCAAATCCGAATCATCCCGGGAAACACCCTGAACGCAGAGCATGACGCCATTCTAAAACAAATGTCCGGTGAGTTTTTCCCCATAGCACCACACCAGCTTCCATCAGTGATCCGTATTACTCCGGTGGTTGAGGAGCAGTGGCAATTAGGCGATTTTTATATCCAACGTTGCCGATTGAATCATCCGGGTTCTGGTAGTGCATACCGTATCAGCGCTGACGGACAAGCTGTGGCTTATGTCACAGACAATGAGTTGTTCCCGCCACAACAAGCATTAACCTCAAGAGCACGGTGGCTGGAGTTTGTTGCCGGTGTGGACTTACTGATCCACGATGGCCAGTATCTGGAAACAGATATGCCTTATAAACTAGGCTGGGGCCATTCGCTGGTCAGTCAGGCTGTGCAGTTAGCCAATGAAGCTCAAGTGAAAAAACTGGTCATTTTCAGCCATGACCCGGTACGCACTGATTTGCAGTTGGATCAGCTTGCGCAAGAGTTGAGTGGCCAACAACCTGAAGTTGTGATGGCGAAGGAAGGATTGGAGCTTTGGTGCTGAAGTATTGGCGGCGTCATCAATGGGTCATACTCTGTAGCCTGTTCTTTAGCACGGTGCTGGTGCTGGTTCAACTGAGTGCAGTGTACTCAGAGCAGTCTGTGTTAAAACGATTGGACGGCTTGTTGTACGATAGTCGTTTAACATTGATGTTGCCTTACAGAGAGGTCAAAGACCTGCCTGTAGTGATAGTTGATATCGACGAAAAAAGTCTGAAACAGCTGGGCCGCTGGCCATGGAGCCGTCAACTGGTAGCGCAGATGCTGGAGCAATTAACTACAGCAGGTGCTTCAGTGGTTGCCTTTGATGTAATTTTTTCTGAGCCTGAGCGCAACCCGGCACAGCAAGTGTTGCAGTCTGGTCAGCAGCAATTGTCTGCTGCAACCACTGCGGAATTGCAGCAGATAGCCCCTCTGTTGGATGCTGACCATCAGTTTGCTTCCAGCCTGGAAAATAAAGATGTGGTGCTGGGTTTTTTATTTCAGCAGGAACAACTGGCGGTAGGCCAGTTGCCTGACACTTATGTGGTGTTGGATTCTCCGGTCCGTCAAAGCTCTGTCAGTCAGTTTGCCGGTTATGTGGCCAATACAGCTGTGCTTCAGCAGCAAAGTGCAGGAACAGGTTTCATTAATTCATCCCCAGATCCCGACGGTTTTATCCGGCAGGCCGCTTTGTTAATTCGTTATCAGGACAAGGTTTATCCGTCACTGGCACTGGAGGCCGCGCGTTTGTATGCTCTTGCACAGGAGTTAAAGGTAGAGACTGCAGCGTTGCAGCAGATGAATACCATAGTGGGTGTCACAGTGGGTAACACCCGTATTAACACCGACTTAAATGGCCGGGTTCTTATCCCTTATCGTGGTCCAGCCCGGAGTTTTCCTTATATTTCTGCTGTAGATGCAGTGCAAGGCGCTGTGGATAAAACACTATTCAAAGATGCCGTCGTTTTTGTGGGAACCTCTGCAGTTGGGCATGCCGATTTGCGCTCGACTCCAGTTGGTGTGCAGTACCCCGGAGTGGAAGTTCATGCCAATGTCTTTGAAGGCTTGATTTATCCTGACTTGCTCCACTCTCACCCGGATTGGGCTGAGGCTTTGGTCTTTTTATTTTTAGTGGTGCTGGGGACTCTGATGAGCCTGCTGTTTCCTGCATTGGGTCCTGTCAGTTTAGCTTTAACAGGAGGCTGTCTGTTGCTGTTGACTTTAGCGGGGAACTTATACAGCTGGCATGTATTGAAGCTGGATTTACCCTTAACCTCCAGTTTGTCACTGATACTGGGTCTGACGTTGCTGAATTTGATTTATGGCTTTTTTGGGGCGTCTCAACAAAAAGCGCGAATTAAATCTATTTTTGACCAGTATGTACCTCCTGCTCATATTGATGAAATGCTGAACCATCCTGAGAGCGTGAGTCTGGATGGAGAAAGAAAAGAGATGTCGGTGTTGTTTTCAGACATCCGGGGTTTTACCACCTTGTCTGAAAAGTTGAGTGCCACTGAACTGAAATCCTTGTTAAACCGCTACTTTTCGCCTATTACCAAAACTATTTTTGAGCATCAGGGCACCATAGATAAATACGTTGGCGATATGGTGATGGCTTTCTGGAATGCGCCTCTGGATGTGAAAGCTCATGCTGAGCTTGCGGTAAAAGCTGGTTTTTCCATGCTTAAAATTACCGATGAACTGAGCAAAAGTTTTGTTTTGGATGGCCTGCCAGCCCTTGATATTGGGGTCGGCGTTAATACTGGCGAAATGAATGTCGGAGACATGGGTTCTGAGTATCGTCGTGCTTATACCGTACTTGGCGATGCGGTGAATTTAGGCTCTCGCTTAGAAAGCCTGACTAAATATTATGGGGTCAGGTTTTTAGTCAGCGAAACAACGGTACAACAGTGCAGGCACATCAGCTTTCGTACCGTGGATAAAGTCAAAGTGAAAGGCAAAACGGCAGCTGTCACTATCTATGAGCCTCTGGACCCGGAGCTGCTGAGCAATGCCAGCTTTGCAGTAGCATTACAGCAGCATGAGCAGGCGCTGACATTATATTTGCAACAGCATTGGAACGAAGCGGAAAAGCTGTGGCTTTCCTTACAGCAAGGTTCTGCACACAAGTTATATAGTCTTTATCTGGAGCGAATAGAGTATTACCGTCATCATCCAACTGGTGCAGATTGGGATGGCGTCTATACTCATGCAGAAAAGTAGTAATGGTAGTGAAACATGATGACTGAACCTTCTGTATTGCAGCATCTGATAGACATTAGTATTTCGTTATCGGTGGAGAGAAATACAACCCGTCTGCTGGAGCGCATTTTAACGAGCGCTCAAACTTTAACTCAGGCTGATGGCGGTACTATTTATTCAGTGACCGCGGACAAAAGTCTGAAGTTTGAGACCTTAATCAACAATTCGCTGAATTTGTATATGGGCGGCAGTTCTGGTGTGCCTATCCCTTTTCCTTCTATTCCTATTTACAAAGACGGCCAGGTGAACCAGCACGCTATAGTGGCTATTGCCGCAGCACAAGGGGAAATGATCCATATTCCGGACGCTTATGCCTGTCAGCAATACGATTTAAGTGCGGCCCGCAGTATGGACTTGCGTACTGGTTACCATACTCAGTCTGTACTGACTGTGCCTATGAAAAATCATGAAGGGGAACTGAACGGGGTATTACAACTGATTAATACGACAGAAGATGGCAAAGTCGGTGCTTTTTCAACTGGGCAAATGGAATTGGTGCGTTCATTGGCTTCGTTAGCTGCTGTGGCGATGACGAATAAGCAATTGATTGAAGATATGGAAGAATTGTTTCAGGGCATAGCCCGTCTGATCGCCAAAGCTATAGATGAAAAATCTCCTTACACAGGCGGACACTGTAAACGGGTGCCTGAACTAACCATGATGCTGGCAAATGCGACACACCAGTATAACAGCGGACCATTAGCAGACTTCAAACTGACAGAAGCGGATCGCCATGAGCTGAGCGTGGCGGGTTGGTTGCATGACTGCGGTAAAATTGCCACACCAGAACATGTGATGGATAAAGCCAGTAAACTACAAACTATTTTTGATCGGATAGAGTTGGTTGACGCCAAAATAGAGATCGCCAAACGGGATTTCGAACTAAGTCTTACCGGGCCTCTGTATCTTGCCTCCCATCAGCAGGATCATGATCAAGTGGCGTTGTTGCAACAACAGCTGGCGCAAGGATTGGCCGCTTTGGATGCTCAGCGTGAATTTTTTCGCAAGGCCAATATAGGCAGCGAATTTATGCACAAAGAGGATCAGCAAAAAGTAGCAGACTGTGGCCGTCAGGTGCAGATTTGTATTGCGGGAAAAGAACAAAATCTGTTGTCGGACAATGAAATTTACAACCTGAGTATAGCCCGGGGCACCTTAACTCCGGAGGAGCGGCAGATCATCAACCGGCATATGGATATTACTGTCGACATGCTGGAGTCTTTGCCTTTTCCCAAACATTTGCAAAGAGTGCCTGAGTTTGCTTGTGGTCACCATGAAAAAATGGATGGTACCGGCTATCCCAGGGGGCTGAAAAAAGATCAAATGTCGGTACCAGCCCGTATGATGGCGATAGCTGATATTTTTGAAGCTTTAACGGCGTCCGATCGGCCTTATAAAGATGGCAAACCTTTAAGTGAATGCCTGGCTATTATGGGCCGAATGAGGGAAAACCAGCATATAGATCCGGATCTGTTTGATATTTTTATCGATCAGAAAGTGTATTTGCAGTACGCAGAACAATTTTTGAAACCAGGGCAATTGGATGAAATTGACCATAGTCGTATTCCCGGTTATCTGCCTCCTGACCAGCGGTATGCAGCGAAGTAAGCAGGGGGTTAGTGAATAAATTGGAGTCTCATGCGCTTTGTATTGATGTTGCTGCTCAGTAGCTGTTTGTGTGGGAGCCTGCAGGCTAAAACCTATGTCATAGGTATAGAACAGCTGGACTACTATCCACATTACGATTTTAAATCGGCTCAGCCCCGCGGTTATTTTTTTGATCTCATTCAGTTGTACAGCAAGTGGAGTGGTGATGACTTTGTATTTAAAGCCTTGCCGGTGAAAAGATTGTACAAGGATTCCATCGAACTCACGGATTTTGTTTATCCGGACAATAAAGCATGGCAACCTCATTTAGAAATAGACCCCAGTATCACTAAACACTACAGCGCTCCTGTCATTTATACCCTGGGCGCCACACTGGTATTACCGCAAAAACAGCAGATGCTTCTTTCGGATTTTAAAGTACTGGCGAATATTCATGGCTTTTCGCCCACCCGCTGGCTGGAGCTGAAAAAACAGCATAAGTTTAAAATTCTGGATGTGCCAGATGCTGAATCCGCCTTACGTATGGCAATCCGGGGTCGTGTAGATGCCGCCAATGTCGAATACAATGTCGCGTTGTACCACATGGAACAGATGAAATTATCCAAAGCTTTGGTGATGGCTGAACATTTACCTTTTAGCAATCTGGCGTTTCACTTATCCAGTCAGAAACACCCTGAACAAATCAGGCGCTTTAATCAGTTTTTGATTGAGAAACAGGATCAAATTCAACAGTTAAAACAGCGTTATGGCCTGGTGGAATACAAAGAACAATTAAATAAGTTGCCCGACAAGCAAAAGGTTACAGCTGAAATTCGCCAATAAAGCCGCTACACTAGCCGCAGTTAATTAAAATCATGGGAACTTCATATGTTTGAATGGATAGCAAGTCCGGAAGCCTGGATTGCGCTTGGTACTCTGGCAGCTTTAGAAATTGTCTTAGGTATAGACAATATTATTTTCTTATCTATTTTGGTTGGGCGTTTGCCTGAACACCAGCGTGCTTTTGCCCGTCGTATGGGTTTAGGTCTGGCGATGTTTGCCCGTCTGGCGCTGTTATTTTCCATTTCCTGGGTGATGGGGTTAACTGAAACCTGGTTTACTGTGCTTGGCAACGAAATATCGGGCCGTGATGTGATCTTAATAGGGGGCGGTTTGTTCCTGCTGGCGAAGTCCACTCAGGAAATCCACCATAGCCTGGAAGGTGCAGACGAAGATGAAAATGCAGGCCCTAAAGTGGTAGCAAATAACCTCTTTATGGTGCTGATCCAAATTGCT
This sequence comes from uncultured Chromatiaceae bacterium, assembly GCA_946482615.1. Next base: position 15,329 of record CAMLSF010000005.1, on the reverse strand, counting down.
ATTTTAGATATCGTATTCTCGTTAGATTCAGTGATCACAGCTGTGGGTCTGGTAAATCAGATTGAAATTATGGCTATTGCTATTATCTCTGCTGTGGCTGTTATGATGTTTGCCGCCAAATCTATTGGTGACTTTGTTGATGCGCATCCGTCCATTAAAGTGCTGGCGTTATCTTTCCTGATCCTGGTCGGTGTGACCTTAATGATCGAAGGTTTTGATGTGCATGTGCCAAAAGGTTACATCTATTTTGCGATGGCTTTCTCTGTGGCAGTAGAAATGATCAATATCCGTATGCGCAAAGGCCGTAATGCAGTGAAACTGCACAAAGCTATGTCAGAAGATAAAGCAGAATAAATTCAGCCGCTGAGCTGAAAAAAGCCCCGTGATTTAAGCGGGGCTTTTTCTTTCCAGTTGCAGGTAAAATAAGGTAGCCAGCACCAGGGTCAGTACCACTGCAACACTGACTGAGCTTATCCGGTACAAAGCGCTGTACATCAGATCCTGATCCGGCTTTAAATACTGACCAAAAATAATAGCCATAGTGGTCATGCCGCCAAAAGCCACTCCGGAGCCTGGCCCTTCCAGTTGTTGCGCTCTGGCAAAAATTAACATGCCAAAAAAGAACGCCAGTAGGGTCAGGGGTAAATGCTGGTAGTTGTCATACAGCACCAACTGAGCTGCTATGGCATAAGCCGATCCCAGCAATACCCCTGAAGCCCGCTTTATACCGGCCTGCACTATGCCAGTGAAACTCATAGGCAACAGAATCAGAATGGTACTGGCCTGAGCGGACAGGGAATCCTGTAAATCCAGCAGTTGAAAGGCAACAAAAGATAAGGTCGCCAAAGATGCTGCAACCAGGCTTTGTCTTTGCTGCTCAAGCGCCGTTTTCGCCGGAGGCATTTGCATCTGTTGTTCCGGTACAGGAAGTAGCCAAATCATAGTGCCTGCTATCAGCAAGGCCAGCAAAACAGCCAATAAAGCATTACCAAGCATTTGCCCGGGATCCATGCTGGGGTAGCTGGCAAAATGTAAAAAGATACTGCCGTTAATAATGGCGATAGCCGCAAAAACAAAAAGAGCCCCTTTGGCCATCAGCCGGAACAACCACAGAAAATATCCAAACACCAGCAGGGTCATCACTGCGCTTAAAGTGCCAAGCCAGCTGTACAGCAGCACCATACCGCCGGCCAGCAGATTAGCTGTCAGGTATTGCATCACCACAAAAGGTGTTAGCCGGGGTATTAAACCTAACAGCAGCACAGGGCTGATAGTAAAAAACACCCCCCATTGATCAGAGTCCGTCAGTTTGGCCAGCAGTAAGCCCAGGCTGGCGCCAAAGGCCAACCGCAGTACTTTATTAAAGGGAGTAGGGGCAAACATAGCAGGCTCTTCAATCCTTAGGAAAAGTTACATCAGTAGACATAATGCAGCAGGCTAATCAGCTGGATCTGGCTTTTGGCCAGAGCAGCCAGCAGACTGTTGTCTTTTGGCACCAACTGCACCGTAGCGCGTGAACCGACCACTAAAGTAGCGGGCATTTGCTGTTGCATGACCAGATTGACCTTTAAACGCTGTGCATCCCGGACCCAGCGACTGCTGCTGTCCGCTGTAGCCAGGCGGCCATCCGGTGTACTTTGACCATTGGCAACACCTGCATCTATATCCCGCACTGTGGCTGTGAATACTTCACCGGGCAAAGCGTCAAAAGTGATCAGAGCTTCAGTGCCTTGCTGCACATGTAACAGGCTTTTTTCCCGAAACAAGGCGCTGACCCAACTTTGTTGAGTGGAAACCAGAGCAATAGTCGCCTGATGGCTGGCCAGATTCGTACCGACTTCCAGTTGCAAGTCTGTCACTATGCCATCAACATCGGCATAGACTTTGGTTCTGTCCAGCTCCAGTTGGGCCAGAGCCAGCTGATTGCGGGCTTGTTTAATTTGCACTAATTCCTGAGTTGGAATACCCAATTCAGCTTCGCGTTCTGCTAAATCTGCTGTGCTGGCCTGCAGTTCAGCTTTGGCTTTGAGTACAGCCGTCTGACTTTGATCCAGTTGCTGGCGTGGGATCAGTTTTTGACTATAGAGTTGCTGATAACGCTGATCTTCCCTTTGTACTTCCTGTAAGGCAAAACGGGCTTGATCCACTCGTGCCGCCGCACTTTGCAAAGCCGCGCTTAACTGACGGTTGTTTTGTTGGCTTTGTTCCAGTTGTAACTGGGCCAATTCCAGTTTGAGCTGATAATCAGCCGGGTCCAGTTCAAATAACAAATCGCCTTTTTTGACCTGCTGGTTATTCTGCACCGCTACGGACACCACACGACCAGGCACCTGGGGAGCGACCTGCACAACATAACGTTGCACTAAACTGTCTGTGGTGACAGGCATATACAAATCTGCAGCCAGATAATAACCAAACACCAGCGCAAACAGCACTAAAGTCCATTTGATCCAGCGGTTGAAGAGTTGTTCGGCGCTCATGCTAAGTCTCCGGCTTTTTGATCCTGCAACAGCACTGCGGCTTGTTGTAATACCAGACTCAGCAAGAGTGGCAGATCCTGCTGTTGTTGTGGGGTCAGGTTGGCCAATAATTGTTGCTGTAAAACGCGTCGTTGCTGATTAATTGCAGCCACTAAATCTGTCGCCGCTGGCAGTAAATACAGCGCCTTCTGGCGTCTGTCCTGCTCTGAAGGTCGGCGTTCAATCAGACCCTGTTTTTCCAGTTGATCCAGTACCGGCACTAAAGAGGGGGTTTCTACTGCTAACAAGCGGGCCAGTTCAGTTTGGCTAAACCCCTGGTTTTCAGCTATATACACCAGCGCTATGCCAGAGCTTTGCGTCAGCCCCTGACAAGCCAGTTGTTTATCCAATAAACAGCGCCATTGGCGGGACAATTGATGGACTTGCAGACCTAAACTTTGGAAACTCATAATTTGCTCGTTAATAATTAGGAAGCTAATTATATTTTAGTTAGCTTCCTAATTAATTTCAAGCTGCGGCTCCGGCAAACTGAGCTGAGATGTAAATAAAACAGTACAAGCAGCCAGGTGTGCTGCTGATGATCAGCGCAGATCTGAGGACTTTTTACCAAATACAGGAATAGTTAAGTGCCAGCGAATAGCGGCTAAGCGTAAGGCCAGCAAAGCCATCATACCGGATAGCATAGCGGGCATTTGTTCCAGACCAAAACTCAGTAATTGCACGTACACCAGGCCACCAAAAATGCAGGCCATAGCATAAAGCTCGCCCCGGAATACCATAGGGATTTCACGACACAATACGTCACGGATCATGCCACCACAGACACCACTCATAGTGCCCATCATAATGGCGACAAAACCTGAAGTACCGTGATCCAGTGCTTTTTGGGTGCCCATAATGACAAAAAATGCCAGACCAATAGCGTCGGCTATTTGTAAGGTATTGTTGGGGATCACCAGACGGTTGCGCACCAAAAGTATGGTTAAGCCTGCCGCTGCAAATATCGCCAGAAAGTAGCTGTTGTCGCTTAACCAAATCACCGGAGAATCCAGAATTAAATCACGCAGAGTACCGCCCCCTATAGCAGTAACTGTGGCCAGCACTATCACTCCAAACCCATCCATTTGTTTGCGCCAGGCTGCCAGAGTGCCTGAGATTGCAAATACAGCGATGCCCAATAAATCGAACCAATGGAAATAGCTCTCCATACCACACCAAAAACTGAAATGAATGACATCAAATTAACAGGCTTTTACACTGAATCACAGGTTGAAGCAGGTGTTTTATTTCCTGCTCATGCTAGTATGGCGCCGTTAGTTTTGTTGAAGGAAGAGGGAATATGGGTAAAAAGCTTTGGCTTGGGGTTGTGTTGGTTTTATCTGCCAGTGCTGTGGCGGGGTTTTTGTATGCTAATCATCATGCAGAACAGCTGATGGCAGGTCATATCGAACGCAGTAATCAGCAGTATCTGGAGTTAGCTGAACAAGGCGATATGCCGCCTATTCATATGAGCTACAGCCAACTGTCGGCTAATGTGATTACCTCTAGCTATAAGATCGAGGATTTGCATATCGGCATTGCGGGTTTAGGGGATCTGGTCACTGTAGGCCAGGTTGAACTGATTGGCTTGCAACGCGATGGCTTACCAGAAGATGGTGCTGCCCGCTTAAAAGATTTAAAGCTTGCTCCTAAGGCTCTGGTGTCTTTACCCAAAGATCTGGCTGACTATCTGGCCACTTTACTGATGGAAATGAGCTATCAGTACAAATACAAGGCAAAAACAGGTGAACTGACTTTTCAGCAGGAATTAAGGGTCGACCATCACTTCAGTCTGAATTACCGTTTTGCACTGACTGGCGTGACAGAGTTATGGCAATTTGCTGAAAATATACATGGACTGACGCCTGAACAGCAGCAACAGCAGTCTGAACAACCTAACTATCTGCCAGATTTAATGAAGAAAGTGGGGGCCATAGGAATAGCGAGTGGTTCTTTTGAAATTGAGAACAAAGCTTTTTTACAACAGCTTTTTGATCAGCTTGCCGCTGCACAAATCACCACAGATTATGCCAGCACCCAGCAACAATTTAGTTCAGCTCTCATCCATAACCCCCAGATACCGGATCTTATTCGGGAGCCTGTGCTGAATTTTTTAAAACAGCCAGAGCGGTTAAAACTTAGTTTTCAGTTTCAACAGCCTCTTACTTTTTCTCAAATGCAGGATGGCTCTGCGATGGCAGGGATTAAGACTGCGGAAGATTTTATCAACTTTGCCAGTTTAAGCCTGAGTGCCAATTCAAACTAAGCTCTGACAGCTGTCTTATCTGACTTGACATAAGAATGGTTCGCATTTATAAATGCGAACCATTTTTGTTAGTTGTGGTGAAGTTATGAAATTGTCCCGATTAGCCCTGGCTTTGGCCTTACCACTGCCGTTGCTGGCTGCAGAAAAAGCCACTGATATTGAAACTATCAGCGTGTCCGCCACCCGATCTTCTTATCCTGTCAGTACAGTGCCTGCCACTATTACGGTGATCGATCAGGAAGAGTTAAAAGCTCAGCTGGCGGTGACTCAGGACTTATCGCAAATTTTGGGCAATCTGCTCCCCAGCTTTTCACCAAGCCGACAAAAACTAACAGCCAATGGTGAAACCCTGCGTGGCCGTGAACCTCTGTATATGATTGATGGTGTGCCACAATCCACTCCTTTGCGTAACGGCTCACGCGATGGCAATACCATAGACCCGTCCATGATTGAGCGCATTGAAATCATCCGTGGTGCTAATGCTATTCAGGGCATGGGCGCCAGTGGGGGCATTATCAACATCATTACCAAATCACCGGGCGAGCACCGTCATCAGGTGAGTTTATCTGGTTCAGTGCCAACAACTGGTGGTTCTGATACTCAAAGTTATAAAGCCAGTTATCTGTTTTCTGAGCAATTTGATGATGTGTCTTTAGTGACGGGCGCCGCTTTGAATAAAACCGGTTTGTATCTGGATGGTGATGGTAACCCTATTGGGGTGGACACCACTCAGGGCGATACCATGGATTCCGATACGGTGGACTTATTTATCAAAACCAAATGGCAGATGACAGAAGCTCAAAGCCTGCAGTTGATGGTGAATCACTTTGATTTAAAAGGTAATAATAACTATGTGACTGTCAATGGTAATGCGGCTGCTGGTATTCCTACCACCTCAGCGCGCGGTGTCACTGAAGGCAAACCGTCACAAAATAAAGTGACTTCAGCTTCTCTGGATTATCAGCATCAGGCAATAGCTGGCGGCCAGTTGAGTCTGCAATTGTTTGCGCAGGATTTTGCCTCAATGTTTGGTGGCAGCAGAGCTGCAGTCTTTCAGGACCCGGCTTTGGGGGCCAACATTTTTGATCAATCGCAAAACATCTCAGAAAAAATCGGCAGCCGTCTGACCTGGTTCCGGGCCGATTTGGCAGATACAGGTGTGGATTTGAGCACTGGCCTGGATTGGTTGCAGGACAGTACTTATCAGGAACTGGTGATGACCAACAGAAACTGGGTGCCTGAGACTGAATTCACCAACTATGCCCCTTTTGTCCAGTTGCGTTATAACCAGATTAAAAACTGGACTTTCAGCGCTGGCGCCCGTTATGAGTATGGTCGGTTGTCGGTTGCTGACTTTACGACTTTGGCTTCATCCAACAGCAGCTTTGTGACAGGTGGTGAGCCCAGTTTTAATGAACTACTGCAAAACTTTGGGGTGGTGCATCAGTGGTCTGATACTGTCCGTCTGTATGCCAGCTACAGTGAAGGCTTTAGCATGCCGGATGTGGGACGTGTATTGCGCGCTATTAATAAACCAAACCAGTCTGTGGCTCAGTTCCTGAATCTGCAACCTGTGGTGTCTGATAACGCTGAAGTCGGTATTGAACTGACCGAAAATAACTATCGCCTGCAGTTGAGTTATTTCCAGTCAGACTCTGATTTAGGCTCCCGCCTGCAAGCCGATGCTGATGGCATTTACAGTGTGATGCGTGAACAAACAGAGATCTCAGGTTTTGAGGCTGAAGGCGAATACAACCTGAATGACAACAGCACTTTAGGTTTCACTTATGCCCGCACCGATGGCCGCTATGACAGTAACAACGATGGCCAGGTCGATAAAGATTTGGGGGGCATCAATATAGCCCCTGAACGCTTAAACCTGTACTGGTTACACCAATGGCCTCTGCAGCTGAGCAGCAGAGTTCAGTTCAGTCAGCTTTTTGATGTGGATTACAACGACGGCTCCTCTTTTGATGGTTACCATACACTGGATTTATCCGGCCGTTATGACAGCACCAACTGGGGCAGCTGGACTTTGGGTCTGGAGAATGCGCTGGACAAACAGTACATTACCTATTACTCGCAAACCACCCCCGCCAACAGTAGTTATTTTGCCGGTTTAGGCCGCACTTTAAATCTGAACTGGCAGATGGCGTTTTAAGGACTTTAACGGATGAGAGTGGCCAAAAAGTTACACAGGTTTTTTGGCCTTATTTTAGCCTTGTGGCTGGTGCCAGCCAGCCTGACAGGCGCTGTTCTGCTCTACAAAAATGAGTTGTTGCAATGGCTTTATCCCCAATTGCAGCAACCTTTAGTCACAGACTTAGCCCGCTGGGGCAAAGTATTGGATACCTTGCCTCAGACAGACTATAACTTTGTCCGGCTTGCCAGAGCTGAACGTCCATGGCTGGAACTGACCCGCCTGGATGGCAGTCTGGAGTACTGGTCCGCTTCGGGTCAGTTGTTGCTCAGTCGTAGCCCTTATCAGGATTTTATTGGCTGGTGTTACGAATTCCACCTGCATTTATTCAGCGCAGAGTTGGGTGAACAGATCATGGGTGTACTGGGATTATTCGCATTACTGCTGATTGGTTCTGGTTTATGGCAAAGCTGGCCTAAGCACTGGGGCTGGCGGTTATGGCGTTTGCCTTTATCGGCACCGTCCATCCGCTGGTCCAGACAATGGCATTTTGTCATTGCCTTCTGGACAGCTCCTCTGCTGCTACTGACCAGTCTGACGGGTACTGCTATGGTGTATAACCAGCAAGTGCAACAGGCTTTAAGCTGGGTGTTTAACGACCCTGTTGTTAAAACTCCGGTCTCTGCTATTGCACCTTATGCGCTCACTCAACCTCAGTGGGCTTTATGGTTGCCTGCTGCCCAACAGCAGTTGCCTGACGGGCAGTTGCGCTTAGTCAGTTTTCGGAAAACAGCAGAACAGGAAATTTCTATTCGTGCTCAACTTGAGCAGGAATGGCACCCCAATGGCCGCACTTTGATTAAAGTTGATCCTGCCAGCGCTGCTGTTTTGTCTGTGCAAAAAGCCACGCAAATGGGGCAGGGCAAACAACTGAGTCAATTGATTTATCCTCTGCATATGGCCGCTGTTGGAGGGGAAATCTACAAAATTCTGTTGCTGCTGACAGGCCTTGTCCCTTTGGTACTTTGGGTGCTGGGGATGATTTATCATAAAAGACGTGAAGCTTTTGACAAGGATAAAAAAACGGCCCCTTAAGGAACCGTTTCAAAATACTTTACCCTTTGCAGAGCTGGCAACAATGCTACAGCTTCAAGTACAAAGGCTAGATTAGTCCTGGCCGATACGGGCTTTAATATCGTTAATCAATGGCGATGCAGCAAACCCATTGGCTGCCGCCCATGTTTCCAGATCTTCTGCCACTAAAGCTTTGGCTGGCATCTGTTTTACAAAAAATGAGCCAGTTTCATAAGCATCACTGCGCATCGCAAATTTGATCAATGATTCGCCATTACATTGAATCGCATCATAAATTTTACGAACGTTTACTTTGTTATCGGACAAGACTTTACGAACGCGGTTTTTATCGTCTGCTTTCGTGTATTCACACAAAGAGGTGATCCATTGATCCTGAGCCAAAGCTGCTGGCGCTGCTGCGAAATAAGCACTTGCTACTACTGCTAATGTAACGAGCTTTTTCATATAAATACCCCTTAGAGGTTAATAGGTGAACTGGTAAAATTGATAATATTGAAACTATATACTGCCAGATACTACTTTGCCAAGTATTACCTGCTTTTTCTGATACGCAAGGAATTGAAATAAATCAATGGTTTACGGCTGGATGTCTGGATGGGGCCAGGTGGTGTTTGTAGGGGAGGGACTTGCCCTCCCGCCTGAACGAAACTAAGTTAACCCAACCAGGGCTGCGCCGAGGCGCGTTGTTGTTCGTAGCTGTTGATTTGTGGCGTAAACTGCTCGCTGACACCAATAAAATCCAGGCCACTTAATAAACGCTGCTTAATGTCCGGGTCAATCTGAAAACCCACAGCAGCGTTGTTGCCCAGAATAATCTGCTGGCCAGCCAAATCAATTTTCCATTCCTGCGTGCCTTGTTGGCAGCGGCTGAATAAAAACTCAATATTGGACGCACTTAAGCTAATCAGCAGCATGCCGTTGTTGATGCTGTTATTAAAGAAAATATCAGCAAAACTTTCGGCAATCACCACATTAAAACCGTATTGCTGAATAGCCCAGGGTGCATGTTCACGGCTGGAACCACAACCAAAGTTAGCCCGGGTCAGCAGAATAGATGCACCCTGGTATTGAGGGGCATTTAACACAAAGTCCGGGTTAGGCTGTTCATTGGCCAGATAACGCCAGTCGTAAAACAAGGCCTCGGCAAAACCATCGCGGCTGACCGAAGTTAAAAACTGTTTTGGAATAATCTGGTCGGTATCGACATTGTTTTTATCTAAAGGGCACACCAGCCCTTGTGCAAAAATTTGGCTCATTGGTAGCTTCCTTCAGAAATATCAACAAATCGGCCAGCAATAGCAGCAGCTGCTGCCATAGCCGGGCTGACTAAGTGGGTACGGGCGCCACGGCCCTGGCGGCCTTCAAAGTTACGATTTGAGGTGGAAGCGCAGCGTTGGCCTGCTTCAACTCTGTCATCGTTCATGCCTAAACACATAGAGCAGCCTGGTTCACGCCATTCAAAACCAGAAGCTCTAAAGATATCGGCCAAACCTTCGGCTTCCGCCTGACGTTTGACCTGACCAGAGCCTGGTACTATCAAAGCACGCACACCGGACGCCACTTGTTTACCCTGAACTACAGCAGCAGCCTGACGTAAATCTTCAATACGGCTATTGGTACAGGAACCAATAAAGACCACATCAACTTTCAGGTCTGTTAATTTCTGGCCAGCTTCAATGCCCATATAAGTTAAAGCACGGCGCGCGGCGTCGGCTTTAATTAAATCGCTGAAGGACTCAGGCGCAGGGATTGGCTGATCCACAGCTATAACCTGCTCTGGGTTGGTGCCCCAGGTCACTTGCGGTCTGATCGTCTCTGCGGCAATAGTCACTGTTTTATCAAAGACGGCATCCGCATCTGAATACAGGCTTTGCCAGTACTGCACTGCCGCATCCCAGTGCTTTGCTTGTGGTGCATGAGGTTTGCCTTTTAAATAAGCGAAAGTCACTTCATCCGGGGCTATTAAACCTGCTTTCGCCCCCATTTCAATGCTCATATTACACAGCGTCATTCGGCCTTCCATGCTCATACCACGAATGGCAGAGCCACAGAATTCAGCGACATAACCATTACCACCGGCCGTACCTAACTGGCCTATCACCGCCATAATCACATCTTTAGGCGTAACAAAAGCTGATAAAGACCCTGTCACTTCCACTTTTAAGGTTTTCGCCACTTGCTGCTGCAAGGTTTGAGTGGCCAGCACATGTTCTACTTCGGAGGTGCCAATACCAAAAGCGATAGCACCAAAGGCACCATGAGTCGAGGTGTGGGAATCGCCGCAGACTATAATCATACCGGGCTGAGTTAAACCCAGCTCAGGGCCTATCACATGCACTATGCCCTGATCCGGATGCATTAAATCCAGTAAAGGCACATTAAATTCTTTGCAGTTGGCCGCCAATGCCTCCAGCTGTTTGCGGGAAGTTTCGCCCGCTGCATCTATGCTGCGCAGCTGAGTCGAGACATTGTGATCCATAGTGGCATAAGTTAAATCCGGGCGGCGCACAGTGCGGCCAGCCTGACGTAAACCGGCAAAAGCCTGAGGGCTGGTGACTTCATGAATTAAATGGCGATCGACAAACAACAAGTCGGTGCTGCCGTTGACTGGAGCCACTACATGGCTTTGATAAATCTTCTGATATAAGGTTTTGGCCATCATTAAGCTCTCTTTGTATCAATAGCGTTTAAGGCTGCAATGACTGCTGCGCCTACATCTGCTGTGCCGTAATTCGATGCTGAATTAATATCTCTTGTCACTATGCCTTGCTCTAAAGTACTGGCGACGGCCTGCTCAATAGCTCGGGCCGCAGCTTCTTCAGCGAAGCTGTAGCGCAGCATTAAGGCCGCACTTAAAATCTGGGCTATAGGGTTGGCAATACCTTTGCCTGCAATATCCGGCGCTGTGCCACCCGCTGGTTCGTACAAACCAAACTGAGAGCCATTTAAACTGGCTGAAGGCAACAAGCCTAAAGATCCGGCAATTGCGGCAATTTCATCCGACAAAATATCGCCAAACAGGTTGTCGCATAACATCACATCAAAATGCTGTGGCGCCCGGATTAACTGCATAGCCGCATTGTCGATATACATATGTTCCAGCTGTACTTGTGGGTAGTCTTTGGCGACACGTTCTACCACTTCACGCCATAACACACTGGTTGCCAGCACATTGGCTTTGTCGATGGAGGTGACTTTGTTGCGGCGTTTAGTGGCGGCTTCAAAAGCCACCCGGCTGATACGTTCAATTTCGGCCACGCTGTATTTTTGCGTATCAAAAGCCGCGTCATCGGTACGGCCTTTTTCACCAAAATAAATGCCGCCTGTCAGTTCACGCACACATAAAATATCCATGCCCTGACTGCTGATTTTTGGGTGCAAAGGCGATAACTCAGCAAAAGCCGGGTAAATCTGGCCTGGTCTTAAATTACAGAATAAATCGAAAGTTTTACGCAGCGGCAATAACGAGGCCCGCTCTGGTTGCTGAGCCGGTGGCAGGCTGGTCCAGTTAGGGCCACCTACAGAACCAAACAAAATAGCATCACTGCTTTTGCATAATTCCAGTGTAGTTTCCGGCAAGGCCACGCCCGTCGCATCAATAGCAGCACCACCAATTAAAGCTTCAGTGCTTTGAATGCTGAACCCAAATTTATCAGACACCACAGCCAGCACTTTTAACGCCTGAACCATCACTTCAGGGCCTATACCATCTCCGGCCAATACGGCAATTTTATAGTTTTTCATCATCATTTCTCTGTCTGTGATTCAGATAAACGGCGCGCCTGCTTGGCGGCATCAACCTGTTTGCTGCGTTCAATTAAATTTAATACGTGCACATAAGCCAAGACTGAAGAGCGCACTATGTCAGTGGCTAAGCCTGCACCGTGGTAACGCCGACCCTGATGTTCGGCAATAATATCCACCTGGCCTAAAGCATCTTCACCACTGCCTTTGGCTTGCAAGTTAAAGTCGACCATTTTGACGTCAGTGCCGACAATACGCTGAATAGCCTGGAATGAAGCTTCCACCGGGCCATTGCCTGTGGCGGCTTCAGTGTGGGTTTCGCCATTAATGCTGATGCCCACAGTCGCACTGGCGACATGGCCGGTATGAGTGGAGGAGCTCAAGAACTCCAGTTTGTAAGGTTCGTTGGTGTCCTGTAAGTTCTGGAAAAACACCAGCGCTTCTAAGTCGTAATCAAAGACACGGCCTTTTTGGTCCGCCAAAGTGACAAAAGCCTGGTAGATTTCGTCTATGTTGTAATCGTCCTGGGTGTAACCCATTTCGCTTAAACGATGTTGGATCACGGCGCGGCCGGAACGGGAGGTCAGGTTTAATTCGTTCTGGCGAATACCGACCTGCTCAGGCGACATAATTTCGTAAGTGTTTTGCGCTTTTAATACACCATCCTGGTGGATACCTGAGGAGTGGGCAAACGCATTTTCGCCGACAATAGCTTTATTCGGCTGAATAGGCATATGGCAAATCTGACTGACCAAATGGCTGCTGCGGTAAATTTCAGTGCTTTTAATGTCGGTATAAAAGGGCAGAATATCCGGGCGGGTTTTGATAATCATCGCCACTTCTTCTAATGAACAGTTACCTGCCCGTTCGCCTATGCCGTTGACCGTACATTCAATCTGACGGGCACCAGCCTGCACTGCGCTGATACTGTTGGCTACAGCCAAACCTAAATCGTTATGGCAGTGCACACTTAAAATCGCCTGATCTATATTCGGCACTTTATGCCGCAGGTCGGTAATGATACGGGCAAATTCATTTGGAATGGTGTAACCCACAGTGTCCGGAATATTAATAGTGCGGGCGCCGGCTTTAATGGCGGCTTCGACAATACGGCATAAATCATCAATAGGGGTGCGGCCTGCATCTTCACAGGAGAACTCGACATCGTCTGTGTAACGACGTGCCAGTTGAATAGCGGCAACAGCCTGTTCTGTGGCTTGTTCTAAAGTGCGGCGTAACTTGTACTGTAAGTGCAAAGGTGAGGTGGCAATAAAAGTATGGATACGGCGACGTTCGGCATTGGCCAGCGCCTGACCACAGGCTTCAATGTCCGCACTGACAGCCCGGGCTAAACCACAAATCACAGGGCCTTTCACTTGGGTGGCTATGCTGTGCACAGATTCAAAATCACCGGGGGAGGACACCGGAAAACCCACTTCCATCACATCAACATTTAAGCGGGCGATAGCGTGCGCCAGCTGAATCTTTTGTTTATGACTTAAACTGGCACGCAAGGCCTGTTCGCCGTCTCTTAAGGTGGTGTCAAAAATCCAGACTTTGTCCTGACCACTCATCACATTTTCCTCATTGATTGATTAAAACCCGTTTTGGTGGCCTTGGTTAAAACAAAAAACCCCGGCCTGTGGCACGGGGTTTTTGGTTTACTGGTACAGTCGTTTTACCAATGCACAAAGCCCCGTGGCCTGTTGAGGAGCACGAGGAGAGTGAGCAGGTTAGCGAAACGCTGTGTTAAATTCATTGTTGTCTGAGTATTCATTGGGTTTAATTTATACAACTGCTATTAGTAATATCACGGCACTTTTTTCTTTGCAACAGTATAGACGGCTAAATATCTAAGTATTTTTGTCTCTCAATAATTTCCCGGCTGATTGTTTTTGCAGCAATAGCAGTGAAATAAGCTTGTTTTTGCTGAAAAATTAGGCGGTTGATTCGTTTTTTTAGTTTTTTTATGAAAAACACATGACGAAAGCCAGTTATTCAGCATAAAATGCGCCCCGTTCTGCCAGTGTTGTCAAACACACTCTGCTCATGCCCGGGTGGTGAAATCGGTAGACACAAGGGATTTAAAATCCCTCGCTCGAAAGGGCGTGCCGGTTCAAGTCCGGCCCCGGGCACCATTTATCTTCAGTTCTGTTTTGCTCATCCCCTTTTAAATTCCTGTTCTGCCACTTAACTGCTATAACTAAAACACTTTGCTTATTTTGCAGGTTTATTCTGTTATGCATTTTTACTCTCTTGATTTTATTAAAGAAATGCCAAAGTCCGATCTGCATTTGCATTTAGATGGCAGTTTACGTTTAGACAGTCTGATTGAGATGGCTGCCAAAGCCGGTGTGAAACTGCCCAGTCAGACAGTGGAAGGTTTAAAACAGCTGGTGTTTAAAGACAGCTACCAGAATCTGGGCGAATACCTGCATTGTTTCCAGTACACCTGCGCTGTGCTGCGCGATATGGACAATCTGGAGCGGGCTGCCTATGAGCTGGCCATCGACAACCAGCTTGAAGGTGTGAACTACATCGAAGTGCGTTTTGCACCTCAGTTATTAATTGACTTGCCATCCGGTATAGATTTTGACCGGGTCATGCATGCGGTCAACAATGGTCTGAAAAGGGCGCAGCAGCAATACAACAGTCAGGCTTTGGTTCTTAGCGGCGATAAACCTGCTTTTGCCTACGGCATTATCAACTGCGCCATGCGGATGTTTGGCGACAAAGGCTTCTCTCCTTATTACACCAACTTATTCCAGCTGATGCGGGATTTCAGCCCTATCGAAGTCATTAAGCTGGCGGCCATGGAATTAGTGCGCGCCAGTGTGCGGCTGCGTGATGAAGCTGGAATTCCTATAGTGGCTCTGGATTTGGCAGGGCAGGAATCGGGTTATCCGGCCAGCAAATTTAAAGAAGTGTACGAGTTTGCTCATCAGCACTTTTTGCTAAAAACCCTGCACGCCGGTGAAGCTTATGGTGCTGAAAGTGTGTTTGAGGCCATTACCGAATGTTATGCCGACCGTATCGGCCATGGGTATTCGCTGTTTGTGCCGGAGATGATCCAGGACCCGGCCATCAAAGATAAACAAAAGTACATTCGTGAACTGGCGTCTTACATCGCCGACAAACGTATTGCCATTGAAGTCTGTTTAACCAGCAACCTGCAAACCAATCCGGGTATTAGCGATATTAAAGCGCATAAGTTTGGCGATATGCTGGACCATCGTATCGCCACTGTGATTTGCACCGACAACAGGCTGGTATCGAATACCACTGTCAGCCGCGAATACAAACTGGCGTTGGATAATTTTGATATTCCGCTAAAGCGCTTAAAAGACATGGTGGCCTACGGCTTTAAGAAAAGCTTTTTTCCGGGCAGCTATGTCGAAAAGCGTCAATACGCTAAACAATGTTTAGAGTACTTCGACAAAGTCGCACAAAAATACGGCTTTATTAATTAAGCTGCTTAATGAGGCTCAGAGTAAAAATTTAATTTTACTTTGAGCCGAATTAGATACATCCCGCATTCGACTCACTTTTCGCTTTAAATTCCGCA
>CAMLSF010000004.1 GCA_946482615.1 uncultured Chromatiaceae bacterium | reverse complement strand
AGCTTCCAACAGCTGCCTTGCCTAAAGCGCTTTTATCTCCCGCTGAATTCTGCATATTGAAGTCACTTGGGTATACAGACGGCCGCGGTGAAATATCTACTCAAACCGGTGCTTTATCGGCTTACCCTTATGGTTTTGCCAGTCGTTTTGAAGGCACACCTGGCAGCAATCCGGAAGAGCTGATCGGGGCGGCTCATGCGTCCTGTTTTACTATGGCGTTTACACTGATTTTATCCAAAGCAGGTTTTACTCCGGCTCAGCTCGATACTCAGGCCGTCGTTGCACTGGAGCAGCAGGGAGATGCTTTTGTGATCCCTTCTATTGCCTTAACTCTGAAAGCTGCTATTCCCGGCATAGATGAAGCCACTTTTCACGAACTGGCGACCCTTGCCAAATTAAACTGCCCTGTATCCAAAGTGCTGAATGCTGAAATCACGCTGGATGCTGAGTTGGTCTGATTTCAGCGGGCATGACCTTTTTAAATCAATCGCCATCTGGCATTGATGCTGAACCCCGGGACCTTTCCCGGGGTTTTTTTAGGCTTTTGTCATAGCGTTAGACAGTGTAACGTTTAGCCGGGTATTGCAGTGATAAGTGCGGAGCCAAAGCATAACGGGCTTGCAAAAAAGCTTGCCAGTCGGCTACATCAGGCAAGGATGGAATAGTGACCAGCTCACCCTGGTCTAAACCTGCCAGTGACGCATCGACCATATCACCGGCTTCCATTATCATGCCCGGGTCCAGATGATTAATATCAAAACCTGCCCGTTCAAATATTTCGGTGCGGGTGAGTCCTGGCAACACAGCCTGAACTCTTACGCCAACAGGAGCCAGCTCAGAGTGCAGTCCCTGAGTTAATGCCAGCACAAAGGCTTTAGAGGCGCTGTAGACCGCATTAAATTTCTCCGGCAGTAAAGCCACAACAGAGGCAATATTGACGATAGTGCCTTGCCCCCGGGCTGAAAAGACCTTAGCGGCTGCTAAGGTCAGTTGATGTAAGCCCATTACATTAAGCTGGATCATGGTTTCCAGTTCACTTTCGTTCGACTGCAGTACCGGACCTTCCGGGCCTATACCTGCACTGTTGATCAGCATCGACAGCTTAGTGTCTTTATAGATGCGGGCTACAGTCACACGCCAGCCTTCGGCTGAACTTAAATCAGCTGGTAAGCATTCGACCTTGACCTGATAAGTGGAACTGAGTTTGTCTGCTAAGGCTGCTAAGCGCTCTGCATTTCGCGCCACCAGAATTAAGTCGTACCCACGTTTAGCTAAGCGATCAGCGTAGGTGGCACCTATCCCGGAGGAGGCGCCTGTTACAAGAGCTGTTGTCATTTGGGTTGTCCTGTTTTAGTCCATAAGGCTTGTCTGAAGACAAGGTGGTCATGGCATAAGATAGGAGTATTGGCAGCGCAAGGCATTAGTCCATCGGGGTGGTTTGGCTCATACTTAGGTATGGCCTTAGCTGTTCAGGTTTTAACTCAGTGGCAGCAGCAATACAAAGCAGGCTCCCGGACTGTCGTCATTATTTTTGGCTTCGATAGTACCGCCCAAAGCTTCAATAATAGAGCGGCAAATCAGCAGGCCCATACCCATACCTGCGCTTTTGGTGGTAAAAAAACTGTCGAAAATATGAGGCAAATGTTCAGGTTTTATGCCCGGGCCATTGTCAGTGATTTGTAGTTGCAGATGATTTGGATTAAGCCAGACACTTTGAATATGAATAAAAGGCATTGTTTTTGGCTGGCCGTTGGTTTTGCCGGATAAAGCCTGCATGGCATTGACCAGAATATTAATCAGCACCTGCTGCAGTTGAATGCGGTCTGCCAGTAATGGGGGCAGATCCGGCGCAAGATCCAGCTCCAGTTCAATATGCTGGTTGCGAAGTTCGTGTTGTAAAAACAGCACAGACTCTTCGACGCAGGCATTTAAATCAATCCGTTGCTGCTGCACTTTGGTATGGCGGGCCATAGCGCGAATACGACTGATAATATCGGCAGCCCTGTAAGCGTCATTGACCATGCGCTGCATTAAATCTCGGGCTTTATTTAAATCCGGCTCCTGCCGGTTCAGCCAGCGTAAACCGGTTTCGCCATTGGTCGCTATAGCCGCCAGGGGCTGATTCACTTCGTGCGCAATGGAGGCGGTCAATTCCCCAAGCATAGACACCCGGGCGGCATGGGCTAATTCATCACGAAAATTATCACGCTGATTACGGTCAGCCACCCAGTCGGTAATATCTACTATGGTCAGCACCACCAGGCCTAATTCCCTTAAGGTAGCGGTAGAGGCGGATGCGAATAAAATATCGATCACTTTGCCGTCCAGCCGGCGGATTTTGGTTTCGGCCTGATAGCCTGTTTCGCCTCTGTACCCTGCTTCAATACTGCGTCTGAAGGTATCGCATTGGCCCGGGATCCAATAAGGCGTCACAGGGCCCAAAATTTCGGCTTTGGTTTTTGCGCCATACAAGGTCAGAGTGTAGGGGTTGGCTTCTGCTATCCAGACTGCATCCATCGCCTGTTGCACAAATTCCGGATGCTCGTCTATGTAAGCTTTTAAGTCGGTGACCCCCTGGGCTTTTAATGCTCTGAATAACTGCGTCTGGCGACTGACATCCAGTTGCTGAAAGGAAATGGCAGAGGCTTCAAACAAGGTTCTGAATTTAAACTCACTTTTCATCAGTTCACGTTCAGCCTGTTTACGTTGGGTAATATCCACTAAAGAGATAAACACAGTGCCAGAGTCGCGTAAGGCCGGGGAGGCGAACATGGAAAACTGCACATCGACTGTGGTGCCATCACTGACCATCATACAAGTTTCTGCTTCGTATTTAGAACGGCGCTGATAACCTGCGTTAATGCTGTGACAAAAGGTATCGCTGTTACCGCTGTTCCAATAGGGAGTGACAGGGCCAAGCAACTGCTCAGGCTGGCTGGCTTTAAAAATCCGCATCGCCTCGGCATTCACTTTGACGACTTTAGAGGCTATCATGGCTTGGGCTAAAAAATCCGGGTGTTGCTGAGCATAGCTCACTAAATCCGTGACGCCCTGGGTTCGTAACTGGCTAAAGATCTGATTCAGCGCACTGGTATCTATCTCAAAACAACCGACTGACATGGAGTCGAACATAGTGCGGTAGCGCAGCTCGCTTTGGCGTAACTCATCCTGAACCTGCTGACTTTGGGTGACATCCCGGCCTGATTCAATAATTTCCAGCAAGTGGCCCGCCTGATCATAACGGCAAGACCAACTGATAGTGATCAGTTTTAACTCGCCACTGGCACTGAAGCGTTTTACCTGAAGCTGCTGGGTGCTGGACTTTAACGAATCAAGCACAGCAGCGACATCGGATGAACAGTCGCAGCGCAGCAATTGACACAGATGTTGTCCCACAGCCTGTTTTGCGCTCCAGCCATACAAAAGCTCAGCGGCTTTGTTCCAGCCGGTAATGATGCCTTCAGCGGTAAAAGTCAACACACTGAGCTGAATGAGGTTGAGGATCTCCATATCATGCTGTTTCATCAGAGATCCTTAATTTAAATGCAGGGCTTCAGCCATTTTGACTAAATCAGCCAGGGTTTTAGCCTGCATTTTGCGCATGGCAGAACCCCGGTGAATTTTGATCGTCACTTCGCTTAGTTGCAGTTCCCAGGCGATTTGTTTATTCATCTTGCCCTGGCAGACCAGAGCCATTACCTGTTTTTCTCTGCTGGTTAAGCTGTCAAAGCAGGCACGGATGCCTTCGCTGTTTTTTTCTGCATGCTGCTGATCATGAATGCGTTCCATGGCCGTGGCCACAGCGTCCAACATGTCCTGATCACGGAAAGGTTTGGTTAAAAAATCCACAGCTCCGGCTTTCATGGCCCGGACTGACATCGGAATATCGCCATGACCTGTCATCAGGATCACGGGCAGCTGAATCGCATAATCCTGCAATTTCGCCTGAAAGCTCAAACCACTAAGGCCGGGCAGACGCACATCTAATATCAGGCAGCCTTTTGAACCCGCTTTGTACTGCAATAAAAACTCAGCCACATCACCAAAACTTTGAGTTTGATAACCCATTGAATTTAATAAGCCCTCCAGTGCATAACGCAAGGATTCGTCATCGTCTACTATGTAGACTTTTAACTCTTTGTTCACCTGTCAGCCCTTTCTGTTTTACCCGCAGAGTATTTTGATCACTATCGACTATAGCACTGGAATAACAACTGTTTTATGCTGGACTTCAATAGTCTGTCCGATTGCTAAAGAGAGTGTGTATGGAGCATTCAGTCAGATACCCTGTGTTATCCGGGCTTGCGGGAATATTATTGCTGTTAAGTGGCTGCAGCGTCAGTCAGACAGTGCCGGCTGAAGGCCAGTCTGTTGTTGCATTGCCTTCACAGCTGCTGGAAACTTCAGGCTTACTTTGCCTTGAGCAAGACTTTATCAGCTTCAATGACTCAGGTGGCAAGCCTGTGCTGTATAGGTTTGACCGCAATGGTGACATGAAACATCAGCTGCAGTTATCCTTCAGAAACAGCGACTGGGAAGCTATCACCTCAGATGGGGAGTTTTTGTATCTGGCCGATACCGGCAATAACGCCGGCTATAAAAAAGCCTTGTTTATTTACAAAGTACCGCTGAATTGGTCTGGTTTAAAGCAACCTTACCGGCCTGAACGGCTGGAGATACTGCTGCCACCAGATGAAAAACGTCAGCCTTATCAACATGATCTGGACTTTGAGGCTCTGGTGTATCAGCAAGGTGCGTTGTGGCTGATCAGTAAAAGCTGGGATAGCCAAATCCCTGCGCGCTACAAGCTGGATCCTGCTTTGAAACAACAAAAGCTTGGCAAAGCTATGCCTTTTGTTAGCCCCGGCTTTTTGGTGACAGATGCGGTATTTGAGCAAAGCAAACAAGAGTGGTGGCTGGTAGGCTATCCGGATCCACGCAAAGCGATTTGGGCTTATTTAAGTAATGCTGGTTTTCAGCCTCAAATCGCCCGTTATGATAAAGACCTGCAATTGCTGGACACTAAAGCTTTACCCACTACAGGTCAGGTCGAGGGCCTTTGTATTGATCAGGACAAGCAGATTTGGATCAGTGAAGAGGGCAACAAACATAGTGCTGCGCTATTGATTAAAACAGGGCTCAGTAGCCAGTAAATGCTTAGCCTGGGCAGAAGTCACAGCAGAAAAGAACTGGCCTTAAAGATCTAAGGCCAGTTTAAAAAACAGCTGGTTTCAAGGCTTTAATGAAACCAGCACGTCAGGAGTCATAACAAAGCAGAATGCACTTACACTTTCACCGAAAACCGCAGTTCGCTGCCGGTGTTAGCGGCAACAGATTCAGTCATATCCTGATCTTCTGTGGTTTTATCCGGGTTTAAAATCATTTCACGGAACTTGGCAAAACCGTCCTGGATCAGCGAATAGGTGCTGTCGATGTCTTCGGCAATTTTGCCATTGAGCACACCTAAACCGTCCAGAACACCGCGGGCATCTTCGAAACCTTTATCCACACCACCGCCCACCAGAGCGAGGAATTTGTCTAAACGTTCCTCTTCCGGCATATCCGGGTTTTGTTCAGAGTACTTCTGATAAAAAGCGGTCGCAAAACCAACAATACGGTCGGCAGTGGCCTGAGGGGAGGTATCAACACCACTGTTTTTAATTTTTTCAGCGGCGTTAGGGCCAAATTCAGCTTCCAGTTCTTTGTTAATGCCTTCAAGTGCAGTTTTATAGAGTAACTTCATCGAGTTATCGTCTTCACCTGCGCTCAGTTTCAGCTGGTTTTCCATAATGGCGGCATTCAGCTTTTGCTTATTCATACGGGAAGCATCGTAACCAGAGAGTTTTTTCTCTTCGGTTTTTTCACTGCTTTCTGCTTTGTTGGCTTGAGCCTGGGCTGAAGCATTTGACGCGCCGACACCGTTCACAGATGACATAAATACACTCCCTTGGAGGTTAAATACTGTTCAGTATAGTTCTGACTGATCAGGCTATCGGCAGTGACTGGAGTAACTTTAGGACTTTTTGGCAAAAAATTGCCGCGTCTTGTCGATATCGGCGCAAAGTTGCCGCACCCCTTGCAGCATTCTGCTGGTGGTGCGATGCACCAGATCTGAATCAGGCTGGCTAAACTGTTGATATTTAACGGCAGGAATAGCAGGCCAGCGGCTCCAGTCGAGCAGGGCGCGTGGTTCATTGACTGACACAGGTTGAATAATAAGTTGTGGCTGACTGGCGACCACATGCTCCAAGCTCACCTGAGGGTAATCCCCTATGGCATTAGCAAAAGGGTTGGTGGCACCACAAAGTTCCAGTTGTTGCTGTGGCCAGGCTTTTTGCGCCACAGTCGACAGCGGTTGTTGCCACAACTCATAAAATACAACCACTTTGTCTTTAGCACTGTAAGTCTGGCGCAGTTCAGCCAGACCTTGTTCCATCCGTTGCGCCTGGTGTTCTGCGACCGCTGCGGTTCCTGTCAACTGACCTAACAGACGCAGCTCTTTGGCTATATCTGTCAGTTGCAGCGGGTTGGAATCCACGACATGCAGACCAAAGCGGCGCAGTTTATTTAAATCCGCCGGCGGATTGCCGTCTGTCCAGGCCAACACCAGATCCGGTTTTAACGCCAGAATTTTCTCCACCTGCAACTGGGCATAATTGCCTACCCTCGGAATGTTTTTCGCAGCCTCCGGATAATCGGCATGATCTGTAGTGCCGACAATTCTGTCGCCGGCACCAAGGCTATACAGCTGCTCCACCAAATGTGGCGAGAGCGCCACAATACGCTGGGCCGGTTTGGCTTGTACAGCCGCTGTCAATAGTGCGCAGCAGCACAGCACGATGCGTAGCGCGACCATTACCAGTCCACTCCTTTTTGTACTTGTATCCCTGCATCAAAGGCATGTTTGATCGACTGCACTTCACTGACGGTATCGGCCATCTCAATCAAAGTACGATGAGCGGCACGGCCTGTGATCACCACATGCTGGGTGGCGGGTCTGTTGTTGAGCGCGTTCACCACTCTGTCTAAATCTATATAGTGGTAACTCACCATATAGGTCAGTTCATCCAGCAAAACCAGTTGAATGCTGTCATCCTGTAAAAACTGTTCGGCTTTGGCCCAGACCAGTTCTGCTGCGGCAATATCGGCGGCTCTGTCCTGCGTATCCCAGGTAAAACCTGTGTTCATCACCGCAAACTCAACACCATGTTGTTCCAACAAATTACGCTCGCCACAGTCCCATGTGCCTTTAATAAACTGGGCAACAGCGGCTTTTAAACCATGGCCTACTGCCCGGGCTACAGTGCCAAAACCAGCAGTAGATTTACCTTTGCCGTTGCCTGTGATCACCAGCAATAAAGCTTTGTCGGTCGTGGCGGCGGCGATGCGGCTATCGACCTGTTCTTTCAGTTTCTGCTGGCGTTTTTTATGGTTTTGTTGTTTTAGGTCCGTCATTAAAAATCCTGTTGTGAAAATGAAAAAACCGGCGCGGCAATACAGTGGACCTGCCAGGGACTCTTTTCGTTATAACGGCTGATCCGGCTTACACTGCCATAGCCAATGGACAACTGCTGCAGCCAGTGGCTTTGTTCTAAGTCGATATTTAATAAGAACGCCAGCAGCAGGCGGATCACCCCGGCATGCAGCAGCCACAATGCCTGCCCACTCTGGTACTGACTGTGTCGTTCAAAGGCTCGTAACAGCCGCTGCTGAAAATCAGTTAAGGATTCACCTTCAGGCGGGGTGATGGCAAAAGGCTGCTGCCAGAAGTTCTGTTGTGCAGGCCAATAGGGGCTTTGTTCATCAAAAGGCACACCATCCCAGCGGCCAAAATTCATTTCTTTGAAATCCGGTTCAATCACCAGCCCAAGCTGCAGACGTTGTGCCTGAGCCGCAGCACTGTGGCGGCAGCGTTGTAAAGGCGAACTCAGCACCTGCTGATAAGTGTGATGATTTAACCACTCAAGACAGGCTGCAGCTGATTGATGCAGCGCTACGTCTGTCCAGCCGTATAAAGCCGCAGGGCCGGCGACAGGGCCATGGCGGACTAAATCAATCTGCTGCATCAGTGCCCCGTTTTAAATAGAGTGGCAAACCGGCTGCGACAAAAATCACCTCATCACACAGTGTGGCAAGTTGCTGGTTTAACCAACCTTGCTGGTCGACAAAAATGCGATTCAGCTCGCCTAGTGGCACTAACCCCATACCAACCTCGTTGCTGACCAGGATCAGTTGTCCTTCAAACTGACGGACAGCGTCCGCTAACTGTTGGCGCACTAAGGCAAAATCCTGCTGTGGATCATGATACAGCTGATTATTCAGCCAAAGTGTCAGGCAATCGACTAACACCGTCTGGCCCGAACCTGAAAGCTGAGTTAAGGCTTCACAGAGCAACAAAGGGCATTCGAGTACAGGCCAGTTTTTCGGTCTTTGCTGCTGGTGCAGGCTGATCCGTTTTGCCATCTCCTGATCAAAAGCTGTGGCTGTGGCTATATAAGTGACCTGCTCTGATGTTTTGGCAAGCTGTTCTGCCAGACTGGATTTACCACTGCGGGCGCCCCCTAAAATCAGTGTTTTTTTCACCCCTGTTGCCTCCACCAGATCAGCCACACCAGATAACAACTCAGCTCCGTCATTTGCTGCGCAGCCCCTAATAAATCGCCGGTATAACCCTGCAACTGACTGCGGTAATAATAAAACAGCAGCGCAAAACAAATAGCCAGGCCAGCAAGAAGGCATAAAGCTAAAGACAAAGGCACAAAATACAAAAGCGGTAGCACAAAAAGCCAGATCCAGACCAACGCACTTTTTTGTAACGAGCTCGCTATAGGTTTGCTTTTACTCACCAAATCCAACTGTTGATAAGGCAAAACAAAGGTCAGGCTGACTGCAGTTGCGCGCGATAATCCGGCAACCAACACTAAGGCCCAAACGGCTTGACTGTCTAAAGCCTGCAGGCTTTGCCACTTGATTAAAAAAACTGACAGCAGCGTCACCAGACCATAAGTGCCCACTCTGCTGTCTTTCATAATCTCCAGCTTACGCTCGAGGTTTAAACCGCCACCTAAACCGTCCGCTGTATCGGCCAGACCATCTTCATGAAAAGCACCGGTCAGCACCAGACCTGCCATTAAGCTAAGTAGCACGGCGATGGAAAAGGGCAGCAGTTGGGCTGCAGCAAGCAACACCAAAGCTTGCAGGGCACCTAATAATAATCCCACCAGACTTAAATAACGGCTGCTTTGATTCAACAGTTCAGGGCTATAGGGGGTGGCTGATGGCACTGGAATACGGCTGAAAAATGCCAAGGCCAGACAAAAGAGTTGCCATTGCCTGAGTGCCAGGTTGAGACCGTGGCGGATCACTGAACCACTCCGCTTTCCACCACCTGAGTCACACCTGCATCAGCAAAACTGGCCATATCGTTATAAAAACTAATAGCAGCCTTGAGCAAGGGCACAGCCAAAGCAGCACCTGTGCCTTCACCTAAACGTAAGCCTAAATCCAGTAAGGCGGTCGCATTGAGCTGTGTTAATACCGCCTTATGACCGGCCTCTGCTCCCTGATGAGCAAAAATTAAATAATCACGGCAATTGGGCGCGAGCTGACAGGCCAGTAAAGCCGCCACTGAGACAATAAAGCCATCAATCAGCACTGGGGTTTGTAAAGCGGCCGCAGCGAGGATAGCGCCACAAAGCTGAACTATTTCAAAGCCACCAAATTCAGCCAGAACAGACAAGGGATCTTTGGCATAAGGCCGCTGCAAAGCCTGTTTGATTAAACTCAGTTTTAACTCAAATTGTGTATCGCTGATGCCGGTCCCCCGACCGACACAAGTTTCAACCGGCAAGTCAGTCGCAGCAGCAAGTAAAGCCGCTGCACTACTGGTGTTGGCTATGCCCATTTCGCCCAGCAGCAACAAATCACAACCTGCCAGAATATGTTGCCGTGCGATATGACGGCCTAAGGCCAGACCTGCTTCCACCTGAGCCAGCGTCATGGCTGGTCCCTGGCTGAAATCTGCGGTGCCAGAGCCTAAAGACTGTTGAATTAAGCCTGCAGCGTCAGGCAGGGCAGATAAGATACCGGCATCTATCACAGCTAACTCAATCCCATTGCTGCGGCAAAAACAGTTGGCGGCCGCACCTCCGGCAAGAAAATTCAGCACCATCTGCTGTGTCACAGCGCTGGGCGCTATGCTGACGCCATGGCTATTGATGCCATGATCGCCGGTAAAAATCAGCAGCACAGGTTTATTTAGTGATAAGCGACCATCAGAGCCTTGTATCAGCGCCAGTTGCAGCGCCAATGCCTCCAGCTTCCCCAAAGCCCCCGCAGGTTTGGTTTTTAAATCAATGCGTTGCTGTATGGCTGAGGTCGCCTTTTTATCTAAAGCCGGTATTTCAACTAACATAAAACTCCGTTAACCGCGACGGTATTTAAATAACATGGATAAAAAGAACAGACTGCCGATGGCCGAAGTCACCACACCTATAGGCAATTCCTGATCCGGCAATAAGCTGCGGGACAAGGTGTCGACGCCCGCTAAAAACACAGCCCCTAACCAGACCGAGCCCAGCAACAAGGCCACACTGGATAAACCAAATAACGAACGCACCAGATGTGGGATCATCAGACCAACAAAAGCTATGCCACCGCAACAGGCGACAATAGCAGCGCTGACCGCAGCACAAAGCAACAAGATCACTAAACGCAAAGGCCTTACATTGACGCCAAGACTACGGGCGCTTTCATCACTTAATACCAAAGCGTCGAGCTGACGGCGATACAGCAAACCCAATGCTAAGGTGATCAACACCAGCGGACTGATCAAAGCCACATGAGTCAGACTGGCCTGACTTAAACTGCCCATCAGCCAGAACATGACGCGGTTGGCGGCAAAAGGTTCAGATAAATACAATAAGGTGGTGGTAATGGCACTGAGCATAAAGCTGACCGCAACACCACAAAGCAGTAAAGTTTCTAAACGTTGCCAGCGACTGCTGGCCCCTATCAGCAGCACCAGAAACACCGCCAGCAAAGCACCAAAAAAGGCAAACAAGGCGGTGAATAATTGCCAGTCCGGGAGCAGAATAGTCGCTATGGTCGCCCCTAAAGCAGCGCCTGAGACTATGCCAAATAAATAAGGGTCAGCCAGCGGATTGCGGCTGGCGTTTTGCAGCAAAGCGCCACACAGGGCTAAACCACTACCTGCCAGCAAAGCGAGCAATAAACGCGGAAACCTCAGTTGCCACAACACAGTGGATTGCATCTCATCTAAAGGCGCGACTCCGGCTAAAGCGGCGACCGAAACCGGCACTGAACCTGTAGTTAACGCCAGCACAGACACCAGCACGAACAGCAGGATGGCCAGTAACAACAGCAGCGGCACAGGCAAGGCGGCTAACCAGACTTTGCTCATCGAATGTCCTTATAACCAAAGCTGACCCGTGGACAATCACCAAAAGGGTTTTGGTCTATTAAACAGGGAATACGGAATACTTCTGTCAGCAGCTCTTGTGTCAGTACTTGCCCGGCCGTGCCGTCTGCGACCAGTTGGCCTTTGTGCAGCAGTAATAAACGGTCGCAATAACGTGACGCCAGATTTAAATCATGAATACTGGCGATCACAGTGATCTTCAATGCTTTGGCAATACGCAGCACCTGATGCTGGTAATACAGATCCAGATGGTTGGTCGGTTCGTCCAGCAATAACAACAGAGGTTTTTGCATCACAGCCCGCGCCAATAACACCCGTTGTTGTTCGCCACCGGATAAATGGGCAAAAGAATGGCGTTCCTTATCCGCCAGGCCAACCAGTTCCAGACTGTGCCTGAGTTGCTGCAGGTCTTGTTCTGTATTGGTTTGCCATAAGGCTTTATGCGGAATAAGCCCCATCAGCACCACATCAGCCACAGTTAAATCAAATAAAGGGCCGGATAACTGACTGACCAGAGCCACTTTGGCGGCCAGTTCAGATTGGGTGAACGTGGAGATGGGCTGGCCCTGCAATTTAATCTGGCCGGAGCTTGGCTGATACTCTTTTTGCAGCAGTCGTAATAAGCTGGTTTTACCTGCACCATTGGGGCCAAGCAAAGCGACAAACTGTCCTGGTGCTATGGCAAAATTCAGCCCGGTTAAGATCTGTTGCTGATTGATCTGCAACTGCACCTGCAAAAATTCGACGACTGGGGTCTGGTCCACAAAAAGCTCCATAAAATAACGGGCAGGGACCAGGAAAAGCGGTAAAAAACCGCAGAGTTCCGGCACAGTGTAAGCCCGCACTGTGTGCTGCAACAGCTTGCAACGCCTGAGGTTTGTAAAGGCAGGACATCTGACTTGCCATACTCTGTTCAGAGTGGCTTACAGTTGCGGGTACAGTACAGGATTTACACCTGTTTCCCTTTTCAGTTCATTGCATTAGCTTAAGGCTTATGCAGAACACCTTTGACAAAACCAGCGCAGTGTAGCAGAGCAGCAAGCCGGACGTCAGCAGAAATGTCCGGCGGTCTGGATGTCTTTTGCCTGGCAGAGCAGATTATTGTGCAACTACTGTTTTGGTCAGTTCTGTGCCGTCGGCTTGTTTGATGAGAAAACTGACAGACTCGCCCTTATTTCTTTTCATCAACTCTTTGGCATCATCGGCAGGACAGCCAGGAATAACACAGTCAGCTATTTTCAAAATTTGATCACCGACCAATAGTCCGGCTTTTTCCGCTGCGCCGCCGGCAACCAGTTCTTTTACTTTTACACTGGATAAAGTGGGGTTAAAAAAGCCGCCTTCAACTGCAATAT
Organism: uncultured Chromatiaceae bacterium; assembly: GCA_946482615.1. The sequence goes on along the minus strand of CAMLSF010000004.1, from coordinate 45,299 downwards.
CCAGAGACAAACCTATTTTGCCTTTTTCTGCAGCCAAAGTTGCGGTACTGCTGAATACACAGCAAAAAGCAGCAGACAACAGTATTTTCTTATTCATTCTGATGATTTCCTATCTTTAAATTAACCAATAAAACCAGGTGTTTACATAAATGACAATAAAACGAATACAAGCTGGACACAAGGACGTCTGAAGATATTTAGCAAAGCCGGATGAGCATAGCTGGTAAAGCAAATAACGCCGTGCAATAGTAGCCTGGTGTGATCTGCCTCATAGGTTCGTTGATGCGAAAAAGGTTATTGTCTGGATTAGCTGCCTTAGCGTTGTTTTACTCAGGTTTAACACAGGCCTGTGTGCTGCGGATGGCGGCAGAAACTGATTTTCCACCTCATTTGATTTTAAAAGGGCAAGACTGGCAAGGGCAAAGTGTCGGGCTGTTGCGTGCCCTGGCTAAAGAAGTCGGCTGTGAACTGGAGTTTATCAACAGTCCCTGGTTACGCTCTTTAGCTCAGATTAAATCCGGTGAGCTGGATTTAGTCAGTCATTTGTCCTACAGCGAGGCACGAAAAACTGACTTTGCCTTTATCGGCCCTCATCATATTGAATCCATCTGGCTGATAGGCGATCCGGCTAAGTTGCCCAAAGTATCGGCTTTAAAAGACTTAGCTCATGAGGTCGATCTGGGCCGTATTGCTGAGCTGAATGGGGCTTATTACGGTGAAGAGTTTGAGCTGTTAAAACAAAATCCTTTTTTTGCCAGGCAACTGGTCAGTATCAGCAGTATTCAGGACAAGCTGGCTTTGCTGGAGGCGGGCAGGGTCAATGCGATTTTAGAAGATGAGTCGGTGCTGCAGTACTGGCAGACACATCAGTATAAAAATGCGAAAAAGTACCAGCCTTTAGTGCTGGTGTATCAAAGCCCTGTTTATTTTGGCTTTAGTAAAAAAACTTTATCCAGACCTATGCTGCTTAAACTACAGCAGGCCTGGCTGAAGCTGTATCAGCAAGGAGATATCAACAAGATTGTCAAAGGCTACCAGCACAACAGCGCTCCAGAGCTGGCCCCTGATATTAAGTTGTAATTCGGTAGCCTAAGCTTGCTACAGCACTAGCCAGCAGACAATAAAGCAGCATCGGCAGCAAGGTAAAACGCATAATTTGTCCTTCCTGTCCTGTCAGTTTTACCACTGAAGCTGCAGCCACCACATTGACCACACAGAGCATATTGCCTGCATTGGCTCCCAACATTTGTAATGCTAAAACCAGATGCAAAGGCAGGGCGGCGTCTGTCGCCAGTTGCTGTTGCATACTGGCAAACATCAGATTAGAAAAAGTGGCAGAACCTGCAATAAAAGAGCCCAAAGCACCTATCCATGGCGCACACCATAACCAGATCTCCGCCAGATGCTGACTTGCCACAGCGGCCAGATACATAGGCATAGCGGGTAAATCCGCACTGTTCAGATCCGAATGCAAAAACAGCCGCACCATAGGCACTGCACTGGCAAGGGTAATGGCTGCAGGCCAAATTCTGAGCACGCTTTCCGTACCGGCCTGGCGCAGCAGTTGGCGGCGCTTCGTTTGCCAGGGCAATAACAAGAGTACAGTGACTACAAACAAAGTGCCGGGCAAATACAAAGGTTGAACAGTGGTGGATAAGCCGGAGCCAAAAATCTCTGACCACTGCAGTTGCACTGCCTGCAACGCTGCTTTAAAAGGTAAAAACTCCAGCCGGCTGAGCAGCAATAAGCTGGCCAGTAACAGATAAGCCCCCCAGGCTTTGAATAAAGCGAAGGGCTTTGGCGCAGCATGATGCTCAGCAGCAGGGGTATCCGTTTCGCTATCACAGCGCCATAAAGTCGCAGGCACGGCAATGCCAAAACGCACTAACAAAGTCAGCAGCATCAAGCCTGCTAAAGCGCCGAGCAAAGACGGAAATTCAGGACCAAGATAACGCGCCACTAAAAAAGCGGGCAGGCTGTAACAAAGACCGGATAAAAAGGCCAAAGGTGCAATAGCCACACCAGAGCGCCAGCCTGGTTTGTCACAGAAATAACGGCATAACATCAGACACATCAGCACCGGGATGAAGCTGGCGCACAACAGATCAATGCTGGCGGCTGTGATAGCGCTTTGTTTTATCAGCTCCGGCGAGACACCCTGCAGGCCGTTGGTTAGTCCTACCAGCACCGGAGTACCAATAGCCCCAAAAGAGACTGGCACTGAATCTGCTATCAGGGTTAACACCACAGCAGCCAAAGGCCTGAACCCTAAAGCAATCAGCAGAGGTGCGGCTATAGCGGCCGGTGTGCCAAAGCCTGCTGCGCCTTCTAAAAAGGCCACCAACAACCAGCCGACAAACAGCAACTGAATTCGATGATCGGGCGAGATACTGGCAAAACCTCGGCGGATCAGCAAAAAGCTGCCGTTATTTTCCAGCACCTTAAGTAGCAATAAAGCTCCAAACACCACCCATAATACGGTCGCAGCTATCACCAGCCCTTCAGCCACAGCGGCCGCTATCTGTAAAGCTGAGACAGACCAGACCAAAGCACTTAACACCACAGTGCCCAGCAGACAAAGAGGCATGGCGTTACGTGCAGGCCAGCGCAGTAGCACTAAAAACAGCAATACACTCAGTAGCGGAAAAAGTGCAGTCAGAAGTAGCCAGTAGTCCATGTGCTCAACTCCTTTTAGCCAAAACATCTCTGCCGTTAAAGTAGCTGATTTTTATGCGGATAAACCAGATCTAAAACAAGAGGTAGCGATTTAGGACATAAAAAAAGACCCCGCATTCAGCGGGGTCTTGTCAGCAGTTTTTATCTGAAGCCTTAGTGCTCAGGCGCTTTTTCTGCTGCTTCTTTGTCCAGCAATTCCAATTCTTTGCTGATGGCCAGCGGTGAGCCGGTATTGCGGGCCAGCACCATATAAGCCACTGGTACCACATAAATAGTCAGTAAGGTCGCCACACCTACACCAGCAAAAATCACCATACCTATCACCATCCGGCTTTCAGAACCAGGGCCAGTGGTGATAATAAGCGGAATAGCACTGAACACTGTAGTGAAAGCTGTCATCACTATAGGGCGTAAGCGTAATGCTGAGGCGCGTTTAATCGCCTCTTCAAACTCCACACCAGCATCGCGCAACTGGTTGGCAAATTCGACTATTAAAATGCCGTTTTTCGCCACCAGACCTATCAGCATCACCAAACCTATCTGGCTGTAAATATTCAGCGTCATGCCCGCTAAATACAAACCAGCCAAAGCACCGACCAGACCCAGCGGTACTGTCAGCATAATGACAAAAGGATGGACAAAACTTTCAAACTGCGCGGCCAATACCAAAAAGGTGATGAGGAGTGCCAGCGCAAAAATCAGCACTGTTGATTCGCCGCTTTCTTTAAACAGCAGTGACTCGCCTTTGTAGTCAATACCTACTGTGCCTTCGATATTGTCTTTCACAGTTTTTTCTAAAAACTCCAGTGCTTCGCCTAAGCTGTAACCCGGAGCCAGGTTGGCGGTAATAGTGATACTGCGCATTCTGTTGTAGCGGTTTAAGCTGGAGGTAGTGGCTTCTTCTTTTAACACCACTAAGTTATCCAACGGAATAAGTTTTCCTGATTCTTTGGCCCGTACATAAACATTGCTGATGCTGCCGGGTTTGGCAAAATCTTTGTCTTCGCCTTCGAGGATCACGTCGTATTCTTTGCCTCTGTCAAGGAAAGTGGTGACACGGCGGCCGCCCAACATAGCTTCCAATGCCTGACCTACAGCACCGACAGAGATGCCTAAATCAGCGGCTCTTTCACTGTTAATTTCCACCAGCACCTGAGGCACTGTTTCTTTGTAGTCGTGATCCAGCATCTGCAATTGCGGGTTTTCTGCCGCTTTGGCCAGCACTATATCGCGCCACTGCACCAGTTCCTGATAGGTATTACCCTGAATCACAAACTGCACAGGACGACCACCACCACGACCGCCGCCTAAGCCGCTGCGCATAAAGGTGAAGGCTTTGACATCAGGCAAGGCGTTCAGCTTGCCACTGACTTCCTGCATCAGCTCTGAGGTGCGTCTTTTGCCGTTATTCCAGTTTTCTGTGCCGACTATGGCCACGCCACCTGAATTGCCCCAGCCCGGTACCCTAATCAGCAAGCGGTTAAACTCACCTTTTTCGTAATAGGGCATCAGCAAATCTTCAATTAACCTCATATTGCGGCTGTTATTGGCATAACTGGCACCTTCAGCGCCACTCATATTGACAAAAAAGGTGCCTCTGTCTTCCTGTGGCGCCAGCTCAGACGGAATTAATTTCAGCAGCAGCACAGTGGCGACAAAACTCATCACCAGCACGGCCATAGTGGGCCAACGCCGTGCTATCACCGCATTGAGCTGTTGACTGTACAGAGCCTCCAATTTAGCGAAACCTTTGTGCATAGCGGCACTAAAACGGGATTCACGTTTTTTATGAGTGAGTAACTTACTGGCCAGCATAGGGGAGAGGGTCAAAGCGGTAATGGCGGAAAAAGCCACAGCAGCGGCGACCGCTAAAGCAAATTCGGTAAAGAGTTTACCCAATTCTCCCTGCATAAAGACCAGTGGCACAAAAACTGCAATCAGCACAAGGGTCGTCGCCACCACAGCAAAACCTACTTCGCGGGCACCACGGTAGGAGGCGAGCAGCGGATGTTCACCTTCTTCAATACGGCGGTAAATGTTTTCCAAAACGACTATGGAGTCATCCACCACCAGGCCAATCGCCAGCACCATAGCCAGTAGGGTGAGTAAGTTAATCGAAAAATCCAGCGCATAAAGCACAGTCACAGCAGCCACTAAAGCCACTGGTACTGTAATAGCCGGAATAAAAGTGGCGCGTAAATTACCAAGGAACAGGAAAATCACCAGTACCACCATACCCATGGCAATACCTAAAGTGTTGTACACCTCTTTAATGGATTCAGCGATAAAAAGGGAGGAATCATAACCCGGTTCTATGGTGGTGCCTGCAGGTAAACTGGCTTTGATTTTTTCCATTTCAGCGCGGGCATTTTGGACTACGTCCAGCGTATTGGCTTTGGACTGTTTAATAATGCCGATACCCAACAGGTTTTTGCCATCGCCGCGGAATTCGTTTTCTTCATCTTCTGAGCTCAGAATCACCTGGGCCACTTCGCCTAAACGCACCAGATAATTATCTTCCCCGCGTTTGATGGCTAAACGGCTAAAATCCTGCTGAGTTTTGTAGGTGCGCACCACCCGGACCGTGAAATTCCGATCTTCGGATTTGATATTACCGGCCGGCAGCTCGACGTTTTCAGCGCGCAGAACAGTTTCAATGTCCTGTACTGTGACACCACGGGCCGCCATTGCATCTTTGTCCAGCCACAAGCGCATCGCATAACGGCGCTCACCACCAATCTGAATACGGGCTACGCCATCCACCACAGAAAAACGCTCAACTATATAACGGTCGGCGTAATCGGATAATTCCAGGTTAGTCATGGTTTCGCTGTTCAGCACAAACCAGGCAATGGTGTCGTCGTCGCCGTCGGCTTTAAACACCTCAGGCGGGTAGGCCTGATCCGGCAGGTTATCCAGAATACGGGACACCCGCTCACGTACATCGTTGGCTGCAGCGTCTATATCACGGCTGATATTAAACTCGATGGTGACGTTGGAACGGCCATCACGGCTATTGGAGTTAATGTTTTTGATGCCTTCAACACCAGAAATCATATCCTCAATAGGCTGAGTGATTTTAGTTTCAACAATTTCTGCTGACGCACCCGGATAGTCGGTACTGATGGTGACTATAGGCGCATCAATATCAGGGAATTCCCTCAGCGGCAGCATGGTGAAACAGACAATACCAAAGATCAGTAAAATCAAATTCACTACTGTGGCAAAGACCGGTCGTTTGACCGAAACATCAGATAACCACATGCTTATTGCCCCACTTTTGTAACAGTAGGTGTCACCACAGCACCAGAACGGATTTTGGTGGTGCCCTCAATCACAACCTGATCACCGGCCTTTAAACCAGACACTATTTCCACCAGACCCGGCATACGTTGTCCCAGTTGAACTTCGGTTTGGGTCACGCTGTTATCCTGATTCACTACAAAGACATATTGTTTGTTTTGCAGTGGCACTATAGCCTTTTCAGACACCTGCAGCGCCTGCACTTCCGCCAGGGTGACACTGACGTTGAGCAGCATGCCGGGGCGTAATTTCATATCATCATTGCTGATTAAGGCATGCACTTTCACAGAGCGGGTGACAGGGTCTAAGCGGGTATCTATGGCTTTGATTTGGCCGGTAAAAATTGTACCTGGATAGGCCACATTACTGGCATGGACTGTCATACCAGGTTGTAACTGGGCCAGAAAATATTCTGCCACGCTAAATTCCAACCGGATTTTGCTTAAATCATCCAGTGTGGTCAGCACAGTGCCCGCTGTTAAATAAGCACCTTCACTGACCTGACGTAAACCTAACACCCCACTAAAAGGAGCGCGGATCGTCATTTCATTCAGACGGGCTTTAACTGCATCCAACTGAGCTTGTGTGGTATTGACTCTGGTTTGTTGCTCATCCAATAAAGACTGAGCTGTGGCCTGGGTTTTCGCCAGGTTTTTCACCCGTTCCAGTTGACGTTTTTGATCGACCAAAGAGGCTGACAACTCGGCAACACGGGCGCGTTCTTCCACATCATTTAACTGAGCAATAAGTTGCCCTTTTTCAATAGTTTTACCTTCGTTAATATGCAGCTCTATTAAATAATCGCTGGCATTGCTGACTATTTGTACCGACTCATTGGCCAGAGCTGTCCCCAGACTGGTCACCTGACGCACTAAAGCTGAATGACTGACGATTTGAGTATTGACTAAGGTGGCTGCACCTGCTGCTTTTTGCTCTTCTTCAGGTGATTGATTTTGAAGGAAAAGGTAGGCGACGAATAAGGAAAGAGCAATTAAAAACACCCATATCAGATTCGAATTTTTTTGCGTCACGGTAACTCCAGTCTGGTACTCTTAGAATAATGGGCTTTATTGTAGGGAATATTCAGTAAAACAGCGTACGGGTTATCGCAATGACTCAGGTGTTGGTCGTATCGGAGTAGTGGATGTCGGAACAAAAGTGTGAGTTTTGTCAGAATGTGCGCTTCTACATGGTTTGGGCTGTGCTGATGGCCGTATTTTATTTCTGGTATATAGACTGATGGAAAAACTGCAATACAGAGCAGCCACCGCCAAAGGCGGTGTGAAAACTCTGCTTTTCAGCAGTGGGGCTTTGTTCATCTGGCTGGTGCTACTGCTGCTCACACCGGATCTGCTGCACAGCTCAGCCTGGGTCTTGTTGCTGATTTGTTGTTTGCTTGGTCTTTTTGCAGGCTATGCCAAGTTAACAGAACCTTTGTATGTTATTGAACTGGACCAGCAAGGCTTTTGTTATGTGCATCACAAAGGGCGGTGGCGTATTCCCTGGCAGGGTTTTGCTTTTATTGCCGTACCTGAACTGGCTGGTAAAGAGTTGGCTTATATTGGTGTAAAACTAAAAAACTACGATGATTTTCTCAATCAACTGCAACCACGTTTAGCTGTTCACCTGATGGTCGAACAACGCCATTTGCTCATTGCTGCACTTGGCAGTAACTGCCCTACCGGCACTTGCCCTACGGAGCTGATGGTGGAAGTCGGAGAATACAGGGGGGGGACGCGCAGTTATAAAGGTGCTATTGCAATGTTTGCCCGACGCATGCAATTATTGAGGCAATTAACCGGTTTTGATCTCTTTATCCCAATGAGTGCTATAGGTTCAGAACCTGCTGAGTTTTGCCGCAAAGTGAATCAAATCCGGTTACAATGTTTAGATAATACAGTCACCTAGACACTTGATGTGCGTCTGTATCATAATGACGCGATAAAACGAATTTAAAACGGTATTTCAGTTATGAATAATTACGAAAAATCATTTTTAGTCAGCGGACGTAACACCTTGATCCACAAGCAAAAAAAAGTGGATTTAGTTATTGTGAATGATACAGGTGATCCGGTGATAGTCGCCACCCGTCATGGTGTAAAAATATTTACTGAAGAAGTGCCTTCGAGCAAAGCAGATGCAAAGGCCCGTTATCTGGAATTAGTGGACATCGCCAGCTCCGAAGTATTCAGTGAAAACAAAACCTTGTTATTTGTACAGGCTTTGAATAATAAAGAATACAAAGTAGATTACAGCAAAGTGGGAACTGATTTATTTATCCGTATCCACCAAGAGAACTATATTTAATAAGAATTGGGTACGAATTCGATGCCGGTTGAAGCCGGACGGGTTTGACATCATGGCGGCTCGCTTTATTTAAGTGGTAATTGCTTGTGACAGTAAATGTATTAGCGTGTCAGTTCAGCCTTCAGGACGATTTAGTCTTCATTCATATACCTGTCACTCAGACCAATCTGACTGTGGACTTACTGAAAGAGCAATTACATCAGGCAGGGTACGGCCGCTGTCTTTTATTGCAAGACCAAATTAAAAATTTGTTGCTGGAATATCAGCAAATCCAGCAGAAAATCAAGCAGCAGTTGCAGGCCGAAGGCTATGTGCTGAAGTACAAAGTGGCTCAGCGTGTTCATGCTCAGCTTAAAGTTGAGATCAGTAGCGACGCTATGCACGCCACGGCGGAAATCACAGCTGCTTATGGTGGTAATCCTGTTTCAGCCAATGAGGCGGTAAAAGCAGGACAGGAAGCCGGGGTTGTATTCGGTTTTCAGAAAGAGCAAATCCTGCAATTGGTAGCACAAGCCAGTCGCGCTGAGCCTGGCAGCAAAATAAAAGCAGAAATCGCAGTGGGGCGGTTACCAATCCCGGGTCGTGATTCTGTGTTTGAGCTGCTGATTCGTGATATGTCCACCCGCAGCAAGCAACCCGTTGCCCGCTCTGAAGGCAAAGTCGATTTGCGTGATTTTGGCGCTATTGCTTCGGTCAAAACAGGTGAAGCTTTGATGCGTCGTCATCCCCCTACTAAAGGTAAAGAGGGCATGACGGTCACAGGAACCCGGTTATCCGCTTTGGATGGTCAGCAGTTGCCCTGGGGGAGTGCTGAAGGTTCAGAGATCTCTGCAGATAACCCAGACCTTTTAGTTGCCAGCAAAGATGGAATGCCACGTTTGATGGATGCCTGTGTTGCTGTTGATGAAGTTTTTGTGATCAATAAAGTGGATACGGGATCCGGTCATATTATCTTTAAAGGTGCTGTTGTGATTAACGGCGATGTTGCTGCCGCTATGAAAGTCATTGCCGGCGGTAATGTATTTGTCAAAGGTATATTTGAAGGTGACCTGATTGAGTCAGGTGGTGATATCACTGTAGGTGGCGCTATTATTGGCCATCAGATAGGTGAAGTCAGTGAACAGACTGAACTCAGCACTCAGCTTCGGGCTAAAGGCCATATTCAATGTACTCTGGCACAATATGCTGCTATCAAATGTGAAGGGCGCCTGACGGTGTCCAAACAATTGCTGCATTGCCAGGTCGAAGCGGATTCAGTCTTAGCGGGTACAGAAGAAAAGGCTAATGGTAAAATAGTCGGAGGCCGTTATTACCTGGGCAATGGTTTACGTTGCGGCAACCTTGGTGCTCCTTCCGGCAGCTTGTTGCAAATAGTGCTGAACAAGCAAATGGATCCATTGATAGAAAAGCAAAATGTGCTCAGGGCCAGTTTAGTCAGTTTAAAAGCCGAAATGGAACTGGTGAAACAGCACGTTGAGCAACTTAAACAGATGGAAAAATCTGCCGCTGTGCAGGAGCAGATGGCCGCTATGGTGGAAGAGTTTGAAGAACACCGTCATATTGCCTCGGCCTTTATCGCTGATATTAAACAGCTGGAAGAACAAAGACGACAGTTGTTATTGTCGGTTTGCGTTGAAGTGACTCAGCAACTCTTTGCCGGAGTTGAAAGTAGTTTTGGTAACGAAATACTAAGAACTAAAAAAGAGTATGGTCCGTCCCGTATTCGATTGTCTGAACAAGGGGTGGTTGTCGAAGCTCTTTAGCCTCACCATTTATTACACCAGTTCTGTTAAATGTCTGGGCAAAACTGGCCTGTCTTTTGCTTTGTTATTTCTGATGTCAAATTTTTGCTGTAGTTGGTGTTGATTGGCAGCACCGCGACCAGCATTTGGTGGAAACAAGACAATGATCCGAACACAACAATGGTTGATTTTGCTTTTGTTAAGCACAGTGTTGATTGGCTGTGGAGGTGGTGGCGATTCTGATTCGACAGGCTCCGCGTCCAGCGTCAATGCCGGCGTAGACCAGACGGTGAACGAAACAGATAGTTTCACTCTGACCGCTTTGGGAGACCCCTCAGGTGGCACTTTTGCGTGGCGTCAATTGTCCGGAACCGCGGTCACAGGTATGCCTGCCAGTACAGCCGCCGTCACCTTAACTGCCCCTTTAGTTAAAGCAGACAGCATTTTAGTCTTTCAGGTGACTTACACTACACCAGCGGGACAAAATTTAACGGACGAAATGCAGGTGTTGGTCAAAGCAGAGAATCAGGCGCCTGTTGCTGTGTTACAAATTACCCAACCCTCCATATTACCCGTAGCTCAGGGGCTCACAGTCAGTATCAGTGCAGCCTCCTCTTACGATTTGGATGCGGACGGCAGTATTGCCAGTTATCAATGGAGCCAGACTGCAGGACCTGCAGTCACCTTGACTGGCACAGATACATCAACCCTCAGTTTTATTGCCCCTTTGGTGGCTACCCAAACAGATATTGAGCTGACTCTGACTATTACTGATGATGAAGGTTTAACAGGGCAGGGCAGTATTAAAGTACCGGTGCGCGCCAGCACTCAACAAATTATTGCGGATGCCGGACCCGATCAACAGGTCCGGGAGTTTGCTGAAGTACAGCTAGATGGTCGTGGTACCCGCACTGTGACTGGTAGTTTTAGCTGTCGCTGGAGCCAGTTGAAGGGTCAAGCTCTGGTCTTGGTCAATGCTACTTCTTGTCAGGCATCTTTTATTGCTCCCGATATCTCAGGCACCAGTCAGTTGGAGCTGCAGTTAACAGCCACAGACAGTAATAACCAAACCTCTACTGATACTATGCTGGTGACGGTCAGTAATGCTGTACTGGGTGATTTACCCGACACTGGGGTAGTGAACTGTTATGACATATCCGGTGTGATCCCTTGTGGGGATGACGCTTACCCGCGTCAGGACGGGGATGGAGGGCGTGACAGCGTGGTGCAGTATTTGCGTAAAATCGGCAAAGGCGAAAAAGCTTTTGATTTTACCAAGCTGGATCAGTTTGGTGACGAGCTGGCTGACACCGCCAATGAGTTTGCCTGTATTCGCGACAATGTCACAGGCCTGATTTGGGAATTAAAAGAACCTGTGATTGCCGCGCCTCCGGCCAGTACCTTAAGAGCGGCCAATAACAGATACAGTTTTGTTAACTCTAATGCCGGTAATGGCGATGAGGCAGGTGTTCCGGCAGCAGCTTTAAGCACCTGCCCAAGCACGGAAAACTGTGGTATTGAGGTTTATGTCGAAGAAGTGAATGAAACGGCGTACTGTGGAGGAGCAAACTGGCGTTTGCCCACTTTAGAAGAGTTAATGTCGATCGCTGACTTTAGCCGTATTGGTGAAAATCATTTGTTAGACCCGGCGTTTTTCCGTTTTGAACCTGATCATGCAATACAAAACAATATGTTTTACTGGACGGCTCAAACCAGCGCAGAAGGCGGCGGAGGCATTTCTGCCTGGGTGTTTGACATCCGTAATGGCAATGACAATACCTTGCCGAAGCAACAAAATCAGTTAGGTTATGTGCGTTTAGTGCGCTCGCCATAAGGGAATTTTATGTCAAAGTATTTTATGTTGTTACTGATGGTGGTCATGCCCGTTCATGCAGCTCAGGTGTGTTACAGCGATATCACGACCACTAAACCTATTGCCAGTTTTCAATTAAATGCAGATGGTACAGTGCTGGATACGACGACTAAGCTGATGTGGTCCCGCTGTCTGGTAGGACAAAGCTGGGACAGCTCCAGCAGCAGCTGTACCGGAACGGCCCAACAATTGGACTGGTCAGAGGCTTTAACTGAAGCTAAACGCAGCACTCTGGCAGGTTTTAGCACCTGGCGTTTACCTAACGCTAAAGAAGTACTGACGCTGGTTGAGCGCAGCTGTGTCGATCCTGCCATCAACCTGACGGTGTTCCCGGCCAGTAACAGTGAAAATATGTGGACAGGAACTACAGTAGTAAACCAACCTGATCGGGCCTGGGCCATTGCCATGTACAGTGGCAAAAATAATTCCAAGGAGAAAATTATTCGTCTGTACGTGCGCTTAGTCCGGTTCAGCGATGAGTAAAATGGCTTGTGCTGTGGTCTTTTCGATGAAAGACCACAGCAATGCGTTACTTTCTGATGATTTCGCGGTCTTTTTCACCTAAGCTAGCCTCAAATGCTTGACCGATCCCCTTGATAGAGAACTGATATTTTGCGCCTTGTGTTGATCCTGTTTCTGATGCTCTTTAGCTGGCCAGGCTTTGCGGCTGAATGCAATATGGCCTTTCGGCACGGCATTCTTATTTCTCCGCAACAAATTCGTATCCAAAATACCAACCGCACAGTTTTTCAGATCAATCAGGATAAAGATTTATTTATCCGGGGGGAGTGGATCACTCTTAATCCGGCAGAGCAGGAGCTGGTTCGCCAGTATGCACAAGGGTTGCGTAAGTTTGTGCCTGAGTTGGTCACTATAGCAGTGGACAGCGTAGAACTTGGTTTAACTGCCATTGAAAATATGCTGGTGGGTATTGGCAGCACGGCACAGCAGGAAGAATGGCAAGCGCTGATCCGCGAAACGACCTATCAGCTGACCTCACGTTTTGTCCGCAGTGGCGAGCATTTTTATCTGGCACCCCAAAGCCTGAATGAACTGGATGCCTTTTTACATGGTGAGTTAAAAACTCAACTGAAAGACCTCGCTAAATATACAGTAGGCGCTGTCTGGGATGCCCTGCGCGATGCTTTGCGCCAGAGCGAAGATGATTTTGAACGTACTGAAAGCCAAAACTGGCAACCGGCAGATGAATTGCTGGCAAAAATTAACACAGGTCTGGAATTAAAAGCAGACGAGCTGGAACAAAAATCTGTGCTGTTTTGCCAGCGTCTGACCGAGCTTGATCAAATCGAAACCCAGCTACAACAAAGGGTGCCACAACTTTTGGCCTACGATGTTGTGACCACGAAATAGCAGCAGTCCTGAACTGAATTAGCCATTCAGTTCAGCCAGTCTGTTTTTTAACTGCTGATTGCGGTTTTTCTCTTTTTCCAGCAATTGTTTCAGTTGGGCGATTTTTGCTGCAGCTTCATCGTCTTGTATTGCTTTTAGTGTGAATTCTCCTGATTGTGGATCTCTGACTTGTCTTGCTCTGGCATTACAGGCCGGACAAATATGTAAATCTGACATAAGTACCTCTTCAATTGAGTCTTTCTCTATTTCAAAAATGGTTGATATAATCAACTTAATTGTGATTTTTTATGTTGATAAAGTCAACTAAAAATAGTGGGGGTGAAGTATGGATAAACAAGCAGATTTATTGGATCAGCTTCAGCAACTGACTGCCGAGTTAAGAGGTCAGTTTTCGCAACGACTGGGATCTGAATTATCAGGATTGACCGCTATGCATGGTCGTGTGCTGTTGCTGATCGCCAGAGTTTCAGAAGTTACTGCCCAACAACTTTCAGACATGTTAAGGCGGGACAAAGCGCAAATTACACGCTTGCTCAATGACCTGCAGCAAGCAGGACTGATGCTGCGCAAAGCCGATCCTTTGGATGGCCGCCGTCAGCTGTTATTGCTTTCAGAGCAAGGCCAGCAGTTGGCAGCCCGGCTCACTGTGAAAAAACGTCAGATTGCCAGCACTATGCTGATTGGACTGACTGACCAACAACAAAACCAAATGACGCAACTTTTGGCGCAAATGTATAGCAATCTGGTCAGCACTAACTTGTCGGCAGATTAGTCCTGACAAGGGCTCTGGCGTTTAGTTGTGTTTTTAAGTGGTCTGGCTTTTCGCAGCCAGAGCCAAAGCCTGGACGAAAGCCAGCTATAGTTATCTTGCGCTCTTCCATGTAGAATGCGCGCCGGCCTTTTTATTCAGGATCCATGATGAGAAAAACCATTGCTTTAACCCACCCTAAACTGCAACCGGCCCGTTGGGTGGATGCCATCAAATATGATATTAAAAAGTATCTGAAAAGAGAGCGCCGCAAGAGCCTGCCTGCTGGCATGGATTACTGGACTTTCGACTGCCGTTTTGGTGCATCAGAAGAAGTAGCAAAAAAGGTATTTACCTCTGAAATCAATAAACATATTGATGCTGCAGTGGAGCAAAAGCTGGAGAGTTTTTATGTCGAAATTCTGGCCAGAGCCTGCAAACATCAACCAAGGGATATTGATTTTGATAGCGACCAGGGCTAAAGGCCTGGATGCTTGTCACTGCAGATCAGCATTTCATTTTCCGACAGAAAACCAGCCACTGGTAAAGAATTGTCTCTTCTGAGACTAAAATACTGTATATTCTGCCCTCATTTTTTACTGTAGCTATTCTACAGAGGAACTCTTTATGCAATTTTCATCTTTAGATTTAGCTCCGGATCTGCAACGTGCTCTTGTGGAATGCGGCTACAGTACTATGACTCCGGTGCAGGAGCAGGCGATAGTGCCGGCGCGCCGTGGGAAAGATTTGCAGGTGACAGCGCAAACAGGCACTGGCAAAACTGCTGCTTTTGCTATTCCAGTGTTACAGCGCATGCTGGATAAACCTAAGGCGACAGTGGCGCAGCGTCCACGCGCTTTGATCCTGACGCCGACCCGCGAGTTAGCAGAACAAATTGCCGGGTCCATCTCTGCATACGCCAGGTTTGTGCCGATCAGCGTGACTGCGCTGTACGGTGGGGTCAAAATGGGTGGGCAGGCCAATAAATTACAAACTGGTGTCGATATTGTGATCAGTACACCGGGCCGGTTGATTGAGCATATGGCGCTTGGCAATGTGATTTTAACTGATGTCGAATTTGTGGTGCTGGATGAAGCCGACCGTATGCTGGATATGGGCTTTGTCACAGACGTGCTGAAGCTGATACAAATGACAGGGAACAACCGTCAAACCCTGTTGTTCTCCGCCACCACTTCACCTGCAGTGAATGAGCTGTCGCATAAAATTCTGAAAAATCACCAGCAAATCCGGGTGGCCAAAACCAACAGCACAGCAGATACAGTAGAGCATCTGGTGTATCCGGTGGAAGAGAGCCGCAAAATTGAGTTGTTTGAGCAATTGCTACTGGAAAATAACTGGTTCCAGGTGCTGGTCTTTACCAGTACCAAAGAGCAGGCGGATCGCTTATTAGCTGGTCTGCAAATGAAAAAAATTGACGCTGCAGTCTGCCATGGGGATAAAAGTCAGGGCGCCCGCCGTCGTGCTATAGCCGACTTTAAATCGGCAAAGTTACAGGTACTGATTGCCACTGAAGTGGCGGCCCGGGGTCTGGATATTCAGGGGCTGGATTATGTGGTGAACTTTAACCTGCCTTATCTGCCGGAAGACTATGTCCACCGTATAGGCCGCACCGGCCGTGCTGGCGCAGAAGGGTTGGCGATTTCCTTTGTCAGCCGTGAAGAAGAGCAAACCTTAGAGCGGATTCAAAAACTGATCGGCAGCCGCATCAAACGTGTGATAGTGCCGGGTTTTGAAGTCAGTAACCGTGAGTCACTGTTAAAAAGTATTTCACGTAAGGTGTTGTCGGGCCGCTCGAACAAAGCCAGTGAAACCCGGATTGATTTGGACAGTGCCAACAAGGTGAAGCCAAAGGCCAAGCCGAAAGCTAAGCCACGCGCCGCCAAATAATCTTATGTTTTCTCACCAGTCAAAGTTGTTGTGCTTTGACTGGTTTCTTCTCTGTGCACCAGTCTTACATATAAGCTTTGCTAAAAGCCTCTTTGGATTGTTTGATATAACTTCTGGCTTTTTGCGCGTGTTGCTCCCAGGCTGCTTTATCTTTGGCGTCGGTGAAGGGGTTTTGATCCGGCGCGACTGAACGTTCAAATCTGTCGTAAAAGGTCAGGGCCGAAGAGGTAATTTGGTTAAAACGTTCTTTAAACTCCTGCATGCCTTCAAGCTGTTCTGAGGTTTTTAACATGTACTGGATTAACTGGGTATTGTCATTGGCGGCCAGATAAGCCTGAGCTTTAGTGGTGACGTTTTCACCCACTTCATTCATTACCAGTGTACGAATGGACTCATCTTTACTCATCACCCTGCTGTAGTTTTCCTGAGTGCGGGCAAGGCCAGCATGCTGGATATAGTCGCGCAGGTGCTTGTCCAAATCTTTGCGGAACACTTCCACCATCTTCAGCATGCTTTGCAAATCGTTATCCAGAGCTGATACCTGCACCAGTTCTTTTTCAAGTTCGTTTAAAAACTTCTCGGCCTGTTCATAAATTTTTAAACCGTTTTCCTCGGCAAACTTACGATCTTTACGATTCAGGTCGGCATTTTCGTAATTGGATTTATCAAAGGCTGTGGCCAGAAAGGACTTAAAAGGCTCGGCAAAAGCGGCATATAAGCCGCCGCTGACCACAGTTAAAGTGGCAGTGGTTAAATCACCAAAAGGTTTCACCATCGAATTAAGCCGGGCTTGCTGCAAAGGTGACGACACTCGTTTTGTGTCGGCCAGAATAGTACGGAACGACGAATAGGCCATAGGATTCGACATTTTGTTGCGCTCTGAACTGGCCAGCGCAAAGGTAATAGTCGAATAAATGGCGTTGGCGTATTCCAGATACTGGCGCTGACTCTCCAACTGCGCCGCATAGTTTTTACCTATAGTGCGGAAGGACTCAGTTTGCAGTTCATAATTTTTATTGGTTTGCAGCTTATCTAAAATACCGCTGATAATTTTTTGTTCGTTTTTCTGTAGTGCCGTGTCGAGCAGAATACGGTCCAGCGTCACATCATCCAGCGCTATGCCACCGTGTAATGTTTCTATGTCTAAACGCAGGTATTTGCGGCCCGGATCGTCAATAGAAACCCGATGCGCCATATAAGCTTCAGTGCCGGCAGGCGCTTCAATCAGGCCCACCTGTTGCCACTGTGCATCTAAAGCGACAGAAGACGACGTTAAAATATTAATGCGGTAGCTGGCAAAAGCGGACTGAGGCTTGACCCAAAACTCCAGTAAACCCAGTTCAGATACAGGATAACGGCTGACTAAAGAGCTGCTGCCGTCCTGACAAAATAAGGCGCTTGTTCCAGTGCGGGCCATCTCAGAGCTGCGCTGACAACCAGCGAGAATATTCCACTGATGGGCATCCTGATCAAAGTCGCTGGAAAACACCAGTTCACCGGGTTTGGCCAGAGCAAAACCACTAAATAAACACAGCAAAGCAACAGAAAAACGACGCATACAATCCTCAGATGGAATAGGGTACAGGAAGAGTCTTTGGACTCTGGTATAAGGCTGACAGAACGAAGATTTATGGTAGCTGAATTTGTGATGCAAAACAGCGCTAATTTTTGTTTTCCAATCAACAGCTTTGATCAAAAAAGCTGTTGCTGCTGTGCTTGCTATTACAGAGCATTGCCCAGTATGCTTTGCGCTTACAATAAGTGCCTCAGCAGAGGCCAATCACAGAGACAAGACGAATGAAATCACAGGGAATAAATTTTTACCATCCGTTTGCTTTTTGGCTGGGATGTATTGGTATCACTTTAGGGGTCCTAGCTCATATCCCGATGTTTATTCATGCCTCTTATATGGATTATCAAATGGTGGGTATGCCAATGGACAGCAATATGCTGATTGGTATGGGGCTGATCCCACTTGGTTTAGTGCTGGCCATCTATGGTTTGATGCCGCGGCTGGATCAACTGAGCAGCAACGACAACAGCAGATTGCATTTTCATGTCGCCGATCAGTTACCGCTGAATAAAGAACACTGGACTTTGGTGATGGTGTTGATGGCGGCTGTGATAGTGGATGTGATGAAACCCGCTACTTTAGGTTTTGTCATGCCGGGTTTAAAAGCTGAATACGGCATCAGTTCAAAAGAGGCGGGTGTGCTGGCGCTGGTGGCGTTAACAGGCACCACTATAGGTTCAGTGATCTGGGGCCTGATGGCGGATTTATTCGGCCGCAGGGCTGCTATTTTGCTGTCAGCTTTGATGTTTATCGGCACCGCTATTTGTGGTGCTATGCCGACTTTTGAATGGAATCTGGTGATGTGCTTTTTAATGGGCATGTCAGCAGGTGGTTTATTGCCCATAACCTTTACCCTGATGGCTGAAACTATACCAGCAGCACACAGAGGCTGGTTGCTGGTGGCTTTAGGGGGCTTTGGTACAGCAGCCGGATATCTGGTGGCATCCGGTTCTGCCGCAGTGCTGGAGCCTTTGTTTAGCTGGCGTATTTTATGGATGCTGGGTTTGCCAACAGGCTTGTTGGTGATTTTCTTAAACCGCTATATTCCTGAATCGCCCCGTTATCTGGCGAGCAAAGGTTTAACGACAGAGGCCCGTCTGGTGCTGCAACGTTTTAGTGGTGTGCAATCTCAGGATCAAAGCAGCATAGTGGTCGAAGAGGAGCCTGCAGCGCCAAAGGCCGGATTTAAACAGCTACTCGAAGGGCATTATGCCGGTATCACTTTAGGTTTAGTGGCCGCAGGTGTGGCCTGGGGTCTGGTAAACTTCGGTTTTATGTTATGGCTGCCGACCAATTTAGGGGGAATGGGCTTAGCAGGGCAGGCCAGTGCAATCATTACCAAGTCGGCTTTTTTTGCTTTGCCTGGGGTAGCGCTGGTGATTTGGCTCTATCACAGCTGGAGCAGTATCAAAACTTTGCTGCTGTTTATTCTGTTAACAGCTTTGTCTTTGCTGAGTTTTTGCCTGTTTGACTGGCTCGACAGCCGCTCTGTATTTTTGCTGTCGGTCTCTATCGCCTTGCTGCTGGTCAGCTCCAGTGGTGTCATTGCCATGCTGATCCCTTATGCGGCTGAGATTTATCCTGTGCATTTGCGTGGCACAGGCTCGGGTATAGTGGCGGCCAGTTCAAAATTTGGCGGCATTTTAGGTGCTTTGCTTGGGGTTTTAGGGTTATTTGACCAGATGGCATTGTCAGCTTTGGTGATTATGGCCGCTTTAGTTACAGCCGCCTTTTTACTGCAACGTCATGGCATAGATACCAGAGGTATAAGGCTGGAAGATATGCATGCCGCACTGGAGAAAAAGTCAGTGCGCTAATGTGGTTCACGCAGAAAAAAGCCCACAGTAATCAAGTGGGCTTTTTTATTGAATTTAAAGCTGAAATTACAATGCGGCTTTGATTTCTTCAGCCACCTGATACTGCTGAGCTATAGCTTTTTCCAGCAGCAATTGGCCTTGTTCCTGTTCGCCTTTCAGTATTTTACTGACCCCAGCCCAGGTTTGTACCTGAGCATCATTTTGTTGCAACAAATAGTTTTCCCATTCATCAGAACGGGCTGCCATTAAACGTTGTGCCTCCAGGTGACCATTTTTGGCAGCAGTCAGTAACCAGTAGTCGCTGCTGTAATAAGGCGGCACTTTCAGTACTTTGCTTATGTACACCTTACCGTTATCTTTAGCTATGGCATTGATGGAGTACTGGCCTGCTTTGACTTTGCTATGCAGTTTTTGACCCAGTAACAAAGCTTCCACTTCCGCCTTGCTCAGAGGTTTACTTTCAAGCACAGCAATAACTTTGCCGTTCTCGTCCGTGGTTACTCTGGCATTGCCTTTAAAAGCCGCTAAAGGTTTGGGAGCTAAATAGTTTTGAGTAAAAAGTTCCTTTGGCAGGTTGAACTCAGAAGTCACAGTCTGATCCGGATCTTCCTCCACTAACGCAAAAGAGTTGCTATTAAGTAGTCGTAATAAAGAGCCGAGCAGGTACTGATGGTCAGGTGAACCCGCTACTGCATAGTCAAACAATTTGTGTTCTTTAACCAGATTGTCGATACGTGTTTTACTAAGCTCCACGCCGTCCAGAGTGTAACTCAGAGAGACCCTGCCTATGTGTTTTTGTCCTGTCGCCTGGTATTTCCAGTTGATCAGGGCATTTTTGGTCGCTGTATCAAAGGTGCCTTTTGGATATTCATTCACTATTTCAACGCCTTGCACCCGACCTTTTTCATCGATCAGAAAACGGGCCTCAGCAAAACCAAACTGTCCTCTGCGGGCTGCGGAGATTGGATACTTAGGTTCTTTACGCAGTATGGGTTCAGGCATGTCAGCATCAGGTTGTTCCTCCACAGCGGGATTATTAATCTGCACGGACGCCACTAACTGCTCAAAATGGGCACCGGCCTGCTGTTGCTCTTCAGGTGTTAACTTGTCAAACAGCGCTTTGGCCAGACGTCCAGACCTTTTGTCGCCAAGGCTGTATGCCAACTGCAGATAGGCCTGAGTTTTTACCAGATCAACAGCAGTGCCCTGGCCTTCCTGATGCATCACGGCCAGATTAAAGGCCGCAGTTTCATTACCAAGCGGAACTAATGCAGCAAATTCAGTCTGTGCTTTGGCATAGTCTTTTTGGTCGTAATATTTTAAGGCGTCTAATAAATCGGCTTGGGCCATGCAACTGATAAACAAGCTGGTGGCCAGTAATGATTTGCGCATTGTTGCGTCCCTGTAATCAATGAAATAGTAAACCTGAGGTTAACATTTGCAAAGGCGGGAACACAAGTGTAAACCCTTGATTGTGGAGCTGACTGCGCACAACCTAACCAAACGTATCTCTGGATTTAGAGCAGATCACAGGTTAAAAAAATGGCCCTGTTCAGGGCCATTTTTAGGTTCAGGCAGAAGATTAAGCCGCTTTGACGCTGTCAACCCAGTTCTGTACACGTTTTTCCAACACTTGCAGAGGCAATGC
The DNA here is from genome assembly GCA_946482615.1 of uncultured Chromatiaceae bacterium. The sequence goes on along the minus strand of CAMLSF010000004.1, from coordinate 24,333 downwards.
ACCACCGCCTAACACAGTGTCGTGGAAACCACGGATATCGAACTTGTCGCCTAATTGCTCTTTGGCTTTAGCACGGATTTCCAGAATCTTTAACATCCCGATTTTGTAGGCAGTGGCCTGACCTGGCCATACTAAATAACGTCGTACTTCAGAGGTCACTGCGCCTTCGGCAACAGGAGTTTTTTCTTTGAAGTAGTCGATACCTTGTTGTTCAGTCCAGCCTTTGCTGTGCATGCCTGTATCGACCACTAAACGCACGGCACGCCACATTTCTGTGATTAAACGGCCGAAGTCAGAGTAGTCGCTCTGGTAAGCGCCCATTTCTTTGGCCAGTAATTCAGAATACAAAGCCCAGCCTTCCACATAAGCGGTAAAGCCTGCCTGAGTGCGGAAAGTTGGCACTGAAGTCAGTTCCTGTGCAATAGAAATCTGCATATGGTGACCTGGGCTACCTTCGTGGTAAGCAATGGCTTCCATTTCATTTTTTGGCATTTGCTTCATATCCGACAAATGCGCGTAATAAATACCCGGGCGTTTACCATCTGGTGTGCCGGGGTAATAATGCTGAGCTGCACCAGGTTGTTCACGGAAGGCTTCAACACGTTTTACGGTCAAGGCCGCTTTGGGCAGAATACCAAAATATTCAGGCAGCTTTTTCTCAATAAAAGCTAAATAAGCTTCTGAGTCTTTGATATAGCCCTGACGTCCTTCATCTGTGTCCGGGTAGAAGAATTGGGCATCAGTTTTGATAAAAGTGAAGAACTCTTTAAGTGAGCCTTTAAAGCCCACTTTATCTTTGATTGCAATCATTTCTTTGGTCAGGCGGTCGACTTCATTTAAACCAATCTGGTGAATTTCGTCAGCCGTTAAGTTGGTGGTAGTCGACTGAGCTAAACGATGGTTGTAGTACGCCACGCCGTTGGGCTGAGTGGAGACACCTGTCACATTGACCTGAGTTTTGTCCAGCTCGCTGGTTAAAAAGGCGGCTAAAGCTTCATAAGAAGGCTGGAACTGAGTGGTTAAGGCTGATTTCGCGTCGGCCAGTAACTGTTCAGCTTTTTTGTCATCCAGTTTGTCGGCTTTTTTCAGTGCTTCGACTTTGGCTTTGGCATCGGCCCATAACGGAGCATCTTTATCGCTTTCTTTAAAAGGCGCGCCGTTTAACAGGTTATTGACTTGTTCCAGCACACCTTCGTAGGCAAAACGTGGTGGACGTACACCAGCTTCAGCATATTTAGCGGCGCGTTGCTGTAAGTCAGCAATAGCTTTGGCGATACCACCAATACGTTTAACATAGGCTTCCATATCCACTACTTCGTCAACTTTATGGAAGTTCATCAGCACTTGAGGCAATAAGGCATGTACCCCCTGCATTTGGTTAAACACATAACTATTGACACGAAATGCTGCAGCATCACGGCTTTGTTCGTACTGGTAAATCCATAAATCGTATGAGGTTTTAGCTTCTGTATCTAACTTGCTGTAATCAAACTGAGATTTTAACTCTTCAACACTAGCTGCTGCCCAGGCCAGTTGCTTGTCTTCAGCTTCTTCAGTTACATCGTCAATTTGATCTTGTTTATCTTTACGACCTAAGAAGGTCATCTGCAGCGGGCTCATTTGCAGCTGCTCTTCGTATTTGGTTTCAAACCACTGATTTAAGCGTTCTGATTCAGATACTGCCGCTTTGGTTTCTGCTGCTGTCACTGGTTCTGCAGCTGCTGGGGTGGAGGTGGTTTTTGGTTCTTGTGCCGGATTACAGCCTGCCAGCAATGCGGCAATGCTAAGAGCTACTAATGAATGGCGCACTTTGCGTTTTCCTTCTAGTTATTGATTATGAAGCATCATCAGGTTCAAACAACATAGCTGATATTGCACTTGTCAGACTAACCTGATTTTCCCTGAGAGTCGAAACTCAATTGTAAGTTTATCTTACAAAGAGGCTCAGCTGCGGCAAGCCTTGATTTGCAGGCCGCAGTTGACTTATGACTGTTTAGGCATCAGATCCAGTAAAGCCACCACTGTTGCTTCCACACCGGCTTTAATAGCCGGTTCTGGCGCAATTTTAAATAAAGGGCTGTGATGACTGGGCACTGGAGCACCGCCTTGTTTTTCCCGTTCAAAGTCAGCTTTAGGTGTGCCACCAATCTGGAAATACACACTCTGAATAGTAGGGTTCATAATTAAAAACGGATAATCTTCTGCACCCATACCCAGACGTTTGTAATTCTTATCCAGAATATCAGCGCCAAAATGACTGACCCAGCGCTGCTTTAAGCGTTGTGTCAGCGGTATATCATTGACTGTAGGCGGGGTGGTTTGTGGGTCTACTGTCACTTCTGGCAGCTTATCTTCAGGCAAACCTGCGACCCGGCCCATATTGGTGGCCACTCTTTTAATAGCGCTAATCAGCTGCTCACGGGTCTCTAAGGTATCGTTGCGTACGGTCAGCTGTAAATGCGCTGAATCAGGGATAATATTGTGCTTAGAACCTGAATGAAAAGATCCCACTGTAATAACACTGGGCTCTTTTGGTGCCACTTCGCGGCTGACAATAGTTTGCAGTGCCAGCACAATTTGTGAACCTAAAACTATAGGGTCTTTGCCACGATGGGGGCTGGCGCCATGAGCCCCAACGCCATGAATATGAATATCAACCGAATCCACACCAGAGTAAGGGGAGCCTTCGACAGCCACTATTTTTCCTGCTTCAATTTCGCTGGATACATGCAGCGCCATAGCGTAATCCGGCGTACCAAAACGCTGCCAGATCTTATCGTCGCGCATGCTTTGGGCGCCGCCCACATATTCTTCGGCAGGCTGGCCTATCAACATCAGGGTGCCTTGCCATTGGTCTTTTATCTTCACCATCTGCCGTGCTGTGCCAATTAAACTGGTGACATGCATATCATGGCCACAGGCATGCATCACTGAGACTTCATTACCATGCCAGTCTTTGCTTTTTACTTTAGACGCATAAGGCAAACCGCTTTTTTCTTCCACCGGTAAGGCGTCCATATCAGCACGCATCATCACCAACGGACCTTTGCCGTTTTTTAAAATGGCGACTACCCCGGTTTTTCCTACACCTGTTGTCACTTCAAAACCGGCGTCTTTGAGCTCTTTGGCCAAACGCTCAGCGGTTTTAAACTCCATAAAAGACAGCTCAGGGTTTTGATGCAAGTGCTTAAACAGCGGTTCCAGATGCTGCTGGTAGTCGCTGTGAATTGCTGCGGCTAAGTCTTTGGGGGCTGCATTACTACTTGTGCTGATCAGGACTGAGCTGATCAGGCAGACGAGGGCAGGCTGGCGCATTCTGAAATCCTTTTTGTTGTTATTGATACCTGACAGTGACCTGAGCATCACAGCATAAAAAAGCAACAAAGGACAAGGGGCTGATCCTGATCTGCGATCAACACCAGCTAATTAAAGATAACAGGTAACGCGGCTGCTTTTTTATGCCGGATGTAACAGTTCAAATACCCGCACTTTTTCACTGTCGCTGCTGATGGTTTTTAAGGCTGCTTTTACTGCCTGTTGCAACTCTTGTGGCGCAGAGGCCCGGCTTAACACAAGGGTAAGCATGGTCGCCAGCTCGTAATCCGATTCTATACTTGCACCGGCCAGTGTTATGACCTGTTCATTCTGCGTTTTGCTGAAATGCTCAAAAGGTAAAGCAGCTAAAACCTGCTGTAACTCGTAATCAGACTCTATTGATTTGGCTGCACTGAGAAGCGCCTGCAGAGTGTCGTTGTCCTGAACTTGTGGTGCGGCTTGCTGTAGCAACTGTCCCAGTTCATAGTCGGATTCGATATCAAGGCTGGCCTGGAGTATCTGGCCTAACTGAAAGCCAGACTGTGGCTGGGCCAGTTGGCTGAGCAGCCGTCGTTTTTCATAATCTGAATCAATGCGCAAACTGGCCTGCAGTAGGTTTTTTTGCACTGAGGGCTGGATGGACTGAGCTTTGGCCAGCAATAACAACACTTCGGTCAATTCATAGTCGCTTTGTATTGTCGCCGTACTTTCTAACAGTTGCAGCTGCTGTTGTTCTGTCAGTACGGCCTGTTTTACCAGCTCGCTAAAATACTGCTTTTTACTCTGCAGATCCTGCATCAGGCTGATTTCATTCAGCACTTTATCTGCGCCCTGATACTGCAATAAGGCATGAACCCGGCCCTGGGCTTCTATCGGTGTATTCCTGAACAGCATCAGTGTCAGTTGCTCAATCTGCTGGCGGCGTTGTGGACTGTCGCCAACCTGCTTGCCATTGAGGCTCAGCTCAGATTTAGTCTCTGCCTGCTGGCGCTCTAACAGAAAATCAAGATCGTCTTTTGTACTGCCGATACGGATATAACTTTGCTTTGGTAAAGCCAGGATACTATTGCCTGTGCTGTCCAGAGTCAGGGCAGAAGTCAGTTCGGCGTCTATGCTGTAGCGCACTGAATCCACTTCAATACTGCGCTTTAACCTGGTCACCTGACCTTGATCGTCAGTTTTTATGTACTGGCTGTGAATAGTACAGCAGGTTAAGGTGAGCAAAAGCAGGGCAGAGCAGCAAAGCTGTAAGGCAGATTTCATCGGATGTCCTTGTGGATGAGTGTCAGAAGCAAACCTATTCTCTGACTTGTTTTGTTTGCTTACAAGCAAACAATGCTCCATGATTTAAGTTTATGTTTTTAAATGATTTTATTTGTTAGTTATATATAAAATGAAGCTAAAGTGGCGTAAAGCCGCAATTTTTAGCTAATTTTGTCGTTTTCTGATGCTTATCCGATGGTATTATCAAAGCATTAAATAACAAAGGTTGTAAACCAAGGGGTCGCTTCTCTTATGCTTTCAGGTAGTTAAAGATGAAACTTTTAAGTTTTATTGCGCTGTTTTTTTATCTTAGTTCGTTGCTTCCTTCAGCGCAGTTTTCTGCTGCCCATCAGTGGCTGGCTTCACCTCAAAGTTCACCCACTCATAGTCTGGCCCAACTGACCTCTGCGGCATCGCCTGTGAAACATTTGATGTTGTCAGATGATGACGACCACAGTCTGGTGCAACTGCATTCCCATACTGCAGGGCCAGCTTTGAGTCAGAGCTATAGCTATGTAGAGAAAGCATTTTATCTCCAAAGTCCTTTAGCCTTTTTAGCGCGGGGTCCTCCGGTAGTACTGAGTTAATTCACCGTTTTTTTGCCCGGCAGTGCCCAGCTTGTGAAACTAAAAGTCTGGTGCTGCAAAATAAAGTTATGCTGTAGGTTTGGCCTGTAGCCTCAATGCGAGGAACCTATTCATGTTTGTCATAGATCAAATTATTTTATTAGCCGCGATTCTGATTATTTTCGGCATTTTATCCAGCAAGTTGTCGGCCCGCTTAGGTTTACCTGTGCTGGTGCTGTTTTTAATGGTCGGTATGCTGGCGGGGGAAGATGGCCCCGGCGGTATAGTGTTTGATAATGCGCAAATCGCTCATGCGCTGGGCTCTTTAGCTTTAGCCATTATTCTGTTTGACGGTGGTTTGCAGACTCCTATGTCCTCTATTAAGCAGGTCTGGAAACCCGCCTCTGTCCTGGCCACTTTAGGCGTATTGGTCACCTCCGCTGTGACAGGTGTGGCTGCTGCTTATATTCTGGATGTATCGTTATTTTACGGTTTACTTATTGGCGCCATTGTTGGCTCTACGGATGCTGCAGCTGTATTTTCCCTGCTGCGTAATGCCGGTATTCATATTAATCCACGATTGAAATCGACGCTGGAAATTGAAAGTGCAACCAACGACCCTATGGCGATTTTTCTAACCGTAGGTTTACTGGAAGTGATGGTGAAAGGGCTGGAACCCGGTACCGGCTTATTGATGCTGTTTATTCAGCAAATGGGCATAGGTTCTGTTGTGGGTTTAGCCGGTGGCTGGTTGTCCGTGCGCATCATTAACCGTATTCATTTAACCACCTCAGGTTTATACCCTGTGATGGTGGCCGCATTGGGCCTGCTGGCTTTTGGTGTGGCGGCCAATCTGGGCGGTAGTGGTTTCCTTGCAATTTTTATCGCCGGTGTGGTGATAGGCAACAGCCGTTTTGTGTTTCAGCGCAGTACTTTTTTGTTTCACGACGGTCTGGCTTGGTTAGGTCAAATTATCATGTTCGTGTTTTTAGGTTTGCTGATTAACCCGTCCTCTTTACTTGATGTCTGGCTGGAAGGTTTGCTGATTGCTGTGGTTCTGACTTTAGTGGCGCGCCCTTTGTCTGTAGTCCCTGTGATGAAACTCTTTGGTTTTAATGCGCGCGAAATGACTTTGGTGTCCTGGGTAGGTTTAAGAGGCTCAGTGCCTATTATTCTGGCGATTTACCCGCTGATTTATGGTTTACCCGGCGCCAGCCTGATTTTCAGTGTGGTGTTTTTCGTAGTGCTTATTTCAGCCACAGTGCAGGGGTCCACTTTACCCTGGGTGGCCCGTACTTTGGGTTTGACAGAACCCCCTCCGGTAACACCGGCAGCTACGCTGGAGATCACCGCTTTGGGGGATGTGGATGCGGATATAGTGGAGTATCAACTGGGTGACAATTCACGGGCGTCAGGCCGTCGTTTATCCCAAATGGCGTTACCGGACGGCACTGTGGTGGCGATGATCACCCGCGGCAATGAGGTGATCCCACCCCGGGGTTCAACGCTGCTGCATGCCGGTGATCATTTGTTTATTGTGATGAAACCTGATGTGCGTGAGTTTGTTGATTTGGTTTGTGCCGGAGTGTCTGAGGCCAGCCATCAGGAGCTGCCGGCAGCCGAGCTGCGCTTAAAAGGTTATACCAAAGTGGAAGACTTACAGCATTCCTACGGCATAGAACTGTCGGCTGAAGCTGGGTTGTCGCTCGACGAATTATTACGCCAATCTTTTGCCGGTGAGCCTGAAAAAGATCAGGGCAAAGACTTCGGCGACGTCAGGCTTTATGTGCGGGATATGGTTGGACAACGTATTGCGACTGTAGGCATAGTAACCACAGCGGCCATCAGTTAAAGGCAATCGCCTCAGACAGACCTTGCGGGTCTGCTCTGAGGCTGTTTTATACTACACCTAAAATCGAAGGCATGGCGGCATCAACTTCGTCTGTGATGGCGTCCAGAGTCTTCTCCGCTTCATCCAGCGAGCTGACTTCGGCGATATGGAACAAAGCTTCACCTTCGTTCACCAGTGGTAAGTTATTGCGGCCTATCACTATGCCGTTAAAACTGGCTTCAACCGCCACTTCAAAATCGGAGTAGGGGCTGTAGATATGCGCCAGCACATCACCTTGTTGTACCGTCTGACCTAAACCTACGTAATAACGCGCTATACCGTCGTGTTCTGCTCTGATCCAGCTACTTTTTTTACTGAATAAAGAACCGGTTTTGACGGCTTTTTTGCTTGGGCTGAACATACGGAGGTCTTGCATCACATTTAAAATACCATGCACACCAATTTTGATGGACTGTTCATCAAAACGCAGTGCTTCACCTGCTTCGTACAAAATAATAGGAATACCCAAGGCATTGGCGGTTCCGCGCATTGTGCCTTCCCGGCTGGCTGCTTTGATAATAATAGGGGCGTTAAACACCTCTGCCATTTGCAACGCCACTTTGTCCTTGGCACTGGCGCGAACCTGAGGCAGGTTGCTGCGATGAATAGCGCCTGTATGCAAATCAATAACATGGGTGCATTGTTTTAAAATACGTTCGGTAAACTGGTAGGCCATACGGCTGCCGAGTGAGCCTTTTTCACTGCCCGGGAAACTGCGGTTTAAGTCCCGTCTGTCCGGTAAATAACGCGATTGCTGCACAAAACCATAGGTGTTGACTATAGGCACCACCACTAAAGTGCCTCTCAACTGACTTAATTTCGGCATCTTCAACAGGCGGCGACAAATTTCCACACCATTAATTTCATCGCCATGCAAAGCTGAGGTAATGAGTAACACCGGACCAGGTCTTTTGCCATGCACCACATGAGCGCCGATATTGAGCTCAGTGTGGGTATAAAGTTTGCCAAAAGGAATATCCACCACAGCACGTTGGCCTGGCTCAATCATTGTGCCACCCAGAGTAAAAGGTTGTTGCTTTTCCACCAGCATGGGTTTGCCTTCTGTTATTGACATAAGCTATTTCACCTGCTGTTTTTGCAGCGCTTTGTGTTGTGCTTTCTGTTGTGTTTTTTGCAACATTCTGGCCTGATGCAAAGGCACATGCTTTTCCAGATATTCAATCATCCGGCCTGCCACGTCTATGTCGGTTGCACCTTCTATGCCCTCTAAACCCGGTGAGCTGTTCACTTCCATCACCACAGGGCCATGGTTGGAACGCAAAATATCCACACCTGCTACATGCAAGCCCATGGTTTTAGCCGCAGCCAGAGCTGTGCGTTTTTCTTCGGCGCTGAGTTTAACAATGGATGCTGTACCACCCCTATGTAAGTTTGAACGGAATTCACCGGCTTTAGCCTGTCGTTTCATCGAGGCGACTATTTTATTGCCGATAATAAAACAGCGGATATCAGCACCATTGGCTTCTTTGATGTATTCCTGCACCAGAATATTAGCGTTCAGGCCCATAAAAGCTTCAATCACACTTTCGGCTGCAGTGCGGGTTTCCGCTAAAACCACGCCAATGCCCTGAGTGCCTTCGAGCAGTTTGATCACCAGTGGTGCGCCACCCACCATCTCAATTAAATCCGGGATATCACCGGGTTTATCGGCAAAACCTGTGATAGGCAGGCCTATACCTTCGCGGGCTAAGAGTTGCAGAGAGCAGAGTTTATCGCGGGCACGGCTGATGGCGCTGGATTCATTCAGTGCATAGACGCCCATCATTTCAAACTGACGTAACACAGCAGTGCCATAAAAGGTAATAGAGGCGCCAACACGGGGGATCACAGCATCAAATTGCTCCAGCACTTCACCTTTGTAGTGAATACCGGATTTGGTTTTATTGATGTTCATATAACACATCAGCGGGTCTATCACCTCAATCTGGTGACCCCGCTCCTGGGCTGCTTCAACCAGCCGGCGGGTTGAATACAGCTCACTATTGCGCGATAAAACCGCAATTTTCATAACAACACCTTCAATTTTTTTGTTATGAGTATTCTAGTGTGCTTTAGCAGCCAAGTATCTGTATAAAATCAAAAAATTTACATTAAAGCCATACCGCCTTAAAGTAAGAACAGCGAACCTAAACCCAGGAAGGCAAAAAAACCTATCACGTCTGTGACAGTGGTTAAGATCACTGAACCTGACAGGGCAGGGTCTATTTTCATTTTTTCCAGCCAAACCGGGATCACCACGCCACTAAAAGCAGCAACACAAATATTGATCACTATGGCAAAGCTGATGACGCCAGCGATAATCCAGTCGCCAAACCACAGGTAGGTAATACTGGCGATCACCAAAGCCCAGAGCACGCCGTTAATAGCGCCAACCCCCAACTCCTTACGCATTAAAGTCCAGTAGGTTTGTGGCGTAATTTGCCCCAAAGCTAAACCGCGGATAATCAAAGTTAAAGTTTGACTGCCAGCTATGCCCCCCATAGAAGCCACTATAGGCATCAACACAGCCAAAGCCACCACCTGCTGCAAGGTGGCTTCAAATAAACCTATGGTCCAGGCGGCTAAAAAGGCGGTCAGTAAGTTAATACCCAGCCATAAAGCACGGCGTTTGGCGCTGTTGATAATAGGAGCGAATAAGTCTTCCTCTTCGTCCAGACCCGCCGTATGCATAAACTGGCCTTCGAGGCTGCGACGCACGTTTTCCAGTGCTTCACCTATAGATAAACGGCCTAAGAGTTTGCCTTCACTGTCGACCACAGCCAAAGCGCTGTAACCGGAGCGGGCCACTAAATCCGAGCCTTGATCCAGCTCCATATCACCTTGCACCACAGGGGCTTCGGCGTCGATAAATTCCACCACAGGCATATGGTTCGGCTGGCCTAATAAACGTATGCCTTGCAATAAACCGACATAACGGCCGGTGCGGTCGACCACAAACAAGGCTTCCTGATATTCGGCATCTTCGGTTAGTTTTTTAAATAACCGCACCGCGTCCCGCACTTTGGCGTTTTTGCTTAAGATCAGTACGTCGTGGTCAGCATAACGACCACATTGTTCGTCATCATAGGTTAATGCCTGATCCAGCCAGCGTTTTTCACTTTGATCCAGTCGTGAACAGGCGTACTGGTAAATAGCGTCCGGTAATTCGTCCAGCAGTTCAATCAGATCATCAACATCAATTTCTTCAACCAGTTCATGCAGTTGTGCCGTTTCGAGCTGCTTAAAGATGTTGCTGCGCGCATCCACCCTCATGTAGGTTAAGGCGGCGATTTGTTGTTCTTTTTCCAGTGTCAGCCAGGTGCCAACCCGCTGTTCCAGCGGCATGGCTTCCAGCGCAAAAGCTATCTCTTCCGGCTCCAGTTGGTCCAGTTTTTCCGCCAGCTGTTCAGTTTCGTTTTCATCAAAACTGTCGCGGACTATTTCTTCAATATCCAGTGGACTATTTTCAACCATCAGTGCGCCTAAACCGCTTTACCACCAGCGGCGGATTTTAAACAAAGCCAACAGGCCCAATGCCAAAGCCAGCATTAAACCCCAGGTAATATAATAGCCGGAAGGGTTTTCCAGCTCGGGCATGTACTTAAAGTTCATGCCATAGACGCCCACAATAAAGGTCAATGGAATAAACACGGCGCTGAGCATGGTCAGCACTTTCATTTTTTCGTTGATTTGATGCGAGGAGGTCGACATATAACCATCCACCAGATCGCTTAATTGATCGTAATACATCTGCGTCATGCTATGCAGGCGCTCAAACTTCTCGTAAAAATCGCGTAATTCTATCGCTTCAAAATGACGTTTAAATGGATGAGTGGCATCTTCTTCATACAACAGATCGGAAAACATTTCTTTTTGGTAAGCCAGATTGCGGTCAATTTTCCGAAATACCGAACGGTACTTCATAATTTGCGCCATTTTCTGGTCATTGCCATTGCTTTGCATGCTGTCTTCCAGCTCACCTAACTCATCTTCAAACTGCAGCAGTTTTTCCAGATAAGTGCCGGAGACCGCATGAATGTATTTTTTCACCCAGTCTTTAAATCTGTCGATGCCGCTAAACGAAGAGAAGGGCAGATCAATTTTGCTGTCATTCAGCGGGCAATGGTATTTCACCAAAATGACCTGATCGTTAAACAGCACTGAAATCTGACTATGCCCCGGATAATCACTGAAATCGGGGCCTGAAAAGCCACGTAAAATCAACAAGCTAAAGCTGTCACTAAATTCCATCTTCGGCGGATGGCGTTCACGCAAAAAATCTTCAGCGATCACAGGGTGAATACGGAAAAACTCCAGCACCTGCCGTTGTTCCATCTGGTTGGCTGCTGTTAAGTTGATCCAGATTTTTGTATCAGATAACAAAGGGTAACGCAGCGTCTGAAAGTCGCTGATCTGCCATTGTTTTTGCTCCGGACAATACTGGTGAAGTTCAATCATGCTGCTGGCCTTCTGAATACTTTTGGCAGCATAAGCAAAAAGGCAACACGAATGCAAATGCTGTTGTGGATCTTGGACTTAGATTAAAGACTTTGCTGGAAAACTGAGCAGCTTTATGCAGGTGTTTGCATTATTATTTACGATAGAAGGAGAAGGTGTTTTTACCAAAAACAAATCACCAGCAGTGCCACTATCAAAATCAGGCTGCCGACAAATGCAACCCAGTTGTTTCCGGTTACCACCTCGTCGATTTCAGGTTCGAAACGCGGGTAGTGTCCAGCGGTTATTAATCTGAAAAACACAAAACCGATGCGGAAACATATCTTAAAAAATAAAATGTCCACGACCAGCCAAAATAGGCCACGCGCTATTAAAGATAAAAGTTCTTCTATTAATTCAACTCACGACAAGGCGCCATCCGCAGGCTGCCATCCGCCGACAGCAACATACTGCCTTTATTGGTATTAAGCAGTAGTTCACCCCCTTCAACCCACCAGGAGCTTTTCACCGCACTGGGAAGTTCCAGCCAGATATCCGCTCTGAATTCTTTGTTGTTGCTTGCAGCTGAGTTCGCGTTGAGCCGCTTGAGTCGATAAATCCGGCCATAGTCGCCGCTTAAATGCGCTAAGCCAGCTGTGGCGATCCACTGCTCGCCCAGTTGATAAATATCTTCAATATTGTCGCTGACCACAAGCTGCTTAACGCCAGAGTCTGATATATACATCAATTCGCCACCCCATTCCCCTTTCTGCCGGCCAGTTAACCAACCGTCCGCTACACGAAGAGCGAGGTTAGGCAAATACTCTATACGCTTTGGATTCTGTGACCATTTATCAAGTTGCTGCAGTATTAACGACGCATCTTCACTGGCTTCTGCATCGCTTTGAAACTGCGAGTTGGGTAACCAATAAGTAAGTGCGGAGAGCTGCTTTTCATCTTGCTCCTGGTAAAGTTTATGTTTTTTGGGTTCAGTTATTTTTTGCAAGGGGGCTAGCTCACACCTCACAGCCTGCAAGTCTTCTTCGTCAAATCTATGGGCGTTGCGTACGGTTTGCTGCACCGCTGGTTTGGCTGGCTTTGCCAGTTTTTGTAGTGACTTTTCTGCTGCCGCACGCACCGGTGGGTACCAATAGCTGCTGGCAACTCGCTCTAATGCCTGTTTTACTTCCGTTCCAGGCCAATCTCCGAGTTGTAGCGCAATCAAATAACTGAGTTTTGCATCAGTGGGGTTGTGCATGTGTTTCAACAGCACAGGAATAGCATAGTCAGGGTTGATGGCGACTAAGGTTTCAGCGGCTACCGCTCGCAGATAGTCATCGTCTGATGCTAATAAATCTTCGACCACAGGGGCAGCGGCTTGTGCTTCTACGCCAAATGCACTGAGTTGATCAAGCAATCCCCATGCATAAATCGGATTTTGTTTTGCCTGCTTTAACTTCTTTACCAGTGTTTTCCATGTGCCTTTCACCTGGAGTTCAACCAAGGCATAGTCACAACTGCGGGCCAAATCAAGGTCGTCCTGGCACAAACTGACAATACGACTTTGTTGTGAACGCACGTAATCAACCTTTTTCACCAGACGGGCGATAGTGGAAATAGCCTCCTCCCGCACCTGTATGGGCAGAGCAGGATTAACTGCTAAATCCAGCAGGCCATCAATCATCAGCTGTTGCTGCTCTGGCGCAAAGGTTTCGGTTGCATGATAAATCAAATAAAAGGTTTTATCAGAACAGTCGGACTGACAAGCTGCTGCTTCTAATAGCAAAGGGACAGCCTGGCGTTGAACTGTTTTTAGCGCAACAGCTTCCTGGTTTGATGGGCTTGAGCTTGCCGTTAAATAAGCGTCGACGAGCATGGGAGCCACGGTTGGATGCTCGATTTTGGCAATAGCGTAGACTACTGTGCCATTACCTCTGGCATATGCCTGCTGCAATTGAGGTAAGTAAGTTGCATCAAGGGAGGGGCTTTTGGCCAGCCCTTGCGCCGCGAGACTGGCCAAACCTTCGTTACTATCAGCCAATAACTGAAATAATAATGGGAGTGCCGGATCACCAAAACTGACCAGTCGATCAATCATGACCCGATCTGTGTCGTTGGCATATTGGCCCATGCCCCGTTCCCGATCAGCATGCAGTAAAATCCGCTGATAGCAGCTATCTACTGTATCGCAATCTGCTGCAGAGGCATACAAATTAACGGACAGACAAAGATTGGTGACCGAATATAAGGCGACTTGCCAACACAGTTTTACTAAGTTTCCGTTTATGCGCATGTTCAATTCCTTTTGTTATCTGCACTGAATCTGGAGTGCTTGTTATACGGAGACCCATAGGACCGAAGTGAACTTGAAGACCTCAGACGGCTTCGTTTTACTCATAGAATTTTCCAGCGTATAGAATATGAGCAAACCTATACCATGGATTCTGTTCGGAAGTTTTGTTTGAGGGATCCATGGCGGTTGAATATCCCCACGCGGCAGCACCTCCCAGCATGGTGTCAATTGAACCATTTTCCCAGCCAAGCGATCCAGAGGAATAAGGCGAGCCTGACTTAGACAACTTAAGCTCCCTCTCTTCCGCGAAATCTGCCGCTAGCGCCTGCACGAACTCGATGAAAGTTTTTTCATCTTTTACTTGTGCAAGAAGTTCATCAAGATTGTGCGACATTGAAACACCTAACGCAGAGCTTCGGGTCCGCCGGAGCGCGACATAAGCCAGCCAAGCCGTGCTAGCGGCGACAACAGCTTTTGCATGGAGTTTGCTACGCAAGCGATTACGTGTAGTTTCATTGCTGCTATCCCAAAGCTCAAAAAGTCCAAACAAGTAGAGCCGTTCGTTTAATGTTAAGTCGCCAATATTATCTATTGCTGCACTTTTGAAACTTTGAAATTCAGAGTGGAACTTGTTTGAAGCATCCATATCTTGAAACCAAACATTTCCCTGCCATTTGCCAATTAGATTTGCGAGTTTCTCGATATCTTTATCATCTTGCTTCCACTCTTCAACCCAGCGAGAGAGATTTTCTCTAAGATTGGTTTCAGGCACTGAGTTTACTAACTCATCTAAGTTCATTGTGATGCCTGATAACCAGCGCAAGCACGCGAAACTGTGAGCGTAGCCGTCCCCGAAGGCGGCAATTGGCACGGCTTGTTAGCGGACGCTACATGCATACTTGGCGCGGACCGATGAAAAAGTAATTGAATAGTTAAGACCACTACGCAAATATGGATTGATTATGTAGCCACTCGCTTTAATACTCTCACCGACTTGAGCTCTGTAATCAAAGGTACCGCCATTTTCATCCCAAGGTACGATAGAAAGAGACACCTTTGCTCCGTAAGTTATTGGTAGGGATAAAAAATGTGAGTCTATATCTCCGTTTTTTACAGATCCATTTTTAGTTTTGAATAGATAATATTTGTCCTTTTTTGTAGTTGTGTACAGGATTTGAATAAACTCGTTGTCCTCTGAATCAGCTAGGCCGAGCGTTATTACCGGCCCCCAATCTGTATCTCTATATTCTTCGAGGATTTCAAACTCACATTTCATTGAGCGTAGAGTTTGTTCATTTTGTCCTAAGGACACTCGCTTGAATTGCCCTCCTTGAACATTAATTTCGTCCGCAATACATGCAGAGGAAACAATAAGTATTGATATTATTAAAGAGGCAGTTTTCATTTTATTCCTATAACTATTAAGCGCACGCGCGCGAAACACAGTGAGCTCTCGTTGCAGCAGGCCGCTAATGTTGCGCCTTGTTGGCGGCAATGTTTGAATATTCAACTTGAATCCCTCCTAATGTATTGCTTATCCAATAAAAAAGCGGGTAAGCCAACATTGAATGTAAAGCAAAAGTTGCAGTTGATACCACTGGGCTTAGTAATGCAAAAATAACTGGCGGCTTGTTTAGACTCTCATCTGGATAAAGGCTCAGCCCCAGAAAAAGTAAACCAAAAATAACTCCCGAACAAAAGCCCAGAAGTGCAGCCAACTAGATTACCGAGTGCAAACTAAATATAACTTACTCTGTACTCACTACGTTCCCTTATAGTCGATTGCAACTAGGGCAGAGCAGGGCGGAAAAGCCTGTTGGCGTTTTAGGTTCAATTGGTCGAAGATTGTGTGTGATGCGCCTTGTTAGAGCGACTCACTTGCGACCTTTTCCGCTTTTACTTTTGGTTTTTCAAAAAAATAATATATACCTGCCACTAACAATATCCCGCCAAATATTAGAGCGCCTGACTGCCCCGCCTGGTATGCATCAGAACCTTACGAAGATTGCCCGAACAGACCATTAACTAAAATAGCTCCGCCCCATATCACGCCGATGGCACCAAATATTTTATTTCTCATAAATGCTCCTAAAGCACGAACGCTTTGATAATGGGCTGCCGCAGCGCAGCGTAGGCCATGCTGTTTATGACCGGAACGAAATTAAGCAACTTGTTATAGTGAATTTCTGAGATCTCGAAGTACGTCTTTTGAATAATCTTCATCCCTACTATAAATATAATCACTGTAGCTGTATGAAGTAGAAGAACCAAAACTGCTTGTTGATGTCTGTGGAACATACTCCATGAAGTAGCGCTTACCTTCCACCATATCAATTCCGAAGGATACGTCTTCACTTGAGTCCATTATACTTTTCTTCAAAAGGACGACGTGTCTTCCAGCTGGCAACTCAAATATAGCGAACCCGCCATCTTTTAAACAAAATTGGGTCTTCCCATCAACAACAATGTCGGGACAATAAGCCTTGCTATCAAATTTTGACTGTCTATAAAGGTACAAGACAGCGTTTCCAGGAGAAATCGGCTGGTACCCGCTGTATTTATTTCCCATCGCAACGCACCCTTGGAGGAATGCGGCGATCGCTAACCCAACAAATATCTTACGCACGAATATTCCTTTCCTTATAACGCCGCATTCATCGGTGGATCTTACTGGCACTAGTTTTTGCGCCTGTTTGCAAAAACCGCGACAGTAAGCGGAATCCGGTTAAAAGCTTTGTTAGCTCTGGATACTTAGTACTTTATTTTTAAATTCACCAATGCAATTACTTGCTGCTATTTTTAGTTCCTGTTTTAATCGTTCAGCTTTATTAGCAAGCAATTCTTCATGAGACGGGGCTGTTTCTCCTTCTTCTGGCACTCTTGCACAAAATCCTTCGGCGATAATGCTTTTAGATTTTGTATCAATCAGTCTTAGTTTTGCACTATAAATAACACGATAATTGTCCCAATCAGTCGGGAAGTAAGCAAAGCTCCAATTTATTGTTTCTACATCAAGAACCAAGTCTGATTCTGGAAAATCCTTAGCTATTTCAGCTCCATTACTGGTTTTTACTGATTTCGAATTTGTTTCGTTTATTGTAAAGCCATAACTTTTACTTAACTCTTTAGCAAGTTCAGATTGAATATAACTCGCCGGATCTTCAATATTATTTTTTTCTACAATTTCATTTCCAGCAGCAATCATTGCGGCTGCACCAACTAAAGCAAACATAGCTTTACCAGCAGTTATTGCTGAAAAGTTTGGTTTTTCTCTTGTAGTTAATGCCACATTATTTGGATTTAGTTGTTTGAGAGTTTGCTGACTAATTTGTAGATTTTTAGTACTCACGCAACCAGACAAAATTGTAAATGACGTTACCAATATTGCTACTTTTTTCACTTTCTGTTTTCCTTAACGAGTTTTTAGGGTTTAACGAGAGTTCATAATACTTCCAACGGAAGAGCTAACGCAAAGCACACGGGCGGCAAAACGCGTTAGCGTTTGACGTCACTGCAGCTGCAGGCTGCGAGTGATGCGCCTTGCTATGTTTTTTCTGCATTCGAATCCACATCAACTTTTGCGGCTTGAGAGTTCTTGTTGATTAAGAAAGCAAACAACCAAGCAACTGGCACTGCCAAGATAAGACCAAGCACTGCACCTGAAATTAAACTAGCAAAGAATCCTGCAACACCAAGTACTGTTTGCTGGGCGTTAACACCTCTAATTAATGGCCAACATCCAAGTAAAATTCCTGCAATAGACCCAAAAATGATGCGACTAATAAGTTCTTCCAAATCTCAAAACTCCACAATAAAAACATAACTACCAAATTTAGCGCGGGAAAACGCGTATGCGTTTTGCCGTCGCAGCTCATGCGCAGCGTGGGCGATTAATATTTGCTTGTTATGCAATTTTGATCACCATGTTATCAGCATATATGCGAAAAGTACTGGAGCCCCAACACCAACGACTATTGAAACAATAGACTCCAAGATATGAATGCACTTAAAGAATAAGTTGGCGCGCTGAAACTCGAATAACCAAATTTCCCTATGCGTTTCACTGAAAACAAACATCCAAAAACCAAATAATTTGCCAAAAAACTCGATCAAGATAGGCCGCTCCAAATATCACAATGATACTAGTGTCACGCATAACTTTTTAATAGAAGGCTTTCTGCCCGCCAGTCGAACATTTTTTACCTTCTTTCCTGATTTTTACTCATGCCAAACTAACGCTGATGTACCTCTATTTCAACAGGTTTTTCTGAAATCAGTAAATTTGAGTCCGACAATATTTATACCGGCACTACACTAGTTGTTTTTCAATTTACTCAAGCTGGTTACATGGGAATTTAACCGACGGTTTGGGCCAATTAAGGGGGTGATGAATGGCATTTACTACACCACCGAATGCCCGCAATTGGCACTGACCTGTATTAAAGCGAGTATGGGTATAGTTTTAAGCCGACCGTCTTTTACAGGGATAGTGAGAGGATAAGCTCGGCTGACTAACGAGGAGGAAATTAGGCCTGCCTGCGTGAATTATGGCTATACAACTGAATCAACCCCGGATGCAATTACAACTCATAGTCACTGCCAAAAGTTGAGAAATAATCCATCAAAAAATGGGTACCCCTGCGAAAGGTTCTGCTGTGCTGCAGCTTTATCCACATCAAGAATAAAAATTATTTTTCGCTACAAGGCCAACAACCTCACCTGAATCGTGTTGTAGTGTGACCAACTCGCCTTGTCGAATCTCTGTTTCTCTGGCTTTTCGCTGCCATTAAGGTTAGGACTGTGGCAAACCCAGCTGTTTTGTTTGCCATAAAAACAAAAGCAAAAAACTACAGACAGGGGTTAGATAATGCATAAACGTAACGCACTTTCGCTTGCGATAGCGATGGCATGCGCTTTTTCTGCTGCGGCGCAGCAGGCGGAAGTGAAGAATTCCGCAACTACTCAATCTCAGGCCGTTGCCAATGAAACTGAACTTGAAGTCATTTCAGTTACGGCCACCAAACGCAAAACCAAACTGATGGAAACACCTGTGGCTATTTCAGCCCTGAGTGAAGCCCAGCTGCAACAAAGCGGCGTAAATAATGTGGTGGATATCGCCAATTTAGTGCCGGGTCTGGATATTGCTGTCTCCTCAGAGCAGGCGGCTCCTGTCATTACCATGCGTGGTATCCGTTCCACCAACATTACTGAACTGGGTGACCCTGCTGTAGGTGTGCACCTGGACGGTATTTATTCGCCACGTATGCAGGGCGCTTTGGCGTTGATGTACGACGTAGAGCGGGTTGAAGCTTTACGTGGTCCGCAAGGTACTTTGTTTGGCCGTAACTCCACAGTCGGCAGCATTAACGTACTGACGGCCAAGCCTGATCTGAGCAGCAGCTTTGGTAATCTGAATACCGAGATGGGGAAATTTAATGCCAAAAGTGTCGGCGGCATGTTTAACCTGGCGGTGTCCGATGATTTTGCCGTGCGTTTTTCCGGCAAAGGCTTAAAACGTGATTCTTATGTCGAAGGCTATTGGGATCCAAACCAATACGACACCCGTTATCTGCCTGCTGGGGTGCTGGATGCTCCGGTTATTGCCGAAGGCTCCTATCAGGGCATAGGCCAAACCTTAACCCAGCGCGAAAACTGGTGGATAGACGCGGCAGGTACAGATCCTGAAGCGCAAAAAATCCGTGCTTTAACTGCGGCGGATAAAAGCGATTTCTACAATAACGCCAATGAGCACTCATTCCGCGTTAGCACCTTGTGGGAACCTGCTGCAGGTAATTTCTCCAACCATACGGTGTTCCAGTACTACAAAAACGACAGTGCCGGCTCTACCGACATGGTCAACTGCGAAAAATTACGTGGCAGACCTACAGAGTTTGGTGGCGACTGTTCCAACTTTTTACCAAGCGACAACACCTATCAGGCCGTGGTGAACGTGCCGGGTAAACTGGAGCTGGACATCACTTACCTGCGCAACACTTTAAACTATGAACTGACCGACGAGTTAGATCTGGTCTGGTTGGCAGGCTACGAAGATATGAAGCGCCAATCTGCTCAGGATATTGAGACTGGTCTGGATGTCTGGGATGGCGCTATGTTTTTCCTCGATGGCACAGGCGCACGTTCATATTCCACTGAGCTGCAATTGCAGTCGGATGAGCTGGGAGATTTAGTCTGGATCGCAGGCGTTAACCTGTTCCATGAAAAAACCTCTACTGTGGGTTATTACGACAACCCTATGGATGACAAGGCGTTTTGGGATCAACCCGACCGTTCTACTGACGCTTTGGCTGCTTTTGGTCAGGCGACCTACAACTTAACTTCTGATCTGCACCTGACCTTAGGTTACCGTTTCAGTGACGAAACCAAAGAAGACAAAGGTGGCCGTACTTTACGTTGTTCCAATGCCGATGGTTGTGCACCGGGCTGGTATAACCGTACTGTGTTGTCCGATCTGCCAACCAATGCCTTTGAAGATCCGTCTATCTATAAATCGTCTTTTGCCAATGACAACAAAGGCAGCTGGCGCAACCACGATTTCCGCTTAGGTCTGGATTATGATCTGACGGAGAACACTATGGTTTATGGTTATGTGGCCTCAGGCTTTAAAGCCGGTGGTATAGGTGACGTGTTTGAAGTGGTTAATGACAGAACAGGTCAGGTTCAACGTATTGAAACCCAGTTTGATCCTGAACAGGTTGTCACCTACGAGCTGGGTACAAAAACCAGCTTGTTAGATAACTCACTGAACTTACAGGCGGTGTTTTTCTATACCGATTACACAGATATGCAGTATGCCTCAGTCGGTTCTGTTGGCACTGTGGAGCGTCTGGCTCCGGTCGAAAACCCGGATGGCAGCCCGGTGCTGGATGAAAACGGTCAGCCTGTGCTGGATTACCGCAATATGCCGGTGGTGGCTTACTACACCCAAAACGTACCGGGTTCAACCATTAAAGGCTTAGAGCTGGAATTTGACTGGAAACCGTACCCAAGTGGCCGTATCAATGGTTATGTCACTTACACGGACGCCGAGGTGACTGAAGACTGGATCACCAAGTGGGATTACGACCCTGAGTATCTGTTTGGTCTGTCTTATGAAGAGTCGATTGATCCTGAAAACGAAATGCTGACCACGAACCTCAAAGGCAATCAGCTGGCTATGGTGCCCAAATACACCGCCAACTTAAGTTACACCCATAGTGTTGATTTGGGCAGCTACGGTTTTATCCACGGCTGGTTTAACTTAAGTTGGAAAGATAAGTCCTACAATACCATCTGGAACGTCGACAGACATTTAGACGATATGGACTTTGCAGTGTCTGACGAAGCCGTTGCTTACATAGACGATCGCAGAGACGCTCATACCATAGCCAATGCTTCACTGAAGTATGAGCCTGTTGGTCAGGCCTGGTTTGCTGAACTTTTTGTCAGCAACGCCACCAATGAAATAGTCCAGCAATGGAGTAACACAGGCAAAGGCTTCCCGAAAGGCAGTTTTAATATGCCAAGGTACTACGGGGTGCGTGCAGGCTTTAATTTCTAATCCTGACTGACATAAAAAACGCACCCACTGCTGCACAGTTCAGTGGGTGTTGTTTACTGCATCACAAGGGGCACTCATGAAATATTCACTCAAATTTATCGCAGTGCTTGCTGCTGCTATGCAGCTTGCGCTGACGTCAGATGTTCAAGCCAATTATTTTAAAGATGATTTGAACTGGGGTTTTAATTCAGCGCTTTGGCAGGCGAGGACTGGCAGTAACGGCACACCTTTTGGTTGTACTTTCTCTCCCGCTCAGATTGTTCCCTCATCACATGGTATTACTCTGGCTCTGAACGCCGGTCAGTGTGCTGAATTACAAAGCAAAAGTTTTTATGGGTTTGGCAAAGTGCAAGGGGCGCTGAAAACTGGCAACACCAGAGGCACAGTGTCATCCATTTTTACTTACACCTCCTGGTGGGATGTTCCCGGCCGGGCCTGGCAGGAAATTGATATTGAGTTTTTACCTTCACTTGGCAACGTAGTGCACACCAATCTGATTTATCAGGCGGTGAATGGCCCTTACCAGAGCTGGGAGCAGGATATTGACTTAACTCAGTATGGTTTGAATATTCAGCGGGATTTATTGGCTATAGGCTTTGACTGGAGTGCCAGTCAGATCCGTTGGTATGTCTATGATGCTCAGGGCCGGGAGCAAACCATCAGAACTTTGTACAAAGACAATGGAGATGGTCGCTTAACCGCCAATGAAATTCCTGCCCATGCCTGGCCAGTGGATTTAACCCGAATCATGTTGAATCACTGGCATGGTGACAACTCTGTACAGGGTTATTACTTTCCTGGTCAATACGATCAGCAGAGCGGCTGGGCTTATTACGACTTTATCGAATACATCCCTCATTAACTCCTCTGTTTAACCGGCGGCAAAACAGCTGCTCAGATGAAAAGGATAAAATAAATGATCAGCATGAAGCGCAGCTTTTCTCTGCTGAGCCTGTTGGCTATGTCGCTATCGTCTTATGCTGCGGTGCAGCCAGTCGATAGCACTGCAGTGCAATGGCCTTATGTCAATACGGGTTTAAAACGCGACCCACAGATGGAAAAACTGCTGGACCAGATCCTGGCCCGTATGACACTGCAGCAAAAAGTAGCACAGATGATCCAGCCGGAAATTGGTTATTTGTCTTTGGCACAAATGCGTAAATATGGCTTCGGCTCTTATCTGAACGGTGGTAATACAGCGCCTTATGGCAAAAAACGGGCTTCGGTTGAGGTCTGGCTGAAATACGCTGACGAAATGTATCAGGCCTCAGTGGATGCCAGTCAGGACGGCAGCCGGATCCCAACTATTTGGGGCACAGACGCTATGCATGGTCATAGCAATGTCTATGGCGCCACCTTGTTTCCGCACAATATTGGTTTGGGCGCGGCTAATGATCCAGAGCTTATTCACCGCATAGGGGTAGCTACAGCCAAAGAAGTAGCGGCTACAGGTATTGAATGGAGCTTTGCACCTACTGTGGCTGTAGTGCGGGATGACCGCTGGGGCCGCACTTATGAAAGTTACTCGGAAGATCCGGCCATAGTCAAATCCTATGCCGGCCAGATGGTGTCGGGTTTACAGGGCACTTTAGGTAAAGATTTTCTGCAGGGTTATGGCCGTATTGCAACCGCCAAACACTTTGTCGGCGATGGTGGCACTGAAAAAGGCATAGACCGTGGCGACACGCTCATCGACGAACAAGGCCTGCGCGATATTCATGCCGCAGGTTATATGACAGCTATTGAGGCTGGTGTGCAGTCTGTGATGGCGTCTTTTAACAGCTGGAATGGTGTGCGTTTGCATGGCCACAAGTACCTGCTGACCGATGTGCTGAAAAACCAAATGGGCTTTGACGGTTTTGTTGTCAGTGACTGGAACGCCCATAAATTTGTTGAAGGCTGTGATTTAGAGCAGTGCGCCGGAGCTATTAATGCCGGTGTGGACGTACTGATGGTGCCAGAGCACTTCGAAGCTTTTTACCACAATACCATTCGTCAGGTAGAGCAGGGCATTATTCCGCAAGCTCGTATTGATGATGCGGTGCGTCGCTTTTTACGGGCGAAAATTCGTTGGGGTTTGTTATCCCGTGGTGAACCGTCCAGCCGGGTTGAGTCTGTGCAAAATGCGGTCTTTAACAGTCAGCAGCATAAAGACTTAGCCCGGGAAGCTGTGCGTAAATCTTTGGTGCTGCTGAAAAACAACCAGCAGATATTGCCTTTGTCGCCAAAAAGCCGGGTGCTGGTGGCAGGAGATGGTGCAGATAACATCGCCAAACAGGCAGGGGGCTGGAGTGTGTCCTGGCAGGGTACGGATAACACCAATGCCGACTTCCCTAATGCAACCTCTGTGTATCAGGGCATAGCTCAGCAGGTAAAAGCTGCTGGGGGTCAGGTTGAGCTGGCGGTGGATGGTGACTACAGCAAAAAACCAGATGTAGCCCTGGTGGTGATAGGCGAAAGCCCTTATGCCGAATGGTTTGGCGATATTCAGCAGCTGGAATACCAGCATGGCGACAAGCGTGATTTAGCTTTAATCAAAAAGCTAAAACAACAGGGTATTCCTGTGGTGACTGTGTTTTTAACAGGCAGACCGCTGTGGACCAATAAAGAAATCAACGCTTCCGACGCTTTTGTTGTGGCCTGGTTGCCTGGCTCTGAAGGGCAGGGTGTGGCTGATGTACTACTGACAGATACAGAGGGCAAAGCCCGTTATGATTTTCAGGGTAAACTGAGTTTTTCCTGGCCTAAGTACGATCACCAGTTTGTGCTGAATAAAGGCGATGTGAACTACGACCCCTTGTTCGCTTATGGTTATGGCTTAACTTATGCCGACAAGAAGGAACTGGGGCAATTTACAGAACAAGGCTCCAAAGTAGTGGCCGCTGGCAGCGATGATGGTATACAGCCGCTTTTTGTCCGCAACTTAGCGGCGGATATGGCCTGGGTGTTGTCTGACAACAGCAATGGCAACAGCACTGGCAGCAGCGTTTCGCAAAACGCCGCTTTAATC
>CAMLSF010000003.1 GCA_946482615.1 uncultured Chromatiaceae bacterium | reverse complement strand
AGCTAAATGAGCCTCACTTATTTCATAGTATTTGTTCTATGTATTTAAACTGCGGTCTGTTGGATCTGCGCTGGGTCTGCCAAAAAGTGGAGTTGGCGTACAAAGAAGGCAAAGTGCCGCTAAACGCTGCCGAAGGTTTTATCCGTCAATTGATTGGCTGGCGAGAATATGTCCGGGGTTTGTACTGGTTGCTGATGCCGGACTACAAAGAACGTAATTTTCTCAAGGCTCATACCCCTTTGCCGTCCTATTACTGGACGGGCAACACCCAAATGCGCTGTATGCAACAAGCCATCAGTCACACTATTGACCATGCGTACTCGCATCATATTCAGCGGCTGATGATCACAGGCAACTTTGCACTGTTAGCAGGCTTGTCGGTGGATGAAATCTGCAATTGGTATCTGGCGGTTTATGCGGACGCTTATGAATGGGTTGAATTGCCAAACACCCTCGGCATGGCGTTATTTGCCGATGAAGGCCTGCTGGCCTCTAAACCTTATGCGGCCAGTGGCAAATACATTCAGCGGATGAGCAATTACTGCAAAAGTTGTGCTTACGATGTGAATGAAACCACCAGCCCCAACGCCTGCCCTTTTAATGCTTTGTATTGGAATTTTCTGGAGCGGAATCAGGCGCAGCTATCCGGCAATGCCAGAATGCAGCTGAGTTATCAGAACTGGTACCGTAAACCGGATGACGAGCGTGCACAAATCACAGAAAAAGCGCAAGCCTTGCTGATCCATCTGGAGCAGTTATGAAACGTGCTTTGGTACTGTTGAATCAGGCCATACGCTGGCACGATAACCTGCTGCTGTCAGAACAACCAGATGTTGATCAACTCATCGCCGTTCTGGTGCTGGACCCGGCAGAGTATCTGAGTATGCAATACGGCATACAACGCGCCAGCCTGCCACGTTTGCAGGCTCAGTTAAAGTTAATGCTGGACTGGCAACAACAATGGCAGCAAAAACAGCTGGTGTTGCATATCCGCATTGGCGACACCTCAGAGTGCCTGCAACAACTGGCCCTGTTGTATCAGGCGCAGAGCTTGATTGCAGCTGAACCCACAGCACCAGAGCAGTATCAGCAACTACAACGCACAGGCTTAAAACTAAAGCTTTTTGATATCAATAGCTTGTTGCAACATGGACTAAGACCGGATCTGGCCACTTTGCCAAAAAGCTTCTCTGCCTTCAGGCGGCAACGCGAACCTGAGCTGTTGGTGCAACCACCACAGTCTTATGCTGTTTCTTTGCAGTTTTATGGTGAAGCAGAGCAGGCTTTGGATGCGACCAGCAGCCACTTTATCAGTCAGTACCATAATCCGGCTGCTGCTCTGCTGAACGAAGCAGCAGCGTTGGAGCGCCTGATGCAGTTTATCTGGCAGCAACAGGCTGTCCTTCATTACAAACACAACCGTGACGCTCTGGATGGTGAATGGAACAGCAGTTTATGGTCTTTTTATCTGGCCAATGGTTGTTTATCCCCCTGTTATGCCTGGCAACAGGTGCTGGATTTTGAACAACAGTTGGCCAATGAATCCACCTATTGGCTGCGCTTTGAGCTGTTGTGGCGCGAGTATTTTCGCTGGCAGATGCGTCAGCACGGTAATTTATGGTTCAGCAAAAATGCCTTGCATGCACCGCAGGATTTCTCAGAGCCATTAAAAGACCACAGGTTTGAACTCTGGTGTAAAGGCCAAACCGGGCTACCTTTTGTTGATGCCAATATCAGGATGTTGCTGCTGACAGGCTGGATGTCAAACCGCGGCCGGCAGAATGTCGCCAGTTACCTTATTTTTGAGTTGCAGCAGGATTGGCGTTTAGGCGCCGCTTTTTTTGAGCAACATTTGCTGGATTATGATTGCGCCAGTAACTGGTGTAACTGGGCTTATATAGCTGGAGTCGGCAATAGCAGTGCACGCCAGTTTAACCAAATCAAACAGGCGTTAACTTATGATCCAGAAGGGGATTTTGTTCGTCGTTGGTTACCGGAAAAAACAGCTGCAGGTGCCTTAGTGCATCTGCCCGAAGCTAAAGTGCCGGTGCAGGATTTTTGGTTGCCTTTTCTGCAACAGCTTAAGGCAAAAGTATGATCAGTCTGGTTTGGTTTAAACGTGATTTGCGGATTGATGATCATGGCCCTTTGGCAGAGGCAGCACGACAAGGTGCGGTATTGCCTTTGTATATTATCGAACCTGATTATTGGCAACAGCCTGACACCTCAGTACGGCACTGGCTTTTTATCGAACAAAGCCTGCAACTGCTGGATCAACAATTAACGGCCCTGGGCCAACCTTTACTGGTAATCAAAGGCCCTGCCACTCAAGTGATCCGACAGTTGTGTCAGGAGTTTCCTATAGCTCAGGTGCTTAGTCATGAAGAAACCGGCAATTTATGGACTTTTCAGCGTGATTTAGCAGTTAAACAACTGCTAAAAGAGCTGGCCATCCCCTGGCGGCAGTATCGGCAACATGCAGTGTTCCGGGCTTTAGAAGACAGAGATCTGTGGGCTGAACAAGCGGATCTGTATTTATCAGGGGCTTTGCACCAGCGGCCTGACACTTTGCCTTTCCTCTGTTTTGGCCGTCAGCCTCTGCAGCCTTTCCGGCCCAACAGAGCTTTGGATTTAGCGCCCTGCAGCGCAGGCCAAAGCGCTTTTACCCTGCCGGACACAGTACAAAGCTTTTTTAATGGCAGAGCCAAAGACTACAGCAGGCATATTTCATTACCGGATAAAGCGCAGCACAGCAGCTCGCGCCTGAGCCCTTATCTGGCTTATGGTCAATTGAGTGTAAGAGCTTTGCAGCAACACACCTTGCGCAACATCAAGCAACAACCTGCTTTAAGTTTTGGCTTATCGTCTTTTTACAGCAGGTTGCGTTGGCATTGCCATTTTATCCAGAAGCTGGAATCTGATCCGCTGATTGAAACCGAAGCCATGCATCCGGGTTATGCCCGTTTGCGTAAGCAGGATTTTAATACGGACTGGTTTTGGGCCTGGTCTCACGGCTACACAGGCTATCCACTGATTGATGCCTGTATGAGGAGTTTACTGGCCACAGGCTGGCTGCATTTTCGCGCCCGCGCTATGCTAGTGGCTTTTGCCTGTTATCACTTATGGCTGGACTGGCGGCCTGTGGCTTTGCATCTGGCACAGTGTTTTGTAGACTACGAACCCGGCATTCATTACCCACAAATTCAGATGCAGGCAGGTACAACAGGCATCAATCCAAACCGGATCTACAACCCTGTATTACAAAGCCAGCAAAAAGATCCGCAGGGGCATTTTATCAGGCGCTGGTGCCCTGAACTGCGTTTAGTACCTGACAGTTGGCTGCACCAGCCCTGGCTGATGCCATTGTCCTTGCAACGCCAGCATGCTTGTGTGCCGGGCAGAGATTACCCACACCCGGTTGTAGATTTGCAACAGGCAATGCGACTGGCGAAGCAGCGCCTGACCGAATGCAAACAGCAGCAGGATCCAGACTGGTGGCGCGAGCAAAAACGACAGGTCGTACAGCGTCACGCCAGTAGAAAAACAACAAGCCGCAGCAGCAGAAAAAGCAATTCGGCACCTTCGCAGCTGAGTTTAGAGCTGAACGAATGACACACCAGTGGGTCAATTTAAGTTAAGCTGAATGCAGTTACCTTAAAAAGGATTGAGTTATGACCATCATCGTCAGTCAACATACACCGGGTCAGTTACGACAGACCATTCAGATCAATAGCCATCAGATCAATGCCGATTTAACTCAGGCCGCCGGAGGAACGGACACCGGACCGGATCCACATGATTTATTTGACGCAGCAGTCGCCACTTGTAAAGCCATGACTTTGCAGTTGTTCGCTAAACGTAAAAATATCCCGCTTCAGGAAGTCAAAGTAGAGATCAGCAGAGACGACAGCGCCGAAGCCAAAGGCCTGTACCAGCTGCATGTCAGTCTGGAACTGACAGGTGATTTAACCACAGAACAGCGCGAGCAATTGCTGGCCGTCGCCGACAAGTGCCCAGTGCATAAATTGATGACCCAGGCTGAAATACAGGTCCATACCAGCCTGAAAGCTGAACCCGCACCAGCCAATACAGCCGGGCCTTTGATTATTCAGCCTCAGGCCCGTGATATTGGTTTTATGATCAAAAGATTGTTACCCGCCAAAGCTCAGCGTCGTGTGGGACCTTTTATTTTTGTGGATCATATGGGCCCGGCCACTTTTGCCGCCAACACCGCTGAAGGGGATGTGCGTCAGCATCCGCATATAGGCCTGGCGACTGTCACCTATTTATTTTCCGGTGCTATGCAACATAGCGACACTTTAGGTACCCGGCAGCGGATTGAACCTGGTGCTATTAACCTGATGCGCGCAGGCCGTGGTATAGCACACTCAGAGCGCATTCCGGCCGATGTTCGCGAGCAACAGGCTCAGGTGGAAGGTATGCAGATCTGGCTGGTGTTACCTGAAGACGAAGCCGAATCTGAACCTTCGTTTCAACATTATCCTGCGGCATTGTTTCCGGCCATTCAGGTGCCAGGCAGTGAAATCAGGGTGTTGTTAGGTGAGTACTTCTCCCAGACCTCTGTCGTGAATTTTCCTTCACGCTGCTGTTATGTTGAGTTGAAACTGGACCCATGCAGCAGCTTAACCTTGCCTAAATCAGAGCAGCAACTGGCTATTTATCTGGCTAAAGGTTCATTAAAACAACCTGAACTGAACGCCGGACAAATGCTGGTGATGACTGAGGATTTAACAGTACTTGCCGGCGATGACGGCGCTCATTTTATGCTGTTGGGTGGGGATGAAGTACCAGATCCTGTATTGCTAAACTGGAACTTTGTTGCCCGCAGCCCGGAGCGTCTGGCGCAAGCCAAAGCGGATTGGAACAACGGTGATTTCCCTCGTTTGACCGATGATCCGGAGTGGATCCCGGCACCTTAAGGACCTCTGAGCCGCTATTTTGTTTTACGCGCCGCCTGATACCATTCAGGCGGCTGCTGATCCAGCCAGAGTACAATCTGGCTCAGGCTGGCAAACATCCGATGCAGATAATCAGGCTTAATCTTTTGCCAGTCATCTTCTGGTGTATGGTAATGGCTGTGACCATCAACACCAAAAAACAGAAAGGGAATACCAGCCCGGCGAAAAGCTGCATGGTCACTGGCATTCGCCCAGTCCAGCCTGTGTTGGCCTCGTAACCCCTTGCCTCTGTGCCTTAACTTCAATTTCACTGAAAACTGCTGATTTTTCAGGTAGTCCGACACTCCTGGCAATGAAAAGGCTCCGTACAGATACAACTGATTGTAACGCTCACCACGACTGAGCATATCAAGGTTTATATTCAGGGCTAGGTGCTTAAGCGGAACAACGGGTGATGCCACAAATGCTTTTGCGCCGTACAGACCGGACTCTTCGGCATCAGTTGCAACAAAAAGGTAGCTGTATAAAGGGCAGGACTGGCTTTTTAGCAGTCCAGCCAAAGCAAGCATGGTCGCTACGCCTGATGCATTATCATCTGCGCCGTTATAGATCTTTCCGGCTACTGTGCCTAAGTGATCATAATGCGCTGTCATCACAATATAGGTATCAGGCCAACGGCACCCTCTTAATTCAGCGATCAGGTTAATGCCGTGTTTGTCAGTGCTGTACTGAAAAGGATGTCGAAAATCAGGTTTTAGCCTGGCTAATTGAAGTTCGGAAAAACGTTGCTGAATATAGTGACGTGCCAGTTCAGCACCTGCTTCTGAAGTTTTTCGGCCAGACATGCGATCATCTGACAGTTGCTGTATATCCGTCAGCAATTGAGACTGCGCGTTCAGAGGAAAGACAATAAAGTTGGTGACCAAACAGAGTAAAATGCCAACTACAAACCGCAGATCCGACACTACAACTCTCCTTTATCACCAGAGCGTGTTGACGTTTTGAGATTAAATTTTGTTCGCTCTGGCGCCGCTTTGAACGCGAAACGAGGAGCGAAGTTTAGTTATTCTAAATGAGCGACGAGTGAAGCTTCCGCTCCTGCTCACGCCCCTTACCTACATCCATGTAGGCAACAAAGTTCAGGGCGCCACCAGACGAAGCCTGAAGGCAGCCTCTTGCCGGTCTTTCTGCTGCAAAAATAACCCTGAAACGTCAACAGACTCTAGTGTTTTAATGCTGTATTGCTGCAGTCATCAATACTCTGAGCTTGTCCTGATAACGTTCCTTATCTTTGCGACTGGGAGCAGATTGCTCCGCCAATTGCAAATAATGAGCAGCTTTATCCCGCATGCCCAGAGACAAATGCGCTTTTGCCAACCCAAACATGGCCTCAGATGATTTCTTATCTAAAGACAGTCCTTTCTTAAAGTGTTGAATGGCTTTGTCCGGCGCTCCAAAACTTAAAGATTCATTCCCAAGCATAATGTGATAATACGGATTCTGGTTTCTTTTGGCTGCCACAAAACTACTTAGCCGCTCTGCTTTTTCTGTTTCGCCTATGGCTTCGTACAACAAGGCTAAATTTGCTTTAGGGTTTAACTGCTCAGGAGCAAGCTGTCCTGCCAGAATATAAGCTTTCTCTGCCAGCACGTACTGCTGTTTTTGTCGGTACAACACGGCAAGGTTGTTCCAGTTTTCAGCAGCCTGAGGGTCTGCTGCAATTGCAGCTTTCAGATAGGCATAAGCCAGATCATACTGACTATGTACCATAGCTTCAGCCGCTTTATTGTTGTAGAACATAGAAATAACCTGAGTCCTTTTTAACTGCCGGGAAGGGAAATGACTTTTATTGTTTTCGATATCAAAATCAATAATGTAGTTAAACTTATCAAAACTTTGGCTGCCATCCATACCTACGTTTTTACCGCCGACAATCTTTAGATTCACATGACCGTTTAATAAGCTGTAACCATTATTTTGTGTCCAGTATTCCGGGATCTTAATGTCTCTGAACTCGGCATGCAGGCCAATTTCCTGCGCCAGACTGTAAGATAAAATAGTGAGAGATAAACAGTTCGCTTGCCTTGCTGCCAGTGTTTCAGCTGCGGTTAAAGTGGCGTCATTTTGATAGAGTAAACTACTGCCTTTTTTTGAAAATAAATAATTCAGCAGCAAATCAGTTTTTACCTGCACCGAAGTAACAGGCCGGATCAGAGCCTGAAGCTCTGCAATGGTCGGTTCAGGCAAAGCAAAAATCTGCTCCGGGCTTTCAATATTGCTCGTAGCGGGCTGGAATAAATCGTCCTTGAACAAGGTTTCCGGAGCCGGGCCCTGGAAACGGCTTTGCTGACATCCTGCTAAAACTGCAATCAGGCAAAGGTTCAGAAGAAGTCTCATGTCCATCGTCTGCATTAGTCTTTCATAGCTAAACTATAGGGCATTTTTTGCAGCTTTCGTATTTTGTGGTGTTCCTCTCATCCCATTTTTTCCACCTTCTGTAAAGTCAGAAAATTCAGTTCCCAGCAAAGGAAATAAATTTGCATTTTTATCATATTTACACTATTAATCAAAGATGCCGTTTTGTTCAAATAACAATCAAAAAGGTGACTATCGATGGATCAATCGTTACTTTCACCCGTGGTGCATGAAAAAATCCGCCATTTACACCCAGGCTCGCAAGTGGATTTACAGTTCTCTCAGCCAGGTAGCTTAAGGATCCGCACATCCTTAGTAGGTTATGAAAAAAATCGCTATCTGGTGTTAAAACTCCCCCAACAAGTAGTGGAGGGAGGCTACAAAGATATATTTACAGAAGGCAATATGGTGGTGGTACGTTGCCTGCTGGAAGGCGATTTAGGCGAATGTATTGCCTTTCGGGCCATGATCAAAACCATTTCTCATCATCCGGTGCATCTGCTGTTTCTGGAGTACCCGCAGCAGATTGAAAATCGTTCTCTACGGGCAAAACAACGGATCCGGGCCTTTATTCCGGCTTATGTCAGTCCGGTAGAGCAAGGCGCTTTACCTGAAACTTTTTCACTCTATAACGGTTTTGTCATCGACATTTCACCTTGTGGCTGTCGTTTTTCGATGAAACTGCATGCTGATTCCAGTCAGATCAACAAAGTGTCGGTGATGATGGAGTTGTTGGTGCCAGGTGAAGAAGAGCGTATTCAACTCCCTGGCGAAATTATGAACTGTCATCTGGAGTTACAGGAGTTGTCTTTAGGTATTAAGTTTGAGTTGCCGGAACGACAGGTCGCTAAAATGCTGCAACGTTTTATTGTCGATCCGGCCATCGCCAGCTAAATACAGGGGCAGAGCTCTGGCTCTGGCTCTGCCCCTGCCATCCTTAACCTAAATTCGGTGCTAACCAGCTTTCAGCTTGTTCTGCAGTCCAGCCTTTTTTCGCGGCGTATTCATCTTTTTGATCTGTGCCAATTTTGCTGACCGCAAAATATTTGCTATCCGGATGAGCAAAGTACCAGCCACTGACTGCAGCGCCTGGCCACATGGCATAACTTTCAGTCAGTTGGATGCCTGTCTGGGCTTCTACATCCAACAGTTGCCATAAGGTGCCTTTTTCTGTGTGTTCAGGACAAGCCGGATAACCAGGTGCAGGCCGAATGCCCTGATACAACTCACGAATAAGTTGTTCGTTATCCAGCTGTTCATCCGGCGCATAACCCCAGAATTCACGGCGCACTCTCATATGCAGGTATTCAGCCAAAGCTTCAGCCAGACGATCCGCTAAGGCTTTGACCATAATGCTGTTGTAATCATCATGCTGGGCAGCAAATTCATCCGCCAGCTCATCGGCACCAAAGCCCGTGCTGACGGCAAAACCGCCAATGTAATCTGCAATGCCCGACCCGACAGGAGCAACAAAGTCAGCTAAGCAGCAGTTTGGATTGTCGTTACGCAGCTGCAATTGCTGACGTAGATTAAATAAACGACAACGCTCCACTGTTCTGCTCTCATCCGTGTAGACAATAATGTCGTCACCTTCACTATTGGCCGGAAAGAAACCAAATACAGCTTTGCCCTGCACTTTTTTCTGCCGGATCATTAAATCCAGAATGGCATTGGCATCTTTGTGCACCCGGCGTGCTTCCATGCCCACTTCAGGGTGATTCAAAATGGCCGGGAATTTACCGGATAACTGCCAGGTCAGGAAAAATGGCGTCCAGTCGATGTAATCCCGCAGCACTTCTAAATCCAGATCCTGCCATAAATGCACACCAGGTTGTTTAGGTGCAGCAGCCACTTTGGTTAAATCCAGCCGGAATTTATTGGCTCTGGCCTGCTCCAGCGTCAGCAACTTTTCACCAGGCCGGCTGCGGGCATGCTGATCACGGGCTCTGTCGTATTCGTCGTTGACCCGCTCTAAAAAGGTCGGTTTATGTTCTTTGCTAATAAGCGACTGCACCACTGACACGCTACGCGACGCATTGGGCACATAAACCACACCATGTGGGTAATTGGGTGCAATTTTGATCGCAGTATGAGCTTTGGACGTTGTTGCGCCACCTATCAGTAACGGGATATCAAAACCTAAGCGGCTCATTTCTTTGGCCACATGCACCATCTCATCCAAAGAAGGCGTAATAAGGCCAGACAAACCAATAATATCGACATTCAGCTCTTTGGCTTTTTGCAGCAAGGTGGCGCAAGGCACCATCACACCCAGGTCAATCACTTCATAGTTATTGCATTGCAGCACTACACCGACAATGTTTTTGCCTATGTCATGCACATCGCCTTTGACTGTTGCCATCAGGACTTTGCCCTGAGCCTGGGCACCGGTGCCGGCTTTTTCCAGTTCGATAAAAGGCTGCAAATAAGCCACAGCTTTTTTCATCACCCGGGCAGATTTCACCACCTGGGGCAGGAACATTTTGCCTTCACCAAATAAGTCGCCGACCACGTTCATGCCGTCCATCAAAGGGCCTTCAATCACATGCAAAGGCCGCTCAACAGTGAGGCGGGCTTCTTCGGTGTCCTGATCGATAAAGTCAGTAATGCCTTTGACCAAGGCATGTTCAAGACGTTTATGCACAGGCCAGGCACGCCAGGCTTCGTCTTCTTTGACGGCAACAGAGCCATCGCCTTTAAACTCTGCGGCAATATCCAGTAAACGTTCTGTGGCATCTTCGCGGCGGTTTAAGATCACATCTTCTACCCGCTCGCGCAGCAGTTGTGGAATATCGTCATAGACCGCCAACTGGCCAGCGTTGACTATGCCCATATCCATACCAGCCCCTATGGCATGGTATAAAAATACCGAGTGCATGGCTTCACGCACCGGATCGTTGCCGCGGAACGAAAAGGAGATATTAGACACACCACCAGAGATCTTGGCGTAAGGGCACAAGCGCTTGATTTCACGGGTGGCTTCAATAAAGTCGACCGCATAATTGTTATGCTCTTCGATGCCTGTGGCCACAGCAAAGATATTAGGGTCGAAAATAATATCTTCAGGCGGGAAACCAATCTGATTGACCAGAATGTCATAAGCGCGCTGACAAATTTCAACTTTGCGCGCTTTGGTATCGGCCTGACCTTGTTCATCAAAGGCCATCACCACTACTGCGGCACCATAACGGCGCAGCAATTTAGCCTGATGTAAAAACGGCTCTATGCCTTCTTTCAGCGAAATCGAATTAACAACGGCTTTGCCCTGAATACATTTCAGCGCCGCTTCTATCACCTCCCATTTGGACGAATCGACCATAATAGGCACACGGGAAATGTCTGGCTCGGATGCCAGTAAATTCAGGTAACGCACCATGGCGGCCTTGCTGTCGAGCATGGCTTCGTCCATGTTGATGTCGATGATTTGCGCACCATTTTCAACCTGCTGGCGCGCGACATCCAAAGCTTTTTCGTATTCGCCTTCTAAAATCAGCTTTTTAAAACGGGCTGAGCCTGTGACGTTGGTACGTTCACCCACATTGATAAAACGGGCTTGTTGTCGCATTACCACTCCAGACCAAAAGCTTCTAAACCAGACAAATGAAACTGGTGTGTTTTTTCTTTAGGCTGACGCGCAGGCTTTCCTGCGACTACATCGCTGATGGCTCTGATATGTTCAGGTGTAGTACCACAACAACCACCAACAATATTTAAAAAGCCCTGCTCTGCCCAGTCGGCTATTTCTTTGGCCATCTCTGCTGCACCTAAATCGTATTCACCAAATTCGTTAGGTAAACCGGCGTTTGGATGCACTGAAACATAACATTCTGAAATACCAGACAACGTCTCCACATAAGGCCGCAATAAATCCGGGCCTAAAGCACAGTTCAAACCAAAACTGACAGGCTCAACATGAGAAAGTGAATGGTAAAAAGCTTCAGTAGTCTGGCCGGATAAAGTGCGGCCTGAAGCGTCTGTGATAGTGCCGGAGATCATCACAGGCAAAGCGTAACCCACTTCATCAAACACTTGCAGTACGGCAAAAGCTGCGGCTTTGGCGTTTAAGGTATCAAAAATGGTTTCCAGCATAATAATGTCGGCACCACCTTCTATCAGCGCATGGGTCGACTCGGCATAAGCGCTGACTAAAGTATCAAAATCTATATTGCGGTAACCCGGGTCGTTCACGTCGGGCGAAATGGAGGCTGTTCTATTGGTTGGGCCTAATACACCAGCGACAAAACGTGGTTTGTCCGGCGTGCTGTATTCATCACAGGCCTGACGCGCCAAAGCGGCGGATTCGCGGTTAATGCGGGCCGATAAATGCGACATCCCGTAATCGGCCATCGCAATAGGTGTAGCGTTAAAACTATTGGTTTCAACAATATCAGCACCAGCAGCTAAATACTGGCGATGAATATCCAGGATCAATTCAGGTTTGGTCAGCACCAGCAAATCGTTGTTGCCCTTTAAATCGGTGGACCAGTTTGCAAACTCAGTGCCGCGGTAATCGGCTTCCTGCAATTTATACTGCTGGATCATAGTGCCCATAGCACCATCCAGGACCAGAATACGCTCTGCTAATAAAGCACGAAGGGCGTCTGGAGTTAATACGCTGGGATTGGTCATGACGAATGCCCTATCTGCTGAATATCAAAAGGTGTGGCCTGATACACATAATAATTCAGCCAGTTGCTGAATAATAAAAAGGCATGGCTTTGCCATAACTTATGGGGACCCTTGGCCGGATCGTTGTGTTTATAGTAGTTCTCTGGAATTTTTGGCTCAAGACCTGCCGCCAAATCACGCTGGTATTCATCATTTAAGGTGGTTAAATCATACTCCGGATGACCTGTGACAAAAACCCGGCTGCCACTGCTGTTTTGTAGCAAATAGGCACCTGTCACATCCGCTTCGGCTAACACGTGCAAATCCGGATGATGCTGATACTTTTGTTTAGGTACCTGGGCATACCGTGAATGTGGTACTAAAAACTCATCATCAAAACCCCGCACTAAAGGGCTCAAAGGCTGAGTCACATTTTGCCAGTAGACTCCTGATAACTTCTCACCACGAATTTCGCGCTGCAAACCATAATAATGATACAAAGCCGCATGAGCAGCCCAGCATAAAAACAAGGTGGAGGTGACGTGACGGTCAGCCCAGGTCAGTATTTCTGACAGCTGTGGCCAGTAACTGACATCCTCGTAGTTAACCAGGCCCAAAGGCGCACCAGTGATAATCAGACCATCGTAGTTTTTCTGCTGCACGTCAGAAAAATAGCGGTAAAAACAGTCCAGATGGTTTTGTGGCGTGTGTTTGCTGACATGATTGTCCAGCCGAATCAGCTCCACATCAACCTGCAGCGGACTATTGGCCAATAAGCGCAATAACTGGATCTCTGTCGCCACTTTGTTTGGCATCAAATTCAGAATGGCGATTTTCAGCGGTCGGATATCCTGAGATAAAGCCCGGCTTTCTGTCATGACAAACACATTCTCTGCAGAAAGAGCTTCCACAGCAGGTAACTGATCAATGACTTTAATAGGCATAGCATCTCCGGCAAGGCTGAAAAATGAGGTTACTCTGGCCCAAAGCAGCGGAAATGTCAACTTCTAAACGTTTAGACGTCCAAATAAGTCGAAGCAACACAATCCACAAAAACAACCTTGTCAGTCATGCAACGGCACAGCTTTTTACTGAGGTGCAGGATAAAAAGCTGTGCCTTAAAAAAAGCTGCGCTTTAAAAACAACAAACCCGGCCTGAGCCGGGTTTGTTTTCATCTGAACCTCTGTTGTTGCAGTTACTCTTCAGTTTTACAGATCCACTTCCATATCTTCCGGCACCATACCAAAATCTTCTGCCGGTGACGGTGCACCTTTGGATGGTTCCAGTAACAACATACGGCGTAATTCAGCTTCAATTTCTTTGGCCACCGCAGGGTTTTCCTGCAGGTACTTCATGGCGTTGGCTTTACCCTGACCAATTTTGTTGCCTTTGTAGGCATACCAGGCGCCAGCTTTGTCGATCAGCTTATGCAGTACACCTAAGTCGATTAACTCACCATCTTTGCTGATACCAGCGCCGTACATAATAATAAATTCAGCTTGTTTAAATGGTGGCGCGACTTTGTTTTTCACCACTTTGACGCGGGTTTCGTTGCCTGTGACTTCGTCACCTTCTTTAACTGAACCGGTACGACGGATATCTAAACGCACTGAAGCGTAGAATTTCAATGCGTTACCACCTGTGGTGGTTTCTGGTGAACCAAACATCACGCCAATTTTCATCCGGATTTGGTTGATGAAAATACATAAGGTATTGGAACGTTTGATATTACCCGTCAGTTTACGCAGCGCCTGAGACATTAAACGCGCCTGTAAACCTACATGGCTGTCGCCCATATCACCTTCAATTTCAGCCCGGGGTGTTAAGGCAGCCACTGAGTCGACAATAACCACGTCAACAGCAGCAGAACGCACCAACATGTCACAAATTTCCAGCGCCTGTTCGCCTGTATCTGGCTGAGACACTAATAAATCATCCACATTTACGCCTAATTTTTTGGCGTATACAGGATCAAGCGCGTGTTCCGCATCAATAAAAGCACAGGTTTTGCCCATACGCTGAGCTTCAGCCACAACCTGCAAAGTTAAGGTTGTTTTACCTGAGGATTCAGGACCGTAGATCTCAACAATACGACCACAAGGCAAACCACCTATACCCAGCGCTATATCCAAACCTAACGAACCTGTAGGAATAAAGTCGATATCAAGCGCAGTGCTGTCGCCCAAACGCATAATAGAACCTTTACCAAACTGGCGTTCGATTTGACCTAAGGCTGCGGTCAGTGCTTTTTGTTTATTGTCGTCCATTGCTCTCTCCGGTGGATTCTTGAATGCACTCAAAGTGCTGTATGCTCATACAGTAGTCTTTTTGCTTTAGTCTGTCAATAACAAGATCAACTGCTGCAACACAAAATCTATCGCCTGTTGGCGCACTGTCGCTCTGTCACCATCAAAGATACGATGCGACAACACCTGATGACCCTGAATTTCAAAACAAAAATGCACTGTGCCCACAGGTTTAGTGGCTGAGCCGCCATCAGGACCTGCAATACCAGACACAGCCACAGCCACTTCAGCCCCGGCCGCTTTGGCGGCCCCTACGGCCATTTCCAGTACTGTTTCTTTACTGACAGCACCGTATTGCAACAAAGTTTCGGCTTTTACCCCCAGCAGTTGTTGTTTGGCTTTATTGCTGTAAGTGACAAAAGATCGGTCCAGATAAGCAGAGCTGCCGGGCACTGCGGTCAACACATAAGCAATACCTCCACCAGTACAGGATTCAGCTGTGGTGATACTGAAGTTTTTCCGCAATAATAGCGCTCCGAGATCCGCCGCCAATTGATAGGTGGTTACTGGAATTGTCATCTTTGATCCAACGCAGGAAGTAATAAGTCATTATGCCGCCAGAACAGAAAGACGGGCAAGCCCTAAGCCCGCACACTCCGATGATGCAACAGTACCTTGGCCTGAAATGCCAGCATCCTGATATTTTGCTGTTTTATCGGATGGGTGACTTTTACGAGCTGTTTTACGATGACGCTAAAAAAGCCTCTGCCCTGCTGGATATTTCTTTAACCAAAAGAGGCCAGTCGGCAGGCCAGCCTATTCCTATGGCAGGTGTGCCTTATCATTCAATTGAAGGTTATTTAGCCCGTTTAGTGCAGCTGGGTGAATCTGCTGCTATTTGCGAACAAATTGGCGATCCGGCCTTAAGCAAAGGCCCGGTGGAACGTGCTGTAGTGCGGATAGTGACTCCGGGCACAGTGACAGACGAAGCGCTGCTGAATGAACGTCAGGACACCCTGGTATCGGCTTTGTATCAGCAAAAAGGCAGTTATGGTTTTGCTTATCTGGATTTAAGCAGCGGCCGCTTTTTAGTCAATGAAGTCTCTCATTTAGATGACTTATTGGCCTTGTTACAACGCTTAAACCCGGCAGAAATTTTATATGCCGAAGAGCAGGACTGGCCGGATAGCATCATCAACCGCAAAGGGGTACGTCGCCGCCCTGTCTGGGAGTTTGAGCTAAGCAACGCCAAACGTTTACTGACCCAGCAATTTGGCACCCGCGACTTACAAAGTTTTGGCGTGGAACAGGCCCCTGTGGCGCTAATGGCCGCCGGCTGTTTAATGGGTTATGTCAAAGACACCCAACGCGCTCAGCTGCCGCATATCCGCTCTATCGCATTAGAACGCAATCAGGACTGCATCGTATTAGATGCCGCC
Organism: uncultured Chromatiaceae bacterium; assembly: GCA_946482615.1. The sequence continues at coordinate 42,503 of CAMLSF010000003.1, read as the reverse complement.
ACCCGGCGTAACCTGGAACTGACCCAAACTTTAGCAGGCCAGTTTGACCACACGCTCGCTGCTGTGCTTGATCAATGCCAAACCGCTATGGGCAGTCGTTTACTCAAACGCTGGATCCATGCGCCACTGCGTGATCAGGCCTTAGTCGCAGCACGGCATCAGGCCGTGGCTGAATTGCAGCACCATCACCACAGCTTACAACCGCTGTTTAAGCAAGTAGGTGATACAGAACGGGTGATTGCCCGTTTAGCACTTCGTAGCGCACGGCCCCGTGATTTCTCCCGTTTACGTGCGGCTTTGCAATTATTGCCTGAACTCGCACCTGCACTTGGCCCATTACAGAGCCCTTTATTGGCGCAGCTCTCTGCCAAATGCCAGCCACTACCACAGCTGTGCGATTTATTAGAGCGCGCTATAGTCGACACCCCGCCCATGCTGATCCGTGATGGGGGTGTAATAGCTCAGGGCTACAACGCAGAGCTGGACCAATGGCGGGAGCTGGCCACAGGTGCCACTGATTATCTGGAGCGGCTGGAGCAACGCGAAAAAGAACGTACTGGCATAGCCTCACTCAAGGTAGGTTTTAACAGAGTGGCTGGCTATTACATTGAAACCGGCCGCAGTGCAGCCGATCAGGTGCCAGCCGACTACATCCGCCGCCAAACGTTAAAAAACAACGAACGTTTTATTATTCCTGAATTAAAAGAATACGAAGACAAGGTACTAGGCAGTCAAAGTAAAGCTTTGGCGCTGGAAAAGCAGCTCTACGATGAGCTGTTTGATTTAACAGCACCTTATCTGGCTGACTTGCAACAGCTGTCAGCGGCTTTGGCCGAACTGGATTTACTGACCAACTTTGCGGAACGGGCTGAGCAGTTGAATTACCATCAGCCAGAGCTCACGCCACAACCCGGCATAGAGATAGAAGCTGGCCGTCATCCTGTGGTGGAACAGGTGATGACAGAACCTTTTATCGCCAACCCACTCAAGCTGTCACCAGAACGGCGTATGCTGATGATCACAGGCCCGAATATGGGCGGTAAATCGACCTATATGCGCCAGAACGCTTTGATTGTGTTGATGGCTTATATAGGTAGCTTTGTGCCTGCCAACAAAGCTGTATTAGGCCCGGTCGACCGTATTTTCACCCGGGTTGGTGCATCCGATGATTTGGCTTCAGGCCGCTCGACTTTTATGGTGGAAATGACAGAAACCGCCACTATTTTGCATCATGCCACAGCCCAGAGTTTAGTGCTGATGGATGAAATAGGCCGTGGCACCAGCACTTATGATGGTTTGTCTCTGGCATGGGCCTGTGCTGACTATCTGGCGCAGCAACTCAAAGCCATGACCTTATTTGCTACCCACTATTTTGAACTGACCGAGCTGGCTTCTCAGTTGCAGGGCTTAGCCAATATTCATTTGGATGCAGTAGAACACGATGAACATATCGTCTTTATGCACCAGGTGCAGGACGGTGCTGCCAGCAAAAGTTATGGTTTACAGGTGGCACAGCTGGCTGGTGTGCCTCGGGTGGTGATCCAAAAAGCCAAACAAAAACTGGCTCAGCTGGAACAACAATCTGTGATCAGTGCCAAAGCACCAGCCACTAAAACAGCAGAGCCACTGCAACAACAGTTGTTTGTCGAAGCCGAACCTCATCCCATACTGGAGCAACTGGCTTGCCTGGATCCGGATCAGCTGTCAGCCCGTCAGGCTTTGGATTTGTTGTATCAGCTCAAAGCCAGCTTGTAAAAAGGAGAGTTGTTATTTCAGAGGTCACATTGTCTGCAGTAGATACAGCGTTACCCTTGGTGTGGGCTGGCCCTCTGTTACGTCGTATCACCCCTGGCCGGATATGCCTTTGGTTAGCCACCTCTGAGCAGGTAGAACTGAAACTGCAACTTCAACCTGAGCAAGGCCAGACGCTGCAGTTTGATGCTAAGCAGCTGCAGACCTTTGTGCAGCAGATACAACTTGCTGGCAAATTGCACCTGATTTTGTTGGATCTGCAGCTCACCGAAGCACTGCCGACCGAATGCTGGATTAGTTACGATTTGCAGCTAAAAACCCCGACAAGCGGCTGGCAAAACTGGTCTCAATGGGCGGACGATTTAGTCTATCCGGGCCGGGATTTACCGGGTTTTATCATTAAACCTACGGTGCATTCGGTGTTGCATGGTTCTTGCCGTAAACCACATTTTGGCGCCGGAGATGCGTTAGTCCGGGCTGATCAGCAGTTACAACAGACAACACCACAGCAATGGCCTTCCTTGCTGATGTTAAGTGGTGATCAGATCTATACGGACGATGTGGCAGCCCCTATGCTGTACGCCATTCATCAGTTGATAGCCAGGCTGGAGTTTGCCGACGAAACTTTACCTTGCTCCACCTTAAGCTCAAGCCACGAACTGCATAACAAAACGCCCTATTATTACCAGCGCGAAAAACTGTTGCCTGCAACCGAAGCCAGTTATCAGGTATTAAAGCAGCTATTTCAGGGCGCCAAAAAGCCGGTTTTTACCACAGACAGCGCCCACAACCATTTGATCTCTATGGCGGAAATCTTTTCGATGTATCTGCTGGTCTGCTCACCTGCCCCCTGGCAGGGGCTGGAGTTGCAGATGCCGGAAGATGTGCTGAATAGCTTTAGCCCTGAGCGCCAGAAGCGCTGCGCCAACTACAGTCAGAATCTGACGGACTTTAAAGCAGGCTTAGGCCAGGTCCGGCGTTTAATGGCTCATCTGCCGGTCGCTATGATGTTTGATGATCATGATATTACCGACGACTGGAATTTAACCGCAGAGTGGGAGCAAACCGCTTACGAACACCCGTTTTCCCGTCGTATTATTGGCAATGCACTGATGGGATACCTGCTGTTTCAGGGCTGGGGTAATGCGCCGGAAAAAGTACAAAAGTTAGTCCCCTTATGCCAACAGGCGCTGAGCCAACCCGGTACAGAAGCTCATGATGAATGTATTAATAGCCTGCTTAAATTCTCTGACTGGCATTACAGCTGGCCCACCCAACCACCTTTGTTAGTGCTGGATACCCGCACTCAGCGCTGGCGCTCTGAACTGTCGCCGGACCAGCCTTCGGGTTTAATGGATTGGGAAGCTATTACCGAATTACAGCAACAACTGCTGGGGCACGAGGCGGTATTACTGGTGTCCCCTGCCCCTGTGTTTGGCGTCAAACTGATTGAAACTATTCAGCGGATATTTACCAGTTTTGGTAAACCTCTGATGGTGGATGCTGAAAACTGGATGACCCACCCCGGTTCTGCTTATGCGCTGCTGAATTTATTCCGCCATCCAAAAACACCACGTAACTTTGTCATTTTATCCGGTGATGTGCATTACAGTTTTGTTTTTCAGGTAAAGCTCAGGCACAAACAGCAAAGCCCAGCCATTTGGCAAATCACCAGCAGCGGTCTGAAAAATGAGTTTCCACATAAGCTGCTGGCTATTTTAGATGCAGCGAACCGCTGGCTTTATGCCTCCCGTTCGCCACTGAACTGGTTCACTAAAAGACGCCGGATGAAAATTACCCACCACAAACCCATAGGCGAAACCAAAGGCCGCCGTCTGGTCAATGCGGCTGGTATAGGTTTATTGGAGTTAACGCCTGAAGGAGTGCCGAATAAAATTCAGCAATTGTGCTCGGATGGCACCACTGTCAGTTTTGAACTGGAACAAGGAGATGATGAACTGACGCAGGATGATAGTCTGTAGGCGAAGGACCCACAGACTTATCTGATAACACAGCTGCATCCGATTAACGGGTGCAGCTGTCGGCAACTGTAACTTTGTTAAATCCCCTGTCCGCCAGAAACTTCAATACGCTGGGCATTGACCCAACGATGATCGTCTGACAACAAACTGGCCACCATAGGGCCTATATCATCAGCCACACCCACCCGGCCTAAGGCTGTCATATCAGCGAAAAACTTATTAAAGTCCGGCGTATCCCGCACTGCGCCACCAAAGAAGTCGGTTTCTATAGCGCCAGGTGCTACAGTATTAACCGCTATACCACGTGGTCCAAACTCTTTGGCCATATAAAGCGTCAGCATTTCTACTGCAGCTTTGGCCGCAGCATAAGCTGCCCAGCCTGGCGCTGATACCCGGGTTAAGCCGGTGGATAAATTCACAATACGCCCACCATCGGCCAGCAAAGGCAATAATGTTTGGGTCAGAAAAAATACCCCTTTAAAATGCACATTCACCAGTTGGTCAAATTGAGCTTCTGTGGTGTGTTCAATCAGGGCATAGTCACCGTGCCCGGCATTATTAACCAGATGATCAAAGCTCTCACGTTGCCAGATATCCGCCAGCAAAGTGCGTAGCCGTGTCGCAAAGCTGGCAAATCCAGCCACAGCGCCGGTATCCAACTGCAAAGCCACAGCTTTACGTCCCATAGCCCGGATCTCTGTCACCACAGCCTGCGCCTCTTGCTCGCGGCTTTGATAGGTGATGATGACATCTGCACCACGACGGGCAATATTCAGTGCGGTATTACGACCAAGGCCACGGCTGGCTCCTGTTACTAAGGCGATTTTAGTCATGCGTTTTCTCCTGTGGTTTAAGACCTCTGCATACTAAAGAAAAGTGGCTCAGAGGTAGTTACCCGAAGATCCGCATTTTTTGCTTAATTCTCCAAAGCCATTGGCGATACCAATTCCGATAGCGTAGAGTAAGTAGCATGAAAAATGCATTATTAACCGCTGTGTGCCGTTATGTGGAGGCTAATGCTAACCCATATGGTCTTGCACAAACGCCCATTAGCGGCCTGACCACTATTCGCTCGAATAGCCCCAGCGGCCTCGACTACGCTATCTCGCGTCCGCTGGTCTGTCTGGTGTTGCAGGGCCGTAAACAAGTGGTGATGGGTTCAGAGGTGTTTGACTTTAGTGCAGGTGATTCGTTGTTGATCAGCGCCGATGTGCCCACCATCAGCCAAATTACAGCAGCCAGCCCGGAGGCTCCTTACATTTCTCTGGTACTGGATTTGGATCTGACGGTGATAGCGGAGCTGACAGAACAGATGGCAGAGCCCGGTCAAACTACAGCACATCCGGTGCAAGTGCAGCCTACGGACCAGCAAGTGGCCGACGCTGCGTTACGCCTGATGAACTTATTGGACAGGCCTGAGGCAGTCCCCATACTGCACAAACAACTGGTGCGGGAGATGCATTACTGGTTGTTAGCAGGGCATCATGGCACGGCCATACAACGCCTTGGTTATCAGGACAGCCATGTGCGGCAAATCGCCAAAGCTGTGGCCGTACTCAGGGCTGAGTTTCGCCAGCCGCTGCAGATGGAGCAACTGGCCGCTGTTGCAGGCATGAGCCCTTCTTCTTTTTATCAGCATTTTCGCGCTGTGACTTCGTTGTCACCGCTGCAATTTCAGAAACAATTACGCCTGATCGAAGCACGGCGTTTAATGCGTGCAGGAGGTTTAAAAGCAGGCAGTGCAGCTTATGCTGTAGGTTATGAAAGCGTGCCACAATTTACCCGTGAATACAGCAGGTTCTTTGGTTTGACTCCGCTAAAAGATAGGGACCAAAGTAAAGCAAGTTCAATTCAAATCGGCACTACATCCACTTCCACTTCGAGCTGATGCACACCATGGCCCTGCAACAGGCCTTTTAGTGGCACTACATCGGCGTAATCGCGGCCATAAGCCAGGGTGATATGGCGTTCTGCCGGCATCAGGTTATTGGTGGGATCAAAATCAACCCAACCCAGCTGTGGATCGTACACAGCAAACCAGGCATGGGAGGCATCAGCTCCGATTAAACGTGGCTGGCCTTCTGGTGGCGAGGTTTCCAGATAGCCACTGACATAACGAGCCGGCACACCCAGCGCCCTCAAACAACTAATGGCGAGCTGGGCAAAGTCCTGGCAGACGCCTTTTTTATGCAACAGCACTTCGGACACTGGTGTAACGACTGAGCTGAATTCAGGATCGTAGTCAAACTGGTGAAAGATTAAATCTGTCAGTTGCCTGGCCAACTGCAGTACAGTGAACTTCGGGTCCGCTATGCTCTGGATAAGTTTTTTCGTTTCATCCAGCACTGGGATCATCCGGCTTGGACCAGTGCACAACAAAGCTTTTAGTTGCTCAGGCGAATAACCTTGCTGCTGGCGGAGAAAAGCTGCAACTTCAGGCCAGGGCTGAGTTAAATCCAACACCAGACTCTGTTGGCGCGGCAAGACTTCAACCACAGCATAAGCAGTCACCGCCAGTTGCTGATGAGGTGGCTGTAAGTGGATAAAATGCTGGGTATTACCAAAGCTATCTGTTCTGGCATAAACAGAAGATGCAGTGGGCAACACCTCTAAGCTAAAACTGCACAGCTCCTGTGCCGGCAATTGCCGTGGCTGCAAACAGGCCAGATTGTAACTGTTGGCCACAGGATGCTGATAACAATACCGGGTCAGGTGACGGATCTGGTACTTCATATAGTTGGCCCTATTACTCCGCCCCCAAAGTAATTGAAATTGCAGCGCGGCGACAATGCAGGGGCGGGTTTTGCACCCGCCCGTCCGGTGTTCACATCAATACCCATTTAAAAACTCTGCCAGGATTTGCCTGCTTCCGCATGGCTGAAATAAGACAAGGTAATGCTGTCAGACAATTGCCTGAGCACAGTATGCAACTGCTGTAGTAAAGCACTCAGCTCTGGTGTGGCCTGTAACTGATCATCAAAAAGTTGTTCAGGTTCAGCCAGTTGCAGTAAAGATACCAGCTCCACAGCCAGTTTTTGCTCGCGACTCAGTACCACAGCAGCACCGGGTTTTGGTAGCTGCTGAATTTGACTGGCCAAACGGGCACACTGATAGCCCACAGAACGGGGGGTGCTGTCGTCCAGCAGCAGTAAGTCAATCACAGCCAAGGGATGCAACTCGGTTTTATAACGGCGTCTGTAGGTCATTAAGGTATCTGTCATCCGCAGCACGGATTCCATCAATGAAGCACTGCAGCTCTGGTTTTGCTCAAATACAAAAACTTCCTGCAACAAAGTGACACTTTGCAATGCCCTTTCCAGATGCTGGCCTAAATCCATAAATCTGAGGGTCTGGGTGCGGCTCATGGTTTCGTTATTCAGACCATAAATAGCGGTCTGCAATAATATGACGTCATCCAGCAACCGCACCATTTGCTGCGGTTGCTGCCAGTTCAGCGGATTGGGCCATTGCGTCAGCGCCAGCTGTAATTTATCCAGCACATACCAGGTGTCTTCACTGAAATATTCCCGCACCGACTGCGCATTAAAGAGTAAGTTTTTCAGCACCTGCGCCAAACCTGCCGGATGCTGTAGCGAAAAAAGCTCACTTAAAGCCTGCTGCAAGGCGCTGGTCTGCTGCAATGCACTCAAAGCTGCGCTGTCTGGCAAGGTACCATTGGCCTGTAAGCAAAACCGGACTAAAGCTCTGCTGTCATTTTGTTGAGCTGTGCTCACCTGAAAGCTGGTTAAAAGCGGCACAGTGTAACGTAAAGCGCGACAGACTAAATTCAACCGCTCGTTGTAACGGCCCAGCCAGAATAAATGGTCGGCGACACGGCTTGGCAGCAAGCCACTATGACGGGACAACAGGATACGTTTTTGGGTATTCTGCAGCAGACTGACCGCATGATCCTGATCGGCCAGTACCCAGACATCTTTGGCGACAAACCCCATGCTGTACTGATGCTGTAAGCCTGGCGCATCAGGGCTGATTCGGGCCAAAGCGCCCGGCATCACAGCAGGACTATGCTGCTCCGATAACAGACCAAACAAACGCAAGACGCCATACTGCTGATGTTCGCCCTGAGTCGCGTTCCAGCAGGGGACTGAGCACAATGGCAACAAGCGGATAGCAATAAAAAGCTCAGGGCAAGCCGCTAATTGTTGTTGTACATCTTGTTGTTGTAGTGGATCCAGTTCAGTCCAGAGCCAGCTTTGGGCTGTATCAATGCGACGAAATCTGTAATGGCCCGCATCAGCTAAAACCTGTTGCAACTGCTCAGGCTGGCCACACCAAAAAGCAGCAGTAGTGGGCAATTTCAATTCTTCATTCAAAAGCACACGGCAAAGCGCAGGTAAAAAGGGCAACAAGACACCGGAGTCCAATAAAGCTGCGCCTGGCGGATTGGCGCAAAACAGCTGCTGCTGACGGATACTTTGTAATAAACCTGCAGTGCCTGTGGAGTCCGGGTCCAGCTCCAGCGCATCACAACGGGCATCAGGTAAATAACGCATCAGGCTGTCGACCTGCTGTAACCCCGTGACAGTTTTTAGCCACAAAGCACCGTCTTTAAACATCAGATCGGCGCTGTGCATCAGGGCTATATCTAAATAATTGGCTAAAAAGGCATGTTCAAAATAGGCGGCGTCGCGTTTGCCATGGGTTAATAAACCACACAGCGGTCGTCGCCCTTCGGCCGTATGGCCAGTGCCCTGCGCAAACACCAGCTGTAATTTGCGGAAAAACCCGGCCAGCTGGCTTTTACCAATACTGTGATTGAGCTCACCAATACAGTGGTTAAAGGCCAGCCTGTGCTCCAGCACAAAACCCAGTCCTGCCGGCATCTGACTCTGATCGGCATAAACACAAAACTGACCTTTGGCATCACGGCCTATATCCACCGCCAGTAAACTCAGCCACTGCTGATGACTGGGCACCAGTTGATGACAAGGCAACAGATAGTTTTTGTTCTGAAAAATCAGCTCTGCAGGTAATAACCCTTGCTGTAGCAGCAACTGCGGCCCATACAAATCCTGCAATACCAGTGACAACAACAATTGGCGCTGTTTTACACCAGCCTGCAATTCTTGCCACTCTGCGTCACTGACCAACCATGGCATCAAATCCAGCTGGCGTTGTTGCTCCAGCCAGGGATCAAAAGTGGCACCGTTTTCCCTTAGCTGATGTTGCAGTTCAGCATGCAGCTGCACCAGATGCTGCTGACGTTGCTGCTGCCACCAGAGCTGTAACTGCTGCCACTGCGGCAAATCAGTCCATCTTCGTTGTTCGCTCAATTCCTGACTTTGCACAGTCATCATCAGGCGGACATTTGCTGGCTGAGTTCTGTGGAAAATTCAGGTTTTGGTCTGCTAATCACCTGATGCAATTCAATAATCCCTGTTTGAAATTGGTCAATCAGCTGATGCAGCTGACCTGTGGTCAATTCTGATAAGTTTTGTGTTTTTAACAAGTCCTGCAACTGCCAGACCCGCTGCAATATAGCAGCACTGTGCGGCAAAGCTTTGGCTGATGCTGCCACTCTGTGCAAACAATAGGCAAGGGAGCGTGGAAAGTCAGCGTAAGTCAATAAATAATCCACCGCATCCACTTCGGTACTTTGATGCGCCAGATAATAATGATAGGACTCTACCCCACCCAAAGCATTTAAAATAGAAGTCCAGCGAAATCGTGGCCTTTTAATATCTGTTGGTTGCAACTGCTGCAACACCATCACGTCCATAATACGGGTTGTCATATCAGCCCGCTCGACATGGCGGCCAATATTAAATACATCAAAAGCGTCGCTGCGCAGCATAGTGCCGTCCAGCACCCCCACCACCATCTGGCAACGGCGGCTGACCTCCGTCATTAAACGGTATCTGTGCTGACGCCCTTGTAACTGCTGGCAATGTTCCTGCAAAAACAAATCCAGTGAATTCAGCTCTTCCCACATATCGCGTGGGATCAGTTGCCGTACCGTTCTGGCATTTTGTTTCAGTGCGCTGCAAGCCGAACGGATAGACACCTGACTATCGGCATTTGTAATTAAAAAACCCATCACTTGCTGCTCTACCGTCAAATCAGTTTGCGGTAACTGACTTAAGAGTTCAGCACCATTCTGACCCAATACATCCAGTAACAAGGGCCAGCTGAACTGACTGTCTTTGTGGCTGTCGATCAGCAAATGGCTGGTGGCATTAATTAAACGGGCCGTGTCGTCCAACCGCTCCAGATAACGGCCTAACCAGAACATATGATCCAAAGATTTTAATAACATAACTCAGACCTCATCGTTGATGATCCAGGTGTCTTTGCTACCACCGCCTTGCGACGAATTGACCACCAAAGAGCCTTTTTTCAGCGCCACCCGGCTTAAACCGCCTGTGGTGCAATACAAATCTCTGCCCTGTAAAATAAAGGGCCGCAAATCCAGATGCCTTGGTTCAAGCACGCCGTCACATAAAGTCGGAGCTGTGGACAAAGCCAGAGTCGGCTGAGCGATAAAATTGCGCGGATTGGCTTTAATGGCCTCCGCCATTTGCTGTTGCTCTTCCTGACTCGAACGTGGCCCTATTAAAATGCCGTAACCACCGGATTCATTGGCAGGTTTCACCACCAGTTGATCCAGATTGGCCAACACATAGTCCCGTTGTTTTGGATCCAGACATAAATAGGTAGGAACATTGTCAATCAGCGACTGCTCACCCAAATAATAACTAATTATTTCAGGCACATAAGCGTAAATCACTTTATCGTCAGCCACCCCTGAACCCGGAGCATTAGCAATAGACACATTGCCTTTGGCCCAGGCCTTGATCAAACCCGGAATGCCTAAAACTGAATCAGGACGAAATGCCAGCGGGTCGATAAAGACATCATCCACCCGGCGGTAAATCACATCAACCCGCTGCAAACCGCGCAGAGTTTTTAAATAAACAATATCGTCCTGCACTACCAAATCGGTATTTTCAGCCAGTTCGACCCCCATTTGCTGGGCCAAAAAGCTGTGCTCAAAATAGGCTGAATTGTAAACACCAGGCGTCAGCACTACTATGCATGGCACATCGCCCGGACGAGGTGATAAAGAGGCCAACATGCGCCAAAGCTGATGCGGATAGTCGTCAACCGGATAGATAAAAGAATCGGCAAAGAGTTCAGGAAAAACCCGTTTCATCACAGTGCGGTTTTCCAGCATATAAGACACACCGGACGGTACCCTTAAATTATCTTCCAGCACTAAAAACCGGCCAGAACCATCACGCACCAAATCAGTCCCGCAGATATTGGCCCAGACCCCATAAAGGGGCGAAATGCCCTTACATGGTGCAAGATAGTTGCGGGAGTCCAGCACTAAATCCGCCGGTACTATGCCGTCTTTCAGAATGCGTTGGTCGTGGTATAAGTCGTCAATAAACAAGTTTAAAGCGGCTAAACGTTGTTTCAGACCAGCACTGGTTTTTTGCCATTCTGAGCTGGGGATAGTGCGTGGCATCACATCCAAAGGCCAGCAGCGGTCGATATTATTGCCGTCTGAATACAAGGTAAAACAAACGCCCATAGCGCTAATTGTTTGATTTAACTGCTGTTGTCTTTGAATCAGCTCAGCGGCACCGTGGCGGTCAATAAAACGGGCTATAGCCGCAGCTGGTGGTCGTATTTGTCCATCTGCCTGCACCAGTTCATCAAAACACTGGGCGATTTGCTGATAGTGCCCAAAACTTTTTGCACCCATTGGCGACTCCTTCCCGTCCGATAGGACCCGAACAACATCAGTTCAAGGCCTGCTTTTTTTGTTCTGTATCAGAAAGGAGCAAGGGTTATGCCAGTGCGGTTTAAAGCTTTAACTTTGAGACATAGTTTGATGGTATACAGAGGAAGTTGGGACTTGAGATTTAAAACGGAGTATTAGGATGAACGACTGGAGTTTAGCCTAAAACACGAATTTAAGGGGTCAGAGCCAAGCTCTGACCCCCGCTTCATTATTCCTGAAATAAGGTTTCGATATTCAACCCCTGGTGGGTAACAATCTCACGCAGACGGCGTAGCGCCTCTACCTGGATTTGCCGCACTCGTTCGCGGGTTAAACCAATTTCTTTACCTACATCTTCCAGCGTCGAAGGTTCATAGCCTAATAAACCAAAACGCCGGGCTAAGACTTCTCGTTGTTTTGCATTAAGCTCATCCAGCCAAATCACCAGATGCTGACGAATATCTGCATCCTGTAGTTCAGTTTCAGGGCCTAATTCTTTTTCATCGGCCAACACATCCAGCAACTGTTTTTCCGAAGAACCTGCAACAGGGGTATCCACTGAAGTGATTTTTTCATTCAGCTTCAACATCTTACGTACTTCTTCCACAGGCCTGTCTAATGCTGCTGCTATTTCTTCCGGCGTTGGCTCGTGATCCAGTCGTTGAGATAACTCACGGGCAGCACGCAGGTAGATATTCAGCTCTTTCACTACATGAATAGGCAAACGAATAGTACGGGTTTGATTCATAATGGCCCGTTCTATGGTTTGACGTATCCACCAGGTGGCGTAGGTTGAAAAACGAAAACCGCGTTCAGGATCAAACTTTTCCACAGCCCGGATCAGACCTAAGTTGCCTTCTTCAATCAGATCCAGCAAAGCTAAACCACGATTGATATAGCGACGGGCAATTTTCACCACTAAACGTAAGTTACTTTCAATCATACGTTTACGGGCGGCTTTATCACCTTTGAGCGCAAGACGGGAAAAATAGACTTCTTCTTCGGCAGATAATAAGGGGGAAAAACCAATTTCACCCAGATAAATCTGAGTGGCGTCCATAGCACGCTGGCTATCATTGGCAGTAAAAACGTCGTCCGGGGTATTGTCTTCTTCCGCTGCTAAAGCGGCCAAATCAGGTTCTGCGTTGTCGTCATCGGCTAAAAGAACATCGTCTGTTAATTCAGCTTCTTTAAATTCAATTACATCATCGTCATCTTTATGGCCCATTTCCTTCTCCCACTTCTACAAGCTTTGGGTATCACCTGAACTGCCCGGTATCCTTACCTCTTCGCCCTTTCGGGGTGATATTTTTTATTATTTTAATTCATTATTTTAAGTATCGTTTTGGATCTACAGACTTACCACGGAAACGGATTTCAAAGTGCAACCGGACAGAAGTTGCATCAGTATCACCCATTTCCGCTATAGTTTGTCCGCTTGCGACAGTATCACGCTCTTTCACCAGTAACTTACGGTTATGAGCATAAGCACTTAAGAAGTCGTCATTGTGACGGATGATCACCAGATTGCCATAGCCTCTTAGTGCATTGCCCGCATAAACCACTTCGCCCGCTGCTGCTGCTTTTATAGGAGTACCAGCTTTCCCTCCTATATCCAATCCTTTGTTACCATGTTCAGCGTTAGAGAAGCCTGCCAGTAGTGGTCCACGAACAGGCCACGACCATCTGACTTTAGAACTGGACACAGAATTTTCTGCTGAAGTCGCATTTTCCTTTACTGTCTGCTTCCGAACATAACCCGTTTGATTGTTGGGCGCAACAGCTTTGTTAGCAGTTGTTAATTTACTTTGTGTTTGTGCAGGTTTTTTTACTGCCACACTGGCCGTTTTTGGCGCTTTAACTGATGAATCACTCCGTTCACCGCGAATTGAAGTGTATTTTTTGTTACCAAAACGTAACTTTTGGCCTACAAAAATACGATAAGGAGGTGAAATATTATTCAGCTGGGCCAGTTCCCGATAATCCATGCCAGCTCTGAACGCAAGCGAATACAAGGTGTCACCTGTTTGAACCACATAACCAGAGGAAGCTTCACCTTGTGGATATTTTTTGTAGTAGTTTTTGATGTCGTTGAGTGTAGTGACAGGTGCTGGTGATTCTCTTGAGCTACAAGCAGTTAATGTCACAACCAGACAACAGACACTCCAATACTTCATCAGTTAGCGATACACCAGATATAAAATGCCGCCCAAAGCCACTGTTCCCCAGCCCAACCAGTCGACTATATCACGCAGTTTTTTCTGCATTTTTTCACCGCCCCAGTACATCAAGCCGGCGACCAGAAAAAACCGGCTGGCACGGCCAATAAAAGAAGCAATGACAAAAGGAAAAAATGCCATATTCATTAGTCCTGCACCTACAGTAAATAACTTGTAGGGAATAGGAGAGAAACCGGCAATAAATACCACCCAGACGCCATAGGTAGTAAACCAGTGTTCTACTTTGGCAAAGGTTTCCTGATAGCCCATGTATTCGACGGCTGGCAAGACCACAGGTTCATACAACCATAACCCGAGAAAATAGCCGCAAATACCACCAAATACTGAAAACAAAGTGGTGATCCAGGCAAAACGCCAGGCTTTGTCTCGTTGTGCCAAAGCCATAGGGGCCAACATCACGTCCGGAGGTATAGGAAAAATAACAGATTCAGTAAAACTTAAACCAGCCAAATACCGTTCAGCATGACGATGTTTTGCCCAGACCAGTGCTTTGTCATACATCCATTGAAAAATTTTCAAGTGTTCTTCCTTTTTAAATGAATCAGGCCAGCTCGCCCGGTACCAGCGGGACAAAACGCACAGCTTCCACATCTTTTTGCTCGAATGTATCACCCACACGAGTGAAAACTCTCAATACTTGTTCCTGAGCGCCAACGGGGATCACTAGACGGCCCCCCTCAGACAACTGCTGCAATAAGGCTTGCGGCACTTCGTGCGGAGCAGCTGTCACAATAATGCAGTCAAAAGGCGCTTTACTGGCCCAGCCAAGCCAGCCGTCCCCGTGTTTCATCGAGACATTATGCAAATCCAGCTGCTGCAGCCGGCGTTTCGCCTGGAACTGCAACGACTTTATCCGTTCTACACTACAAACCTGTGAAAATAAACGTGCCAGTACAGCGGTCTGATAACCTGAGCCAGTGCCGATCTCCAGCACCTTTTGACATTGCTGGGATTGCAGCAGCAATTCAGTCATTTTTGCCACTATGTAAGGCTGTGAAATCGTCTGGCCTTGTCCTATAGGCAAAGCGGTATTTTCATAAGCTTTATGCGCCAGTACAGCTTCGACAAATAAATGTCGTGGAGTTTGGGCAATAGCAGCTAAGACTCTGCTGTCCTGGATACCATCCTGTTGAAGCTTTTGTGCCAATACAGCGGCACTACGATGGGTGACTACAGCCATAACTTAACACTCGATTCCATCTAACCAATCCGTTAATAATTCCATGCTGCGATAGGCCGTCATATCAACATGCAAAGGTGTAATAGAAGCGTACCCCTGAGCTACCGCATAAAAATCTGTACCTGGCCCTGCATCTAACTCTGGCCCTAAAGAGCCGTACCAATAAATTGGCCGCCCCCATGGGTCTGTTGCACTTTGCATAGTCTCAGCTTTATGGCGGCGCCCTAAACGGGTCACCTGTATACCTTTCAGTTGCTCCAATGGCACTGCTGGTACATTGATATTTAAAATCTGATCGGCAGGTAATGGCTGGGATTTTAGTTTTTTAATCACCTGCACTGTGACATAAGCTGCTGTGGCAAAATGCTGCTCATCCCGTCCGGCCAAAGACACTGCAATAGCAGGTAAACCTAAGTGACGGCCTTCGGTAGCAGCAGCTACAGTGCCGGAGTACAGCACATCGTCACCCAAATTAGCACCATGATTAATACCAGCCACCACCAGATCCGGGGTTTGTGCCAACAACTGGTTGATTGCCAGATGCACACAGTCTGTTGGGGTGCCGTTGACGGCAATAAAGCCGTTGTCCAGTTGCTGAGTGCGTAAGGGGTTTAATAACGTCAGTGAATTGCTGGCACCACTGCAATTCCGATCTGGCCCTACAGTAGTGACTTCTGCTATCGCAGATAAAGCCTGCTGCAGCACTTGTATGCCTTTGGCATACACACCATCGTCGTTACTTAATAAAATTCGCATTGATGATCTGCCCTCGCCTCAGAGGTATTTAATCCAAAGTGGCGTAATTACGTTGCACATCCTGGTAATTCACCAGCTCCCGTAACACGGAAGTAGCAAAACAACCCGAATAGAGTTTAAAGCTAATTTTTACATTCTGACCTTGTACTTCCGACTTTACATCGGCTGGCAGCACCCGGATAGCGCGGCGTTCCGCTCTGACATTCAGCTCTGCCAACCCGTTAACCCAATGCTGCCAGCTCTGCAGACTTTGTTGTTCAAAACAGAGTGCATCGGCCGTCGTTAAAGGTTCACCTAAACCCGGTAAGCCTGCCGTTGGGTGAAGATCAGCCTCAAGCAATCGCTGCTTTAAGGTTTCATCAGGCTGAGGCACTTTAAAAATAGAACCAGAACCATCCAGCTGTACCACTTCGCCCGTCAGAAGCTGGTTAAAAATACCAGCTTTCACCCTTGCATCCACCTGCAGATTAAACAAAAAAGACCGGCTGGCCGACAAGGCTAAGCCGCGGATTTTCCGATCTTCAATACCACCACCTGAAAACAGCTGTTCGGCCAAAGCTAAATTACCGCCCTGAATACCAAAACGTTGCTCTCCGTAATAATTGGGCACGCCTTTTTTAACAAGCTCTAACCGGGCTAATAGCGCAGGTACATCACTGACATCCCTTAAGGTCAGGCTAAATTCATTGTATTTTATTGAGCCTAACTTTAACCTGCGCTGATGACGGATGCTGTCGAGAATTTTGACGCCTTCAATGCTCCAGTCCTGCCAGTTCAGTTGCTGTTTGATAGGCACTGGCAAACAAAACCACTGACGGGTCACCGCATGCCGGTCTTTTAAACCTGCATAACTGACCTGACGTGCTTTGCAGCCTGCTAATTCAGCCAGCAACTTAGCGACATACTGGGTGTTCTGACCAATTTTCTCCACCAGCAACAGCATATGCTCGCCCGCACCTGTCGGTGTAAAACTCAATTCCTCGTGCACGATAAAATCATCAGGTTGTACACGTAATAAGGCTGTAGTTTCAGGCTGACCGTATAAATAACTTAAGGCTGGCAGCTCTACTTTTTTTTGCATCAGGATTTCACCAGCAGCACAACGGCTTCAACTGCTATACCTTCTTTGCGTCCTACAAAGCCTAGTTTCTCTGTGGTCGTCGCTTTGACATTCACTTGCGACACACCACAAACCAGATCTTCAGCAATACAAGCACGCATCGCATCGACATGAGGCGCCATTTTTGGCGCCTGCGCCATAATAGTGACATCCAGATTGCCTATTTCGTAACCTAAAGCTTTGACATCAGCAAAGACTTTACGCAGCAGGATCCGGCTGTCGATGCCTTTAAAAGCGGCGTCAGTGTCGGGGAAATGATGGCCAATATCTCCCAGAGCCATAGCACCTAACAAGGCATCAGAGACTGCATGCAGCACCACATCACCATCTGAATGCGCCAGCAAACCTTGTTCGTAGGCAATTTTTACACCACCTAAAGTAACAGGGCCTTCGCCACCAAAAGCGTGCACGTCAAAACCATGACCAATACGAAACGGCATCATACGGAATGCTCCAGGTAAAAAGCGGCTAAAGCTAAATCCTCAGCCTGAGTAATTTTGATATTGTCGGCATGGCCTTGCACCAGAAGCACAGGCAAACCTGCCCATTCCATAGCACTGGCTTCATCGGTAATAGCAGCACCCTGAGCTAAAGCCTGTTGCAGCGAGTCCCGGAGTAATACGGTAGGAAATAACTGGGGTGTATAGGCATGCCATAAATCAGCTCTGTCGACTGTGTGCAGCACAGTGCCAGAGCCACGTTTCATCGTATCGCGCACAGGAGTAGCTAAAATGCCGCCCTGGCCTTTATCAATACAGCTATCAATTAAAAGTTTGATATCACTGACCCGCACTACAGGACGGGCAGCGTCGTGCACCAGCACCCAGGGAAAAACTTCAGCGTCAATCTGCAGCAAGGCATTGAGCACCGAATGGGCGCGTTCAGCTCCCCCATCCAGCCGTTGGATCTGCGGGTCTGTCGCTAAAGGTAATTCAGGAAAATAAGCATCATCCGGACTTAATGCCAGATAAAACTGCTGTAACCCAGGAACTTGTTTTAAACGAAACAGAGTTTGCTCAAGCACAGTAGCTCCACAAAGTTGCAGGTACTGCTTGGGCTTATCCGCCTTCATTCGTTTGCCAACACCAGCGGCCGGGATCACAGTCGCAATAGCAGGAATAGCGGTCATTTTTTATCCAGCGGGCTAATAATCCGGAAGAATACTTCGTCTTGTCTGATCAAACCTAACTCGTTACGGGCGCGCTCTTCAATCGCATCTAAGCCTATTTGCAGGTCTGTGACGTCGGCTTTAAGTAATTTATTACGTTTAGCCAGCACTTCATTTTGTTGTTCCATCTTGGCGAGTTCAGTTTTATGCGCCCAATACTCCATCACGCTATGCTGGCCAAGCCACAAGCGGTGCTGAAGTGCTGCAAGCAGCGTCAGTAACAATAAAACCAACAGGCGCATATCAAACCAAAAAATGAAGAGATGAAAGTATTATGAAGCTTATCGGCCGGACTGGAAAGCCGAAAATAAAGGCTGATGAAGGAAAAATGCGACTTAAGGCTGAAAAGGCTTAGCAAAGTTCTGCCAATTTAACCGGCTGGCCAGTAATAATTCTCTCAAACTCAGCACACGGGGGCTTTTGCGTTCGCTGTTGAGCCACTGATGACCACAACAAGCAGCCGTCATCAGGCTTTTTGTTGGCTTGAGCAGGAATTTATCACTGTTTTCATCAGTAAGAGGAGTGCCGTTAAAACTAAACCAGCCATGTTCATTGCAGTGCAGTCTTTGACCTGCCAGATCAATTTCATCCACCGAATCCAGCCAGACCGTTTCCTGCGCCTGCTGGTTCTGATAAACAGGCACTATCAAGGCTAATTTTTTGTGTTTTGAATAAAACTGTTCAATTTGCTCTATGCCCTGCTCTTTGGCCGGACATTGTGGGCTTTGCCGTCCCATCCAACTGGCGTTTTGACTGTCCATTTCAAGCGGGGATTGATGCGACAAAATGCTACTGGCGCAGCGGCGGATATAAAAAGGCAAACTGGCAATTTTTTTGGGAAGACCAGCTAAAAACTCGGGGGCGGTTTTGGCATAACGCATCAACTCCCGTTCATACAAAGCATTACAAAGCTCTGTATAAGTCAGGTCCTGCGCCGGGCCTTGCCACAGCTGATGTTGATCGGCTGAATGTTTTTTCATCCGTTGATGGTAATCAAGGCAGCAAAACCAATCAAGGGCTCAGTGTCAACGACACTGGCCCAGATTGTTTTGTTTAGACCAGCTTACGCCTGACCTTTAATTTCTACCCGACCACGGTAAGGTGCTTTAGCCCCTAATTCCTGCTCAATACGCAGTAATTGGTTGTACTTAGACACCCGGTCTGAACGGCATAAAGAACCTGTTTTGATTTGACCAGCAGCTGTACCTACAGCTAAGTCCGCAATAAAGGCATCTTCAGTTTCGCCTGAACGGTGTGAAATCACAGCCGTGAAACCAGCATCTTTTGCCATTTTAATAGCGGCTAAAGTTTCAGTTAAGCTACCGATTTGGTTAAATTTGATCAGGATAGAGTTACCAATGCCCTGCTCAATACCACGGGTCAGGATTTTCGTGTTAGTCACGAATAAATCATCACCCACTAACTGTACCTTAGCGCCAATTTTATTGGTTAAGTCTTTCCAGCCATCCCAATCTGACTCATCCAAACCGTCTTCAATAGACACTATAGGGAAACGGGTGGCTAAACCAGCCAGGAAGTCGTTGAACTCATAGGAAGTGAATTCTTTGCCTTCGCCAGACAGTTTGTATTTACCATCGACATAAAACTCAGAGGCTGCGCAGTCTAAGGCTAAAGTGATGTCTTTGTTCAGCTCGTAACCTGCAGCGGCTACAGCTTTAGAGATCACTGTTAAAGCTTCTTCGTTAGACTTCAGATCCGGTGCAAAACCACCTTCATCACCTACAGCTGTGTTTAAGCCCTGACTGTGCAGTTCTTTTTTCAGCTGATGGAAAATTTCAGCGCCCATACGCAGTGCTTCAGCGAAGGTTTTAGCGCCCACAGGCTGAACCATAAATTCCTGAATGTCGACGTTGTTATCCGCATGCTCACCACCGTTGATGATGTTCATCATAGGAACAGGCATGGAGTAGACACCAGGAGTGCCATTTAAGTCAGCAATGTGCTGATACAGAGGGATCTTTTTATCAGCAGCAGCAGCGCGGGCTACAGCTAAAGATACTGCCAGAATAGCATTGGCGCCTAATTTAGACTTAGACTCAGTGCCGTCCAGATCAATCATGATCTGGTCAATTTCTGCTTGTTTGTAGGCATTTTTACCCAGTAAAGCGGCTTTGATTGGACCATCTATATTGGCCACTGCAGTACGTACACCTTTACCTAAATAACGGCTTTTGTCACCATCACGCAGCTCTAAGGCTTCACGGGTACCGGTAGAAGCACCAGATGGCGCGCAGCCACGACCCATAGCACCACTGGCCAGAAACACATCGGCTTCTACTGTTGGGTTGCCACGTGAATCCATGATCTCACGGGCAATGATATTGACGATCTCAGACATGTAAATCCCCTTCTATGCTGCATAAACAAAAGCCGGACTTTGTGGCCCGGCTTTAATCAAATTAAACGAGTTGCTGTTTCTGATATTTATAAGCGGCGGCCACAAAGCCCTGGAATAACGGATGTCCGTCACGTGGTGTTGAGTTAAATTCCGGATGGAACTGACCCGCCACAAACCATGGATGTGTAGGTATTTCAATCATTTCAACCAACTGGTTGTCCGCCGACAAACCAGAGATCTTTAAGCCAGCCTCTTCGAGCTGAGCAACATAATTGTTGTTCACTTCATATCTGTGGCGGTGACGTTCGCTGACGATGTCGCTGCCATAGATCTCACGGGCTTTGGTATTGGCTTTGAGGTTACAGTTTTGGCTGCCCAAACGCATAGTGCCGCCCATATCAGACTTGTCAGTCCGCTGTTCAACTTTACCGTCTGCATCCAGCCATTCTGTGATGAGACCCACCACAGGGTAAGGCGTGTTCTTATTAAATTCGGTTGAGTGCGCATCTTTCATTCCCGCCACATTACGGGCGTATTCAATCAGCGCCACTTGCATACCTAAGCAAATACCCAGGTAAGGTACTTTGTGTTCACGGGCATAACGGGCTGCAATAATTTTGCCTTCGACACCACGTTCACCAAAACCACCAGGCACAAGAATCGCATCCACACCAGCTAACACATCTGTGCCTTTGCTTTCGACGTCTTGCGAGTCAATGTATTTGATATGCACTGTTAAACGATTTTTTAAACCGGCATGGTTTAACGCTTCGTTGACTGACTTGTAAGCGTCAGGCAGTTCAACATATTTACCCACCATACCAATAGTCACTTCACCTGTAGGGTTGGACTCCTGATACAACACCTGTTCCCACTCGGTCAGGTCGGCTTCAGGGCAGGTCATATGGAAACGACGCACAACTAAGTCATCCAGCCCTTGTGATTTTAACAGGGCAGGAATTTGGTAAATACTGGACACGTCTTTTAACGAAATAACAGCGCGTTCTTCCACATTGGTGAACAGCGCAATTTTAGCTTTTTCGTTAGACGGAATAGCACGGTCAGAACGACAGACCAGAATATCCGGCTGAATACCAATAGAACGCAGCTCTTTGACAGAATGCTGAGTCGGCTTGGTTTTGATTTCGCCGGCCGTGCCCAGGTAAGGCACTAAAGTCAGGTGCATAAACATGGCGCGTTCACGGCCAATTTCAGTACCTAACTGACGAATAGCTTCTAAAAATGGTAAAGATTCGATATCGCCTACAGTGCCACCAATTTCGACTATGGCAATGTCATAGCCTTCAGCACCGGCCACCACACGGCTTTTGATTTCGTTGGTGATATGAGGGATCACCTGAATAGTGGCACCTAAATAATCACCACGGCGCTCACGACGTAATACGTCTGAATAAATACGGCCTTGAGTGAAGTTATTACGTTTGGTCATTTTGGTGCGGATAAAGCGCTCATAGTGACCTAAATCGAGGTCGGTTTCTGCGCCGTCTTCTGTGACATACACTTCACCGTGCTGAATTGGGCTCATGGTGCCCGGATCCAGGTTGATGTACGGATCCAGTTTAAGGATGGTCACTTTCAGGCCACGGGCTTCTAAAATAGCAGCTAAGGAAGCTGCAGCAATGCCTTTACCTAAGGATGAGACAACCCCACCCGTCACGAAGATGTATCTTGTAGTCATGAGACCCCTGAGACGCCATTGGCAATAAAGAATTTACGAACTTAGGACGGGGGGAAATTATAACAAAGGGCAGCTTGCGGCTCAATCAAAAGGCTGGATAAAAAAATAATAAATCACAGATCTGGCAAAGCCGCTGTGGTTTTAGATCTAAAACAGAGGAAAAAGGCAGCTTGCGCTGCCTTTTTTATCCGGGTTCTTATGAACCCTGTTTGTCGCTATGACGCATATGCGGGAACAGGATCACGTCACGGATGCTTGGCGCGTCGGCCAGTAACATCACTAAACGGTCGATACCAATACCCTGACCTGCAGTCGGCGGTAAACCATGTTCCAATGCTGTGACAAAATCTTCGTCGTAGTACATGGCTTCGTCATCGCCCGCTTCTTTTTGCGCAACCTGTTCACGGAAACGTTCAGCCTGATCTTCAGCATCGTTTAACTCGCTAAAACCATTGCCTAACTCACGACCACCGATAAAGAATTCAAAACGGTCAGTGATTTCCGGATTCTGATCGTTACGACGGGCCAGCGGAGAAATTTCTGCCGGGTATTCAGTGATAAAAGTCGGTTGCTGCAGCTTGGTTTCGACCAGCTCATCAAAAACTTCCATCAGAATACGGCCATGGCCATAGTTGTCTTTCACTTCAATACCCAGAGACTTCGCCAAAGCAGCTACGGCTTCACGGGTCGTTAACTGCTCTAACTTCACTTCCGGGTTGTAGTGCAGAATAGATTCAGTCACTGACATACGGGCAAAAGGTTTGCCAAAGTCAAATACATTGCCCTGATACTGCACTTCAGTAGTACCTAACACAGACTGAGCCAGGCCACGGAATAACTCTTCAGTAATATCCATCAGGTCGTTGTAATCGGCATAAGCCCAGTAGAATTCCAGCATAGTAAATTCCGGGTTATGACGGGTGGAAACGCCTTCGTTACGGAAGTTACGGTTCAGCTCAAATACTTTTTCAAAACCACCGACCACTAACCGCTTTAAATACAGCTCTGGAGCAATACGCAGGAACATTTGCATATCCAGCGCATTATGGTGTGTCTCAAAAGGACGGGCCGAAGCACCACCAGGAATGCTTTGCAGCATTGGGGTTTCAACTTCTAAAAAGCCTTTGCTGTTAAAAAACTGACGGATATAGGCCACAGTTTTTGAGCGGATTAAAAAGGTCTTACGGGATTGCTCGTTAACAATCAAGTCTAAATAACGCTGACGGTAACAGGCTTCCTGATCGGTTAAACCGTGGAACTTATCAGGCAATGGGCGCAGAGCTTTAGTCAGCAGACGCACTTCGTCCAGCCAAACGGTCAGCTCACCGGTCTGAGTTTTAAATAACACACCGCTACCACCTATGATGTCACCTAAATCCCATTTCTTAAAGCCTTCTTCATACACGCCTTCCGGCAGGCTTTTCAGCGCGACATAGAGCTGAATTTTGCCACCAACGTCCTGAATAGTAGCGAAGCTGGCTTTACCCATCACCCGGCGCAGCATAATACGGCCTGCTACTGTGACACGGATTTGCTTCTCTTCCAGCTGTTCTTTGCTGAACTGATCGTACTGAGCCAGGATCTGATCCGAAGTTGCATCCCGACGGAAATCATTTGGAAAAGGGTTGCCCTGCTGACGTAAGCCAGCCAGCTTATGTTTTCGCTCAGCAATCAGTTTATTAACGTCCTGATGTTCTTCGATAGGCGTGTTTTGTTCAGACATGATAAGTTCCTGATAATAAACTAAATTACAAACCGGCTTTTAAACTGGCTTCGATAAATTTGTCTAAATCCCCGTCCAGTACAGACTGGGTGTTCCGGGTTTCAACACCGGTACGTAAATCTTTAATGCGCGAATCATCCAGCACGTAGGAACGGATCTGACTGCCCCAGCCGATATCTGACTTGGTGTCTTCCAGCGCCTGCTTTTCCGCATTTTGTTTTTGCAGTTCAAACTCATACAACTTGGCGCGTAACTGCTTGTAGGCGTTATCGCGGTTTTTATGTTGTGACCTGTCGTTCTGACACTGCACCACTATATTGGTCGGTAAGTGAGTAATACGGACCGCTGAATCAGTTCTGTTGACGTGCTGACCACCGGCACCAGAAGCACGGTAGGTATCTATCCGTAAATCGGCCGGGTTGATTTCGATTTCAATATCGTCATCCACTTCAGGCGACACAAACACTGACGCAAAAGAGGTATGACGCCTGTTGCCGGAGTCAAAAGGACTCTTACGGACTAAACGATGCACACCAGTTTCAGTGCGTAACCAGCCGTAGGCGTATTCACCGGTAAATTTGATGGTACAACCTTTGATCCCAGCCACGTCACCGTCTGTCACTTCGTACAACTCGGGTTTAAAGCCTTTGGCTTCGCCCCAGCGCAAATACATCCGCATTAACATGCTGGCCCAGTCCTGAGCTTCAGTACCACCAGAACCGGATTGAATATCCAGGTAACAATCCGCCGGGTCGCTTTTGCCTGAGAACATACGACGGAATTCCAGCTTGGCCAGTTGAGCTTCCAGACCAGCCAGTTCTTCCTGAGCTTCGATAAAGGTGCCTTCGTCTTCGGCTTCAACAGCAAGTTCAATTAAACCTGCCACGTCTTCAAGACCCTGATCCAGCTTGTCGATAGTACCAACAATCTGTTCCAGCGCTGAACGTTCTTTGCCTAAAGCCTGAGCATTTTCAGGATTGTTCCAGACCGCAGAATCTTCCAGCTCGCGGCTGACTTCTTCTAGTTTTTCTTTTTTGGCGTCGTAGTCAAAGATACCCCCGAAGCACATTGGTGCGTTCAGTCAGATCTTTGATGGCGTTGTATACCGGATTTACTTCAAACATGATTTAAGGCGCTTAGAAAAAAATTGGTGGCGATTGTAGCAATTTTTCTGCAGACATGCAGCCATCCCGATGATTTTCTGTTGAGGATACTGCAGGGGTTTTTAAATAAACACCCTGCAGAAAACAGCGTAGAGGGGATCTAACCGATTTTTTCAATCAAACGGACAATCAACTGCACCGACTGCTGATCTCTGTAGTCATTGATATCCAACTGATACGCCACGCGGATCTTTTTGACGTTGGCATCAGGCCAGGCTTTGTTATCGGCGTTAAACCAGATGGCATCCACTAAACTGCCATCACTGGATTCCAGCATCAATTTGAGGTGTTTATCCGCCAGCAGACGCTGTTGGCGAATGATAAATTCGCCTTCAAACACGGGCTCAGGAAAGGCTTGTCCCCAAGGGCCAGCTTGTTGCAATAAACGGGCGAAAGGCACTGACAAACAATCACTGCCTAAATCACCATCGGTATAAAGCACGGCAGTCAACAGCTCTGGAGTCAGGTACTTTTTCGCGACAAAATTCAGCGCCAGCTTAAAGGTCTCAAAACGTTCTTCCGCAATAGTTAAACCAGCCGCCATGGCATGGCCACCAAACTTTTTAATCAGGCCTGGGTATTGAGTCGAGACTTCATCCAACAAATCACGGATATGCAAGCCAGGAATAGAACGGGCCGACCCTTTGAGTTCACCTTCGTCGCCCTGCGCAAACACCAGCACTGGCCTGTGGTATTGCTCTTTAATCCGGCCTGCCAGAATTCCTATCACGCCCTGATGCCAATCACTCTGGTACAAACACAAGGTATCAGGCAACTGGTCAGCAGCGAAAGACAAACGCTGCAAATAAGCCAAAGCTTCCTGCTGCATGCCTTGTTCTATTTCGCGGCGCTCGACGTTTAAACTGTCAAGTTCTGCCGCATACATACGGGCCCGGGGTAAATCAGGCGCCAATAAACAGCTGATACCAAGGCCCATATCATCCAAACGTCCGGCCGCATTTAAACGGGGTGCTAAAGCAAAACCAAAATCCTGCGCTGTCAGTTTTTCGGCTTTGCGGTTGGCCACATCAATTAAGGCCTGAATGCCAGGCCGGGCTTTACCACTGCGAATACGTTGCAGGCCCTGATGCACCAGAATTCTGTTGTTGGTATCCAGCGGCACCACGTCAGCCACAGTGCCTAAGGCCACTAAGTCCAATAGCTCTGCTAAATTCGGCTCCGGCTGGTTTTCAGTAAAATAACCCATAGTACGAAGTTCAGCACGCAGCGCCAGCAGCAGATAAAAGGCCACACCAACACCGGCCAGTTGTTTACTGGGAAAAGCACAACCCGGCTGGTTTGGATTGACTATAGCGTCCGCATCCGGCAGCTCATTGCCCGGCAAATGGTGGTCCGTGACCAGTACTTTGACGCCCATTTTTTTTGCCAGCGCTATACCGTCAATGGCTGAAATACCGTTGTCTACTGTCACTATCAGTTGAGCGCCCTGAGCTACGGCAATTTCAGCCATTTCTACCGACAAACCATAACCGTATTCAAAACGGTTTGGTACCAGATACTCCACATGCTTAAACCCCAGACTTTTTAAGCCGGTCAGCAAAGTGGCGGTACTGGTGGCACCGTCGGCATCAAAATCGCCAACTATGACAATATGCTGTTGTTGCTGTAACGCTTCAATTAACAAGGCAACTGCAGCTGAAATGCCTTTAAGCAAAGTAAAAGGCAGCAGTTGAGCTGCACCCCGTGCCAGCTGCAGCGAACTTTCAATACCACGGCTGGCGTAGATACGCTGGATCACCGGATGGAACTGTGCAAGCTCAGCAGAAATAGCCGGTACAGGCCGGCGCTGTAATTCTTTAGTGATGCTCAAGGATGGTTCCGTTTAAGACGCATTCTGACTCAGAGCTGCGACTAAAGCTGCAGCAGGTTGATAACCAGGAATTAAACGGCCGTCTGGTAATATAAGAGCCGGAGTACCGTTGATGCCAAAACTCTGACCTAATTCATATTGCTGAGCCACTTTATTCGGACAGCTGGCTTGTTGCACTGCTTTGCCGCTTTTTGCATCCGTCAGCGCCTGTTTCGCATCTTTAGCACACCAAATGGACTGCAGCTCGTCATAAGTAGCAGACTGGATGCCGCCACGTGGGAAAGCCAGGTAACGCACCGTAATACCAGCCTTGTTCAGCTCAGCCATTTCGTTATGTAACTTACGGCAGTAGCCACAGCTGGTGTCAGTAAAAACATGGATCACGTACTTTTCGTTGGCAGCTTTAAATTCAATCACTGAGTCGTCAAATTCTTTTACCCCGGCTTTACGGATGTCTTTCAGAATATCTTCATTGACCAGTTTTTTATTTTTTAAATCGTAAATATTGCCTTCAAACAAATACTGTTTGTTGTCTGACATAAAAAATAAACCTTTGTCAGTTTGCACCTGCAACATTCCGGGAACAGTGGAATCCGCTACAGCTTTGACACTTAATCCTACTTCAGAAAAAGCTTTATTCACTTCAGGTAACAATGCCTGCGCTGTTAAACCTGTACTCAAAAAGGCGGTCATAATGGCGAGATAACTAAACTTCTTCATCTGTATATCCTGCACCCAAAGCTAACCTCTGGGATGATGTTGTTGATGTAAACTTTGCAGACGCGCTTGCGCCACATGGGTATAAATTTGGGTGGTCGATAAATCGCTGTGCCCCAATAATAACTGTACGACCCGTAAATCAGCACCATGATTCAATAAATGAGTGGCAAAGGCATGTCGTACCGTATGCGGAGACAACTCTGCATTAATGCCTGCCACTTTGGCATAAAACTTAATCCGGTGCCAGAAAGTTTGTCGGGTCATTTGTTGACCTCTGGAGCTTGGAAATACCACATCACTCTGGCCATCAAGCAACAATCCACGGCCCTGGCGCAGGTAATTATCCAGCCATTCCACTGCAGTTTCCCCTAAAGGCACCAGCCGTTCTTTTTTGCCTTTGCCAGTGACCCGGACTAAACCCTGACGCAAATTAATCTGCTGCAGGGTTAAACCGACCAACTCAGATACCCTAAGACCGGCGGCATAAAGAATTTCTAACATCACTTTGTCACGAAATTGAATTAAATCACTGACATCGGGTGCTGCCAATAATAAATCCACATCCTGCTCGGATAAGGTTTTAGGCAAAGAGCGGCCAATTTTTGGATTAAAGACATCAGCTAAAGGGTTTTCACTGATCTGTCTGGTTTTGTGCAGGTGACGATAAAACCGGCGCAGGCTGCTTAATGCTCTGGATGTACTACGCGGACTAAAGCCCTGATCCACTCTGTAAGCCAGATAACTGTTCAGCAGCATCTGATCCACTGTGGTCAGCTGTTGACCTTGTTGCTGCAAAAACAACGCAAATTTAGTCAAATCTGTGCCATAAGCACTTAAGGTGTGTTCACTGACGCCTTTATCCAGCCACAGCTGATCTAAAAAGCTCTTGATCAAGTGTTGTTCAGAGAGTGTTACTACTGCCACCAGCTGCTGCTCCGTGTTAATTTGCCTTGCCCGGCTTTGTTGCTTTGTGCTGTTCTACTAAACTGCCGCCCACACGAAATACAGAGTCCTGCCTGATGAAAATTGGTCTTTTTTACGGTTCCACCACCTGTTACACCGAAATAGTGGCGGAAAAAATTCAGGTGCTTTTAAGCGCAGATCCAGCCTTGCCGGATGGCAGCAGTGTAACACTTCACAATATTAAAGATCAGCCTCTGACTCTGATGGCAGACTACGATTTGTTGATTTTAGGCATTTCAACCTGGGATTTTGGTGAACTGCAGGAAGATTGGGAAGCACACTGGGACGACATCAGCGCAGTTGACTTAACAGGTAAAATTGTCGCTATTTATGGCATGGGCGATCAGTTGGGTTACGCCGAATGGTTTCAGGATGCGCTAGGTATGTTGCATCAGGCGATAGCGCCGCAGGACTGTATTCGTATAGGTTTCTGGCCCACTGCAGGTTATGACTTTATGGCCTCCAAAGCTGCGACTGAGGATGGTGAATGGTTTTATGGTTTGGCTTTGGATGAAGAAAATCAGTATGACCAGACGGATCAACGACTGAATCAGTGGCTGACCCAATTAATGAACGAGCTGATAGCGCTTTAACTTAACTCTAAAAGCGGCCCGCCATCACATCCTGATACAGCTGAGTTTTTTGAACCTGAAGATGAGCCTGTTGCAGCTTTTTTACCAGTTCAGGATCTGTGGTTTTACTGGCGGCCAGATAAGTGTTTTGTTCCAGTTGGGGTATAGCTAACACAAAACGAGTTATGCCCTGCGGCTGTAGCAATTGTTTCTCCATCAAGGCTATTGCCGCTTCATCATCCACCACATAATCCACTTTGCCTTTGAGCAACAAACGCCAGGATTCCAGAATATCTGCAGAGAGTTGTAGCTCTTTGCCAATTTTTAACCCCTGTTGCTGCAGGTAGACGGCAGAGAAATCGTCGCGCTGCACTGCGATCACGGCAGAGCCTAAGTCTTTGACATGATTCGGAGTTAAATCTGTGCGCTCCGTTAAGCGAACTAAACCCAAACGGTAATTCGCCACCGGACCAATCCAGTGAAACTCGTTTTCCCGTTCTGCTGTTCTGGCCATATTATAAATCAGTACATTAGGCGTTGAGCTGGCGATATAAAAAGCTCTGGCCCAGGGATACACTTCAATGCGGCTTTGTAGCCCGGCTTGTTTTAACGTGGCTTCAACAATCTGAGTGCTGATACCGTCAACCTTGCCTTCTTTTATCGTCTGATGAGGGGGCGATAATTCAGTGACCACTCTTAACGCAGGCCCATCAGCGTAAACAGTAAAAACAACACAGAAACAAAACAGGACAGCAAATACGCTTTTTATCACTACTTAACCTCAGACCTGGGTATTACTTTTTATACAATACTCTGTTTATGCTAGCTTAGTTAGCCAAAGCTTTCCTGACAAAAACTTTTTTTCCGGCAAATAAAAAGGGTGGCCAAAGCCACCCCACCTGTTAAGCCAGAACGCTTAACCTTTTAATACCTGCGCCATAGCCTTGGCGAAGTAATCAATATTGCTATGGTTTAAACCGGCAATACTGACACGGCTTGAACCCACCATATAAATGCTGAACTCTTTACGCAGACGTTCAATTTGCTCTTTGTTAATACCAAGGAACGAGAACATACCGTGTTGTTTGGTAATAAAACTAAAATCCTGAGTGATACCTTCAGCAACAAACTTATCAATAATCAGTTGACGGTAGTCATTGATACGATTACGCATGACCGCCAGCTCCTGATGCCACAGCGCAGTTAACTCCTGGCTGTCCAGAATATGGCTGACAATGATAGCGCCATGAGCAGGAGGCATAGAATAAATACTACGCACCACAGCAAGCAAAACAGACCTGGCTATCTCTGTAGTTTTGCTGTCAGCTGTGACTATGCTGACAGCACCGATACGCTCACGGTATAAACCGAAGTTTTTCGAGCAGGAGCTGCATAAAATCAGTTCGTCCACCAGATCAGCGACGTAACGTAAACCCTGAGTGTCCTCTTCCAGACCTAAACCAAAGCCCTGATAGGCCATATCCACCAAAGGCGTAAAACCTTTTTCTTTGGCTAAATGGGCAAATTGTTTCCATTGCTCAAAGTTTAAATCCATACCGCTTGGGTTATGACAGCAGGCATGTACCAGTACCACATCACCGGCAGGAACCTGTGCCAGTTCAGTCAGCATGGCGTCAAACTTCAGACCTTTGGTATCCCAGTCGTAGTAGCTGTATTCTTTAACTTTCAGACCAGCCGCCTGAAACAACGAAATATGGTTAGCCCAGGTAGGATTAGTGACCCAAACTGTCGCATCCGGATTAGCTTTTTTAATAAATTCAGCGGCAACACGCAAAGCACCTGTACCACCAGGAGTGTGCGCAGTAGTGACACGGCCTGATAACAGCACTTTATGCTGACCAAAGGCCAGTTTTTCGATATGGCTGTTAAAGGATAAATCCCCCGCCATACCTATGTAGGTTTTACTGTCTTCGTTATTTAAACGCAGCGCTTCGGCTTTTTTCACACAATCCAGCACAGCCGTATGGCCTTGCTCGTCTTTGTAGACACCCACCCCAAGGTCCACTTTCAATGGATTTGGATCTTCTTTATAAGCGGCCATTAAACCTAAAATTGGATCTATAGGGGTCGGCTGTAAGTGCGAAAACATAGTCATTACCTATTAGTTTGCGGTGTTAAAAAATCAATTCGGTTTCATCTTATCATGCAGGCAACAAGTCTGGCAGCACAAGACAAATGGCAACCAGACGAACCAGAGCTTCTGTATGGTAGGCCTGACGTTCAAAGGCCTCAGCGTCAATAATACCTGCCAGTTCACCATTGCTGTTGAATAAAGGCAAACAGGCTTCGGATAATACTTTGGGATCGCAGGTGTAATATTCGCCGCCTGCAGTTAAGTAGGCGGTGACATCGTTGATCACTTTGGCTTTACCAGTCAGACCTACAGTGCTGTTATTGCTGATTTGAGCAAATTCTGCGGTTAACGGAAATTCAGCGCGGGACGCCGCACCAAAATAGGCCAGTTTAACCAACACAGTCTCGCCCTGCGGGTTCTGACGTTTCTGGTAAATACCAAACCAGTCACTGTCGTTACTTTGCTGATAATTTTGCACTACAGCGGTTAACTGGCTTAAGGCTGTTGCTGTGGCTTGGTTTTGCCCCAGAGTAGCCACCAAATCATAAGGTTCATCTGCCAATTGGCCAAACAAAGAACAAGCGCCACCTTCGCCTAATTCAGGCACCTGATAAGACCAGGTCACGGCAGGAGCTGGCGCTACGGCCAGCTGGTTTTTTAACACAGCCACAGCCTGTGCTATCGCGGTTTCCTGTCCCTGTAGAAGCGCAGACAATCCTGACTGCTCGAGATATAGATGAATAGACACTTCAGCCATCCAGATTTCTAAAATTGACGGTAGTTTACCAGAAGCCTTTTATTTGCCAATGGCTTTTTTTGCCTCAATCAACTCTATACCCTAAGTAATTGGAGTTGCAGCAAGGCGACAAGTGATCGATGCCCTGGGAGCATAGGCTACTATGTGACCTGGGCGAGAGCGCGAAGACAACAAAGCTGCGGCTTCAAGAACGACGGGGATAACGCTTGCTGTTTACACGCTTGTTGTTTATCGTGCGCCTTCTGACGACTTACACAGATTATTTTATGAGTGGCAAAAAAATCTCGTTAGCCGACTGGCAACAACAATTGGGGCGACCTGCCGAAACAACAAGCGCTGCTGCGGATGATCTGGTCTACAGCACAGAGACAGGCCGTATTGATAAAGCCAAAGCACAAAAAGCTGTAGCTCAGACCTTTGCTGATGGCCATGCCCGATTAAAACGTGAAACCAAAGGCCGGAATGGCAAAGCTGTGATCACTATTACGGGTCTGGCTGAAAGCGCCGAAAAACTGGCAGAAATCGCGGCTTTATTAAAGAAAAAATGTGGCTGTGGTGGTTCGGTGAAAGACGGTGTGATTGAAATTCAGGGTGACCAACGGGAACTGGTGCAACAGGAGTTGACCAGACTGGGTTACAAACATAAATGGGCTGGTGGTTAATCAGCCTCAGAAGGGGCAGGCCCCGGATTATGGCTTTACTCCAGCATCCGGAACCTGACTTCACAGATTATTTCTGTTGGTTGTAGTCTTTGCCAAAAATCTTGCCAAAGAAACTGTCTTTTAACCAGACTGGACGCTGCGGATTATTCGCCACTTCAGTAGTGATACCGAAGTTGATGTCGGCGAAAGTAGCACCTGCATCGTAACGGATAGCCCCAAAGTCGGCGGTTAAGCCTGCCTTGTCGTCTGTAGGTTTATGGTAATGTTTGGCAAAAAACTTGCCCCAGACTTCGCCACCTTTTTGCTTTGGATCTTTGGAGTTAAAACCTGTCATCAAAAATACAGACGGCACGCCTTTTTGCACTAAAGTGTAATGGTCTGAACGGGTAAAAATAGCCTGCTCAGGCATAGGATCAGGGCTTTGCGTGATCCCCACAGCAGCGGCAGCTTTATCCACAGTTGCACCTAAACTGGAATGATTTGCACCAAAAGCCACTATGTCAGCAAAAGGATACAACAAGACTGGCATATCGATATTGACGTTAGCCACCAGTTTGTCGATAGGACGGGTCGGGTAATGGGCAAAATAATCAGCGCCCAATAAACCTTTTTCTTCCCCTGTCACAGCCACAAATAACAAAGAACGTTTTGGCCGTTCAGATTGCTGAGCAAATAAACGCGCCGTTTCCAGCATAATGCTGACTCCTGCGGCGTTGTCCATAAAGCCGTTATTAATTTTATCTTTGCTGCGCACATCGTTGGAGAAACCAATATGATCCGAGTGCGCAGTCACCACCACATATTCATTTTTAAGTTGTGGATCAGAACCTGGTAATACCGCAGCCACGTTCGGACTGCTGATATCTTCCATAGTAGATTCACGTTTTAAATTGACTGTGCCTTTCAATTCAAAACCTGCCGGCACTTTTTCAGCCGCTAAATCAGCAAAAATATCGTCCAGAGAACGACTGGCACCAGCAAATAACAACCTGGCGGCATCAGGATGCAGATAAGCTGAACCTGTCAGAGACTCAAATTCACCTTCAGCTTTGCCATCTTTGTGCAACCAACGCATACGGGGGCTGGTCAGATACATCAGGCTGTTGGCATAAGGCCGTACTTTTTCTTCTGCCGGAGTATGCAGAGTGATCACCCCTACAGCACCACGCTCGGCGGCGTTTTCTGCTTTTAGGCTTTGAATATGTGCGGCTTCCTCACTCGGTAAGGATTTAGGACGGCCACTGAGCATCACCACAATTTTGCCTTTCACATCCAGATTGGCGTAATCGTCCAGATTAAATTCTTTCGACACCAGACCATAACCAACAAAAACCAGAGGCGCGGTCACATCTACTTTGGCATGCAAAGTACTGGGACCGGTAAAAAACTGCTTGGGGTAGTCAAAGTTTGTGGTTTTGCCCCCGTTATTCAAGGACATTTTCGCACTGCTTTGCACCAGCAAGGCTTTGCGCATAGGCACAGACTGGAAATAGCCCTGTTCACCAGCGGGCTCTAAACCTAAAGCGGCCAGTTGAGTGGCAATATAGTTGGAGGCGATTTGATGACCACGACTCCCTGTATCACGGCCTTCTAAGCTATCATCACCTAAAAAGGCCATGTGGGCCTCAATAGCTTTCGCACTGGCTTTGGGTTGTACAACTACAGGAGAGGGAGCAGTGGTACTTTGACAGCCCGCCAGCATCAGCATGGCGGATAAAGCACTGACTGACATCAGTTTCATAAAGTTTCCTTAAAAAAATTCAGGGGCTTTCGCCCCTGACTATTTAGTTTTTAGCCTGGTAACGCTGCTGATATTTATCATGCAATTGTGTGTGTCTGCTGTTTAAATCCACAGCCCGACCATCAATCCACATGTAACGAACTTTGTGCCCCAGGTAATCAAAAATATCACCGTCAGACACCACCAGAGTGGCCGCTTTCCCCACTTCGATGCTACCGATTTTATCAGCTACACCAGCAATTGCAGCGGCATCAAGTGTAACAGAACGTAACGCCTGCTCAGGGCTCAGGCCATAACTGATCGCTTGTCCTGCAGCAAAGACCACGTTGCGGGTATCCCAGTAACCATCCAGAGACAAGGCAAATTTCACGCCTGCTTTAGCCAGCAGAGCCGGAGTCTGGAACGACTGACTGGTCGCTTCATCAGCACGTTCAGGGATGCCATAAGGTGAGGTATAAATGACAGACACCTTGGCTGCTGCCAGTTGCGGCGCTATACGCCAGGCATCACGACCACCCACTATGGTCAAAGCAAAACCATACTGCTGCGCAAACTTCATCGCCTGTTCTATCTGACGCTCATCATTGGCATGTACAAAGACAGGTAATTCACCTTTGAACACAGGGATCATCGCCTGCCAGCGTGAATCGACGGGAAGTTTGACACCTTTGCCCACAGCGTCGGCATAAGCTTTTGCGGTTTTGAAATAGCCTTCCAGTTCCGCCATAGCTTTTTGGCTGGCCTTGCGAATATCTTCCGGTTTTTGTGGCCGCCATGGATTTGGCATCACATCAGCTCTTGGCCATTTCAGATGCAAAGCCACCGAGTCGACCACTGTCGCATCAGTCCAATTCCAGGCATCCAATTGCATCAGAGCCGATTGCCCCATAATCAAAGAACCATTGGGATACACCAGGCTGTAGCTAAAACCATTAGCACGAATAGTAGGAACCACTTCAGAATCAGCGTTGTAAGCGACTTGAGCTTTGATATCAGGGTTGGTATTGGTCACTTCGGTCGTGTCGTCGGTAGAGCGTACCGCTTCAATTTCAGTTAAACCCAACTGATTCGCCAAAGCGACCAGGCCCGGATACAGCTGTTTACCTTGCAAAGACAACACTTGTGCGCCAGCAGGTGCAGCTAAATCTGCCCCAATAGCACTGATTTTACCATCCACCAACAATACATCTGTGTCTTTTAATACACCGTTGGTTACTGTGTGCACAGTGGCATCCTGCAACAGGATAGCCTGGCGTTGTTCAGGGGCCGGCACTATATCGTTCGCCTGAGCTGTAATACAAAGCGCAGCCGTCATCAGGGTAAAAAGTTTAGAAAATTTCATTGCTGACTCCATTAATGCTGATGATCAAAGGCAACAGATAACACATCATGGTTATCTTCACAGTGCCAAACCGGGTTGTTGGCTTTGTAGGACGCGCCAGAACCTGCTTTTTCATCGTCAGAAGATTGCAACACTTTCTGGATCAGCTGCTGTTTTTCAGTTGCGACTTGTTGTTGCAGTTGCTCATCAGTCGTCAGTTGATAATAAGGCGCACCCTGAATCCAGGTTTGCTGTGCACGGGCGTACACAGACAATGGATGGGCAGACCACAACACGAAGTCAGCCTGTTTGCCTGCTTCGACTGAACCTACTTTGTCATCAATTTTTAACTGCTTCGCCGGATTAATGGTGACCATATTCAAAGCCTGTTGTTCGTCCATACCACAGTAGACCACAGCTTTAGCGGCTTCCTGATTCAGGCGGCGCTGTAAATCAGGACTGTCGGAATTCACGCTGACCAGCACCCCTTGTTGTTGCATTAAACAAACATTGGTGGGGATAGCATCCTGCACTTCCATTTTGTAAGCCCACCAGTCAGCAAAAGTTGAAGCACTGGCGCCATGAGCTTTCATCTCGTCTGCTACTTTGTAGCCTTCCAGGATGTGGGTAAAAGTGGTGATATTAAAACCCATCTCTTCTGCTAATTTGATAATCATCAGAATTTCAGAAGCCACATAAGAGTGAACATGAATAAAACGCTCTTTATCCAGAATTTCCACCAGAGCTTTTAAACGATAATCCAGCCGTGGTGGTGCCGTTCTGCTTTGTTCTGAGCCGGATAAATCCTCGTACTCAGCCCACTGCGTTTTGTATTCTTTAGCGGCCTGGAAGGCATCACGAATGATAGTGTCAACACCACTGCGGGTCTGTGGGTAGCGGGTGACAAAATCGTCGCCCCAGTTGGACTGTTTAACGTTTTCGCCCAAAGCAAATTTGATGCTCTCTGGTGCACCTTTAAATTTCAGTTGTTCGGAGTTATCCCCCCAACGCAGCTGAATAATTTGCGCCTGACCGCCAATAGGGTTAGCACTGCCATGCAACAACTGAGCTGTGGTGGTACCACCTGCTAAACCACGGTAAATATTGATGTCGTCCGCGTCCAGCACATCACCAATCCGCACTTCGGAGGTGACGGCGTCTGAACCTTCGTTCACCCCCTGATCAATAGCGATATGCGAGTGCTCGTCGATAATACCGGCCGTTAAGTGCATGCCAGTGGCATCAATCACTTTAAAACCTGAAGGGGTGGACAGGTTTTTGCCAATTTTGACAAAGTCACCGTCCTCCACCAGCACATCGGTATTTTCTAACTTACCGGCCTTAGCTGAAGTCCAGACTGTGGCATTTTTGATATGCACATTTTGTTGTCTGGCTTTTTCAGTCAGACCAAAAGCACGGTTAGGAGTCGTCAGCTTTGACACTAAGACCGGCTTTTCGTCAGCTTTTTTCTTATCAGCTTTGGCGACCAGAGGTTGCTGCAGGCTACTGACAGCAAGAGTTGTGCCCTCTGCCGTTACTAACTTACCCTGCAAGGTCTTGCCTTTAAGTTCGCCGCTAAACTGCACTACACCAGAGCCCAGATCGAGCGCTTTCAGGTCTAAAGCAAACTGCAACTGATTTTTCTGTACAGCCACATGCTTCAGCGTGCTGGTTTTATCTCCCAGTTTCACTGAACCTTCGACTGAGCCTTTTTTGTCCTTCAGCTCTAAAGGCAGGCTGCTGCCATTGACAGTAAGCTGATAGGTGCCGGCAAAAACCGGTAAATCCATCGGGGTAAACTGCTGTTGCTGACCACGCACCCAGGTCGCCACTATTTCACCATCAGCAAACAAATCACCTTTACTGACCACCAAATCGGCCTGATAACCTTCAGCAATTTTACCTATCTGCTGATCCATACCTAACCATTTGGCAGGTTCTGTGGTTAAGGCTGCCAGAGCTTTTTGCTGGCTTAAACCATAAGACACTGCCTTGCGCAGGTTCGGCCAGAATTGCTCTGGTTTTTCCAGTTTATGCAAGGTCAGGGCAAAAGGAACTTTGGCCTGTTCCAATGCAGCAGCATTGGCTGGCGCTCTCTCCCAATGCCGTAACTGCGCCAGTTCCACATCCAGTTGATCATTCAGTTGTTGCACAGCTGGCGCTGCAGGAAATGCCAGCGGCAGAATTAATGGGCGGCCTGTGGCTTTGACCTGATCGATACGGCTGTATTCGTAGCCTGAGGCCACCAGAGCCGCTTTGTCCAGACCAAATTCTTTCAGCACCTTATCGGCGCGTAACAAGGCCTGATCGTCTGTGACCTCAAACACCACTCCCTGAGTTTTTAGCTGGCCTAATGCGGCTAAATCGGCATTAAACTCAATGGCCTGATTATAAAAACGCCAATTGCCTTTACCATAGGCCTGACTGTACCAGTTGGCATCGGCTAAAGTTTGACGAATAAGGGCTATGCTGCCCATCAGGGACGATGGATAACTTTGCACCGACGTGCCTTTGCTAAACGCCATAAACTGGTTGGCTTGTGCACGCATCACGGCTTCATTCGGTAAACCGGGCAATAAAGAGGTGACAAAAGCCTGACCACGGAAAATACCGTCAAAACGAGCGGATTGTACTGTGGTAAAGCCCTGTTGCTGGTAGCTTTTTGCCTGTTCAGCATCTGGCTTAAATTCATTCACCCACTGCTGGCGGGCATGAATAGCTGCATTGCTGGCATTGCCGCCTTTACGGTCATTGGTGTAATTCGGCTTACGGCCAAATTCGAAGCCATTGCCCTTTTCGGCTTTAGGTAATCC
Organism: uncultured Chromatiaceae bacterium; assembly: GCA_946482615.1. The sequence goes on along the minus strand of CAMLSF010000003.1, from coordinate 4,136 downwards.
GTATTGGCTGTATAAATCGATAAAACCCGGATAAATAAAATAACCGCTGGCATCTATGGTCTGATAGCCAGCCGGTACATCGGCTTTATTTTGTATTTTGCTTATTTTACCGTTGCTGATCAGAACAGTGGCGTTATCCAGACGTTTGCCCGGTTCAGTGATCACTGTGGCGTTGGTTAAAGCGTAAAGTTGTGGGGATTTATCACGTATGCCTTGCACAGGCGTGGTTTGATCCGCCGAAGCTGCAGGCAATAGCGCGCAAAGCATTGCCGTACTGCACAAGGACAGTCTTAGTTTGATCATGGATGTTTCCTGGTTTTGTTGGGGTTTTGCCCTGTACACTGATGTGGAAAAGCAAGCAGCAAGGCATACTCCCAACAGCAGGTTACAATGAAGCTTCCCCTATTAGTAATGGTTGATAACTCAGGTTATATAAGTCTTGCTCTGCCCTTGGCATGCTGAAGTAATAACCTTGTACCAGATAGCAAGCGTTGTTTTTCAAGAATTCAACCTGCTCTATGCTTTCCACCCCTTCAGCCACCACCCGCAGGTTCATTTTTTGCGCCATCGCGATAATGGCTGCCACTATGTCCATGTCGTTGGTATCGTCCGGAATATCTTTGACAAAAGAACGGTCTATTTTCAGCTCGTCTACCGGGAATCGCTTTAAATAACTCAGCGATGAATAGCCTGTACCAAAGTCGTCAATAGATAAAGTCACCCCCAGCCCTTTTAACTCATTTAACTGGGCAATAGCCGCATCAGTGTCCCCCATTAACATCGACTCAGTGATTTCGAATATCAGTTTATCGGCCTGAGCTCCTGTTCGTTGCAATACCCGCTGTACAACTTCAGCCAAATTCTGATCGGTAAATTGTCGCGCGGACAAATTAATAGAAATAGTGACATCATGGCCTCTGGATTGCTGCCGACTAATAAAACGGCAGGCTTCCCAAATAATCCATTCGCCAATTTCAACTATTAAACCAGTGCTCTCGGCTACTGGGATAAAACGCAGTGGCGGGATCATCGAACCATCGGGTCTGATCCAACGTAACAAGGCTTCGTAGCCGATGACGACATTGGTACGAATATCGATTTTAGGCTGGTAATACAACACAAACTGATGCTCACGTATGGCTTCACGCAGCTGGTTTTCGATCTGCAGTTTTTCTTTGGCGGCTTCGTTTAAATCCTGACTGAAGAAATGGTAGGTATTGCGGCCACGAGCCTTGGCTTCGTACATGGCCAGGTCAGCATGTTTGAGTAGCAGCTCTTCATCCGCCGCATCTTCCGGTGCTATGGTGATACCGATACTGGCGCTGATCGCCACTTCCTGCCCTGTTAATTTGACCGGAGCTGCAAAACTTTGCTGCAGGTTTTCCGCGATAAGAGCAGCCTGAGTTCTGTCTTTAATGCCGCTTAAAATCACCGCAAACTCGTCGCCACCTAAGCGGGCTATGGTGTCTTCTTCACGTAAACGGCTAATTAACCTGCGGGCGACTTCTTTCAGTAATTCATCACCTGCATCATGACCCAGGGTGTCATTAATCCGCTTAAATTCATCCAGATCAAAATACAACAAAGCAAAGTGGTAATAGCCGCGGGAGGACATCGCAATGGCTTTACGTAACTGGTCACGGAAATAACTGCGGTTGGCAAGGCCGGTTAACATATCGTAATACGCCAGCTGCTCCATTTTGCGCTGGCTTTCTTTGATAAAAGAAATGTCCTGCATAGCGCAGACATAGTTACTGACTTCCCCCTTTTCATCACGGATCGGCGCTATCGCCAGCGATACCCAGAGTTTGCGCAGCACATGCTGCAACAACATATCGCCACGCCAATGATGACGCTCCCGCAGGGTTTGGGCTATTTCTTCGCCAACAAAAAACATTTCGGCCGCAAATAAAGACGACAATGGCTTTTGCATCATCTGTTCAGCGGTACAACCAATCAGCTCCAGCATAAAAGGATTGACGTATTCGATGTGTAGCTCTTTATCCGTCAACAAGAGACCTGAACTGGAAAAAGCCACAGCTTTGGTTAGCTTACGGGTTGCCCGTTCAGCCTCTTCCTTTTCACCAATACGGGCATTTAAGCCCGAAATCAGTTGATGGATTTCCTCTGCCATACCATTAAAAGCCCGGTTCAGCATGCCAATTTCGTCATCATTCTGATCCAGAGCTATTTGTTGCAAGTCGCCCCGGCTGATGCGTTGCACAGCAGAGGATAAGCGGGTTAAACGTTTTAAAATAAACTGGTAAATGAAGAATTGCAGGGACAAAGCGACCACAACTGCAACAGCGAGGAATATCAACATCACATTGTCACGAAAATCCTTAAGACCACTCATCACGACTTGTTTGTCCTGGTACAAAGCCAGGTACCAATCCAAGCGTTCAACCTTAGCAGCTGAGATCAGATAGTTTGTCAAATCTGCTTGCCTCAGTTCCGGCTGTTTTGGCTCTGCAACCACTTGCTGGATAAAAGCAGCCAGCTCTGGTCGTCTTGGTGTTACTGAGCTGTACCTCGCATCAAAATTTTGCTGCCCAGCCCCTTTCACTGGTACTGGCTTTTTCCCGTCAAGCAACAGATTTCCGCTGGGGTCAAACAGCATACTGCGTAAGCCATTTGACGATTGCTCAATAGTAGTTAAATCAAGAAACAGTTCATCAAGAATATAGTCACTGCCTGTGACCCCCAGAAACTCATCACCTGCGTATACAGGGATCACCAGGCTGGTCATCCATTTTTGCCAGATCGGATCGTAATAAATAGGAGTCCAGCGGGGTAAACGGCTGGGATTTTGTTCAGGAGTGGCGATATCAAAGAATACATCTTTGGTGAAGTCATGAGTCACAGGGACTTCAAGCGCCCAGTCCGCCGGAGCGATCCGGATCAAACCTTGTTTGGAAATAAAATAAAAATTAAAAAACTCCTCCAGCATCAAAGGTGCTAACTGCTGCCACAGCTCTTGTGTTTGAACTAACCAGTTTGCTTGCTGAGCATCTAATTTTGATTGAGGGATAAATGCAGCCGACAAATCATCCTGACTACGCACACTGCCATCAGGCAACACCGCAGGTGCCGGAAAAGTTGCCTCTGTATTTTTCGTTAAATAACGCACCACAATGTTATTGGCGCTGATGGCCTTTTTTTCGCGGGTCAGAAAATCAGCATCCAATTCACGGGCATATTTTTCAGATTGCAGCTTTAATTGCTGTTTTTCCTGCTCAACCAGTACATTTTGTTGCAGCATCAGGACGGCATAAGCTATAGCAGCACTGGCAACTATGGTCAGCATAAACACCAGCAACGCAAACTTAATGCTAAGGGAATTCATACCTGTAGGTTTGTGGAAATTAACTTCCTTCACATGATTTCCTGAATTGACAGCGATGGGGTTCAGTTGTAATGCTAATGTGGCATACAAAAGCATCAAACCATTATTGCATCAAAATCAAATAAATGAGAATTAAGCCAATGAAAAATCTGTTTATCTTTCTATCTTTGGGTTTATCTTCTGCCTGCGCTCTGGCCGGCAGCGCCTTTACTGACGCCGAAGATTCAGTCACTTACCGTCAGCATAGCTTCCAGTTAATCCGTCATAACTTCATGGATTTAAGTGACATGATGCGCGGTAAAGTACCTTTTGACGCTAAACGTGCGGAAAAACGTGCCAATGCTCTGGCAACCTTAACCACACTGCCATGGGAGGCTTTTGAAGTACCAGGTGCTGATAAGGTAAAAAGTGAAGCCAAAGCGGAGATCTGGAAGGACTTAAAAGACTTTAAACAAAAAGCAGAGCAATTCCAGGCTGATGCTGTAGCTTTACAAACAGCAGCCAAAACTGGCGATCAGGCCGCTATTAAGCCAGCTTTTGGTAATTTCGCCAAAAACTGCAAAGGCTGTCATGACCAATACAAAGCCGACTAACATTTATCCTTCGTCCTTGAAGCCGCAGCTTTGTTGACTGCGGCCTCTCGCCCCGGTCACATAGACAGCTATGCTCCCGGGGTCTCAATCCCTTGTCGCCTCGCTGCAACTCCAATGACTTTGGATATATCCTTCTGACTCAAAGCCGCAGCTTTGTTGACTGCGGCCTCTCGCCCCGGTCACATAGACAGCTATGC
>CAMLSF010000002.1 GCA_946482615.1 uncultured Chromatiaceae bacterium | reverse complement strand
CAACGCCAGTGAAGACGAGATAAAAAAAGCCTACAAGCGTTTATCCAATAAATACCATCCGGATAAACTGCTGAATTTAACGGATGATGAAAAAGAGCAGGCAGGCGCACAATTACAAAAGGTAAAAGAAGCCTATGATGTATTGTCAGACGCCAAAAAACGCGCGGCTTTTATTAAAGATTTTAATAATGTGATAGTGCCGGACCCGACCGCAGCGATGAAAGAGCTGTGGGATAGTTATTACCCGTCCGTAAAAGGTTAAAACTGATGAGCAAAACATTCGACAAAAACCGTTTAGAAGCGTTAAAAACTGACGCTTACGAGAATATTGAATCCTACAACGATCCGGATACGCCAAAAGCGCTGGAGAGATTCACCGCCCAAATCAAAAGCATTTTGCAGGCCGATCCGAAAATGTTGCATTCGGTGCCTGAATATTTGCCTGTCGCTTTGTATGGTCGGGTTAAATTCACTCCTGAAGCCAATCTGAAATGGGCCGCCTGGCTGGCTAAAAATACCATGCCGGTCTGGGACGAGTTTAAAACCTCAGTGGCGTTTAATAACGCCGATTTAGCCCTGGTAAAAACCATTCGTGAATTTAACGAAGAGTTACTGATTGAAAGTTGTGCTGTGCTTTTTATGCTGAACAAGCATGTTGCGGCTGCGCCTGGCCCACGTGATCATCATGATGAGGATGACGAAGACGCGGATGAGTCCCCATTCCGTAATGAGGCGGAGGACGATTACGAAGGTCATGACGACGAAGAAGAAGGCTACGATGACCAATACGATGAAATCACTTTTAACAGGGAAGGTCGCTGATGAATAACCTGATTGAAATTGCTGTGGCGGAAATTAAAGAACTTGCCATAGTGGAGCCCAAACAGGCCAGCAAAAAATTTGAGCTGATGGCCAATACAATGTCTGATGATCAGTTGGTTGAAGTGATTGAAAATATTGATATTGTGACTCTGACTCAAATTAACAGTCAGCATGATATTTCCTTTCCGTCCATTATTTCTGAGCTGATGACTCCGGAGAAAATCCGCGACATCGTCTGCCAGCAGCCTTTGTACTGGGAAGAAAAAATCAAAAACAATGCGGAAGATTTAAAGCAGCATACTTTTGATTTTTTAACTTACCTTATCCGCACTCAGGATAACGAAACCAAACAGGCCGAAATTCTGGAAGCCATAGCGGAAGATCCGGCTGGTTTGTTTTATTTGTCCATCCCTTTTATTGAGCTGTACCGTGGCGAAGTGATTGAAGATGAAGACGAAGTGCATGATTTATTGCATGAAGAAGAACAGGATTTAGAAGAAGCCATCAGCTACACCGAACGTCATCTGAACGAAGAAGTGCATGGTTTGGGTTATGACGACCCGCGCAGCTTATTAGCGCTTATTCGCCAGTTAACGCCTCAGGTGGAACAGGCGATTAAAAATCTGGTACGCAATGAAAACTCAGGCTGGGAGCATATTATCAATAAGTTTGCGGCTGAGCTGGTGATGCAGGCCAAAGAGAAAAATCAGGCCACGGACGAATATGCCGAAGTGGACGATATGTTTAGTTTCCTCGATTAAGGCGAAGCAGTTGATAAGGGTTCAGTTATGCAGTTAGTGGTGCGGGATGCCAATCAGGGGCCTTTTTTAACTAAGGTGCTCAATTACGCCAGAGCAGAGCAAAAACTGTCAGAGGCACAGCTGGAGCAGGTGAAAAGCAAAGCCGTGCTGATGAGCCTGAAGTTTGCGGACAAGTTTTACAACAAATACAAAATGCATCTGCTGGAACAGGCCGCACATGACATTATAGGTGTCGCAAGTTTAGGCCTGGCCGAGTTGTCGGATCATGATGTAGAAAAAGCTCTGGCCTTGCTGATTAGCCCTGAAGGTATAGTCAAACCTTTCCAAAAGGGCTGGAGCATGTTGTCTCAGGTCAGCCAACAGACGCCAAACCGCAAGTCGTTATACGGTGAAGTGGAAGAGCAGTTACTGCAGGATATTGCCAGCCCGCCTGATGCGGAGGAGTGGCAAGGGTTTGCTGTGTATCAGCAGGCTTTGCGTGAATCACGTCGCCGTCAGGCCATCAGTGTGGTGAAACAAACTTATTTTTACCATACGCAGCTTGACCCCTTTGAGCATTTTAACCTGGAAGATATGCTGGCCGAAGTGGTGCTGTATCGTCTTTGTACTCAAGGCGGCAAAGTAAAGCAGGATTTAAAACAGCGGTTACGCGATATCGAGTTAGCTGATGAATGGTTTGACGTGACCTTTATCAAAGCTCATACCGATCAGGTGCTTAGCTTGTTACCTGCAGGTTTTGCTGAAGCAGTCACTGTGGAGCTTGGCGATAACTTTTATGCGGCTTTAGTTCGTACTTTGCAGTTTGCCAAAGGTTATAAAAAGCTGCTGGCAGAAAATGCGTCACCAGAGCGGCGTGATGCCTATGAGCATAAGCAGGGTATGCTGAATCCGCTATTAGGCTGGCCTCAATATATCGAAATGTAATCCCCGTCGTACTTGAAGCTGCAGCTTTGTTGGCTGCCTGATTTTACTGTAAAAGCTTCGCCCCGGTCGCATAGGCAACTATGCTCCTGGGGTCTCAATCCCTTGCCGCCTCGCTGCAACATCAATTACTTAAGGGATAGTCCGTCGTTTTTGAAGCTGCAGTAACGGGCGCGGATAAACCGTGCCCCTACGATTTCGGGCACTGCTGCTGTACTTTTTTCCACCAGATCACATGGCGTTTTAGCTCTGCTTTTAATTTTGTATTGGGCACTTCGAAGCGTTGCTGAATAGACTGCGCCAGAGCTGTATCCTGATACAGCTGCTCTAACAGCGGATGCAATTGCTGATAGGCACCATCCACCTGCGCCAGATACAGCTGTACTTTGCCGATAAAATACTGCAGTAAAATGGTGTCGAGTATATCGGCTTTGTCGCTGTGTTTACCTGCAGGGCACAGAAGGCTTAAATCCACTTGTTCTAACTGCTGGTTCAAATTGTGCAGCCAGTTTTGACTCCATCGTAAGCTTTGTTGCAACTGACTGAAACTATTGGCTTTGTATAAAGCTTCTAATGCCAGCTCAGGATTGATGCTGGTTGCCTGCTGCCAGTTTTGCTCTGCAATACTTGTTTGAAGTGCCAGCAGGGAATGTAAGGCTTGCATGGTTTCAGCCACACCAGCGACTGAATTTGGTTCTGACAGACTAGGGGATGGATGCAATTGCTGGCGCAAGCTCTGATCCTGCAGCAGAAAGTTCTGCCAGTGCTGGTGGATTTGACTGGCTTTTTCAGAGGCAATGGTGGTCAATTTTTGTTGTAAATCAGGTGCGATCTCCGGATGAGTTAAACAAGGCTGCACCTGCTTTAAAAACTGCAGTTCGTATCTTAAACGCTGGCTTGAGGTCATCACTTTTCCCAAACTGCTATTACGTTCCCCCAGCAACGCATCTAAACCACAAGCTCTGGTCGCCACCAGCTCCACCAGCGTAATGCTGCTGTCTTTGATCTCCGCTCTGGTGTCTGTGATGGACGGCAGCTGCTCCAAATCCAGTGGCGCTGGCTTGTGCAGCTCCAGGCCTAAAACACGTTCAAGCCTGCTGCTGTAGTCATCCATCAGGGATATGGCCGGATCACTACAGCTGCTGAGCAGGAAAACAGCAACAACCAGATTGAATAGGTTAATGAACGACCGCTGTAGCCTGTTGTTGTAACATCTTGCCATCTTCCAATCGCCTGATTTGGTTTCTTAAAATAAGCGCCAGCATCACAGCAGCGCAGGACAACCCAAGTATGATGCCAACCCAGAAGCCATGAGCGCCCATTTTGGGGGCGATCCAGTCGGTTAAACCTAATACAGTGCCCAAACCAAAACCGATCGGCCAATAGGCAATAAAGGTGATAAAAAAGATAGGTTTGGTGTGTTTTAAACCCCTCAGCGCGCAGGCGGATACTACCTGTATCGCATCGGAAATCTGGTAAAAACAAGCCAGCACTAAAATTGAGGTCGCTACTGCTAATACAGCCGGGTCGGTAGAGTAGAGTGATGCGACGAAAAAACGACCAAAATAAGTCACCAGTGCTATGCCCACCGCCATCATCATCGCCAGCTGCACAGCTGTGGATACGGCTTTTTTCAGCTCCTGTACATCGTTACTGCCGACCAGATGTCCGACCCTGATGGTTGTCGCCATACCCATACTCATCGGCAGCATAAACACCAAAGCGCTGTAATTATTGGCAATTTGATGACCGGCCACCACTATAGGGCCTAAATGCACAATCATCAGTGGAATAGAGGAGAACAGGGTCACTTCAAAAAACAGCGAAAAGGCGATAGGCGTGCCTATGGCAATGATATGCCATAAGTCTTTGCTATTGGGTTTCAGGCTATCTGGCTTTTTCATATAAAGCGCTGTGCTGCGGCTTTTAAAGGCATAAATAGTGATGGCAATAAACATCGCCAAAAACACCAAAGAGGTTGCGACACCACAACCTGCGCCGCCTAAAGCCGGCATGCCTAACTTGCCATAAATAAATACATAGTTGGCCGGAATATTAACCAGAATACCTACAAAGGCTATCCACATGGTGGCTTTGGTATTGCCTATGCCTTCAAACAGGTTACGGAAGATCATATAACCTGCGGCCGGATAAACGCCGTAGCTGACATACACCAGATAATCCACGGCTTTGTCGCGCAGATTATCTTCCATCGACAAATACTGCAGCGGCAGATGAATAAACTGCATAGCAATGACAATCACAGTGGCCAGCACCATGGCCAGATAAAAACCCTGCAGCGCATTATGCGGAATGGCCTTGTGGTTTTTTGCGCCATACAGCTGAGAAATTATAGGGGTCAGCGCCAGCAATAAACCTTGTAAAGTCAGAATAATGGGCAACCAAATGGCAGAGGCCACGGCAATAGCCGCCATATCCAATGCACTGACCCGGCCGGCCATAATAGTGTCAATGACAAACATCATGGTTTGGGTTAACTGAGCCAACATAATAGGGCCGGATAATTTCAGAATGGTTTTTGCTTCAAAGCGGGAAAAAGGTAACATAACAACTCTTGTCAGACAGGCGAAAAAACGCCGTAAAGATAGCACAGCAGGGGCCTTATGTTTACCGGAATAGTTCAGGCGAAAGTTAAAGTCAGTGAAATCAGCGACCAACAACAGTTTAGGCGCTTAACTCTTGAAGTGCCTGTGCAGTTATTACAAAACCTGGAGCGGGGCGCCAGTATCTCCGTTAACGGCACTTGTTTAACCGCCACCGAATTTAGTCAGCTTGAGCCTCGCGGTTGGGTGAGCTTTGATGTGATTGACGAAACCTTAGCCAAAACCAATCTGGGGGAGTTAAGCGCTGGTTGTTGGGTGAACTTTGAACGTTCTTTAACTTTTGGCCGTGAAATAGGCGGGCATTTGGTGTCCGGCCATGTGCATGGCACGGCAGAAATATTAGCGGTCAGCCAGAGTGGGGCGAACTGGCGGGTCGATATTGAACTTAAGAGAGAGTTTGAACCCTATGTGCTCAGCAAAGGTTTTATCAGTATTGATGGTATCAGCCTGACTGTAGGTGAAGTCACAGCAACAAGTTTTAGCCTGCATTTAATACCAGAGACGCTTAACGTCACCACTTTAGGTCAGCGTAAAGCAGGCGACAGAGTCAATATCGAACTGGATCAGCAAACCGTCACTATAGTGGATACGGTAGAACGGATGCTGGCTGCCCGAAATGCCTGATATGGCTAATAATACTGCTCATCTTCGGCGTCGATAAACACCTGCACTTTGTTATGCAGCTCGTCTTTATGGGTTTGAACATGAATAGGGTTGCAGCAGTTGCTGCAATCTTCAACATCGTCCTGATCCTCACCGCTGATATCCAGCGTAATATGAGTCGGATGGCCACAGAAAGGGCAAAGAATAGTTTTATGCAGTAAGTCCATAGATCCTCCGTTAGCTGGCCTCTGTTGCAGCAGAGCAAGCGACTGACTATCTGCGGTTCCTTCCGTTTGAAACTCTTCCTATGTTTCAGTGTAGGCCTTAATGCCGCATCAGGCGAAAAAATAGCCTGCTTTAGACTGCAATGAGCTTGGCTGTTGCCGATAAAGTACCGCTTCGGTTATGATGCAGCCGCTTTTTGTTAAAAACAGTCCCAACTACGTGTTGTGCTGTTTTGTTCTACCGCTCGTAAGGTTGAACCGCAAAAAGCACTTCCTTAATTTAAATTGAATCAACATGTGACCCTTGGTATGGGCCACCACTGTGAGGACTTATCATGCCAGTTATTACTCTGCCTGACGGTAGTCAGCGTTCGTACGACAATCCTTTATCTGTATTAGACGTTGCCAAAGACATAGGCCCGGGTCTGGCGAAAGCCACTATAGCGGGCAAAATCAATGGCCAGTTGGTGGATGCCTGTGAGCTAATCACCTCTGATGCCTCTTTAAGCATTGTCACCGCCAAAGATCAGGAAGGCCTGGAAATTATCCGTCACTCCTGTGCGCATTTGTTAGGTCATGCCATTAAGCAGTTATGGCCGAACACCAAAATGGCGATTGGTCCTGTGATCGACAACGGCTTTTATTACGATGTGGATTTAGACCGTCCAATCAGCAGCGATGATTTAGCGCAACTTGAAGAGCGCATGCTGCAACTGGCCAAAACCGAATATGACGTAGTGAAGAAAAAAGTAAGCTGGCAACAGGCTTATGACACCTTCGCTCTGCGTGGCGAAAGCTACAAAATGGAAATCCTCGACCAGAACGTGGCCAAAGACGATCAGCCGGGTTTATACCATCACGAAGAATACATCGACATGTGTCGTGGTCCACACGTGCCTAACATGCGGTTCTGTCAGCATTTTAAAATAATGAAAGTGGCCGGCGCCTACTGGCGTGGTGATGCAAAAAACAAAATGCTGCAGCGTATTTACGGCACAGCCTGGGCTGATAAAAAGCAATTAGCGGCTTATTTACTGCAACTGGAAGAAGCGGAAAAACGCGATCACCGTAAGATTGGTAAAGCCTTAGGTTTGTTCCACTGGCAGGAAGAAGCGCCTGGTATGGTGTTCTGGCACAACGATGGCTGGACTATTTTCCGCGAGCTGGAAACTTTTGTCCGTGAAAAGCTGAACCAGTACGATTATCAGGAAGTGAAAGGTCCATTTATGATGGACAAAGTGCTGTGGGAAAAATCAGGTCACTGGGAAAAGTACTCCGACAATATGTTTGTCACCAGTTCTGAAAACCGTGATTACGCCATCAAGCCAATGAACTGTCCTGGCCATGTGCAGATTTTTAATCAGGGTTTAAAGTCGTACCGTGATTTACCGCTGCGGATGGCTGAGTTTGGTTGCTGTCACCGTAACGAGCCATCCGGTGGTTTACACGGCCTGATGCGGGTGCGTGGTTTTACTCAGGATGATGCCCATATCTTTTGTACTGAAGATCAGGTGCAGGCTGAAGTATCCAACTGCATCAAAATGGTCTTCGACGTGTACAGCACCTTTGGTTTCAAAGATGTGCAGGTGAAATTATCCACCCGTCCTGAAAAGCGCATTGGTACTGACGAAATGTGGCACCGTGCCGAGCAGGGTTTAGCAGAAGCTTTGGATGCCAACGGCATAGCTTATGATCTGCAACCGGGCGAAGGTGCCTTTTATGGCCCTAAAATTGAATTTACTTTGCATGATTGCTTAGGCAGGGCCTGGCAATGTGGTACAGTGCAGCTCGATTTCGCTTTACCTGGTCGTTTAGGTGCAAGTTTTGTTGCCGAAGGCAATGACAGACAAGTGCCAGTGATGATCCACCGCGCAATTTTAGGTTCGCTGGAGCGTTTTATCGGTATTCTGATTGAAGAATATGCAGGCTTTTTCCCGGCCTGGTTAGCCCCGACTCAGGTTGTGGTGATGAATATTACCGATAATCAGGCCGAATATGTGCAGGATTTAGTAAAAACTTTCAAATCTCATGGTATTAGAGCAACTTCTGACTTGAGAAATGAGAAGATAGGCTTTAAAATCCGCGAGCACACGCTACAGCGTGTTCCTTATTTAGTGGTAGTCGGTGACAAAGAAGTGGAAGCCGGCGATATCGCGTTAAGAACACGTAAAGGCGAAGACCTCGGAAAAATGAGTGTGAACGACTTCATCACGAAGTTAACCACTGAAATTAAAAACCGGGTCTGATTATTTTCACTCTTGGAGGAACATACTATTAAAGTAGGAAAGAAAACTTTACCGTCGAACAGACCGAATCGTATTAACGAAGAAATCACCGTAAAAGAGGTGCGTTTATTAGGTCTGGAAGGTGAACAATTAGGTGTGGTTAACACTTCAGAAGCTATTCGTTTAGCTGAAGAAGCAGGCGCTGACTTGGTAGAGATCAGCCCAACAGCTGAACCCCCTGTTTGTAAGTTGATGGACTATGGTAAGTTCCTGTTTGAGAAAGGCAAAGCTGCTAAAGAGCAGAAGAAAAAGCAAAAACAGATCCAGATCAAGGAAATTAAATTCCGGCCTGGAACTGATGAAGGCGATTACCAGGTAAAACTACGCAACCTGCGTCGCTTCATTGAAGAGGGTGACAAAGCTAAAGTAACGCTTCGCTATCGCGGTCGTGAAATGGCGCATCTGGACATCGGTATTGAGATGCTTAACCGGATTAAAGAAGATATGTCAGACATTTCTGTCTGCGAATCTTTCCCAAGCCGTGTTGAGGGTCGTCAGATGATCATGATGCTGGCCCCAAATAAGAAGTAATAAGTGCATTCAAGCATAAGATACGCCGCTTGAATAAAGCGGCGTTTTTTATCGCCTTATTATTCGTTGTAATCTAAACAATGCGAGTTATTTAACTATGCCAAAGATGAAAAACAACAAAGGCGCTGCAAAGCGCTTTAAGAAAACCGGCTCAGGCGGTTTTAAACGTAAGCAATCACATCTTCGCCACATTCTGACGAAGAAGTCTTCTAAGCGTAAGCGTCAGTTAGGTCCAAAAACGTTAGTTGCAAAAGTTGACGTTGCTGGTATCGCTCGTTGTCTGCCATACGCATAATTTAGGAGATTTCAAATGCCAAGAGTAAAACGTGGTGTGACAGCTCGCGCTCGTCACAAGAAGGTGTTAAACCAGGCTAAAGGTTACTACGGTGCCCGCAGTCGTGTTTATCGTGTCGCTTTCCAGGCAGTTATCAAAGCTGGCCAATACGCTTACCGCGACCGTCGTCAACGTAAACGTCAATTCCGTCAACTGTGGATCGCGCGTATCAACGCTGCATCCCGTCAGAACGGTTTATCTTACAGCCGCTTCATCGATGGTCTGAAAAGAGCATCTGTTGAAATCGACCGTAAGATCCTGGCTGATATCGCTGTATACGACAAAGGCGCATTTGCTGCTTTAGTCGCTAAGGCAAAAGAAGCTTTAGCTGCTTAATTCTTTGAGCAGAGTAAAAGGCCACCTTCGGGTGGCTTTTTGTTTTTACCCGCAAAAATTTTTCGTCCTCAATCATTTTCCTGTCCGCCTAGAGTCCTGAGCACATTGGCCTGACGTCTATCTGTAGTTGCTGTTATCAAATTTACCAGTTTTCCTTTTCGGGCCATGTTTCACTTTTATCGAATAGCTGAAAAAATATCATCTGAGTTAGTCGGAAAAAAACGAGACTTCTGGGTTACGGCTTATTATTCTCTTAATTAAAATTGATAAAAAAGTGAATTCCTTTAACGTAATTTCATTTTTATCAGTAAATTCCACTAGGAAAGTGCAGTTTTCGCGTTTAATATGATAAAAATGATATTTTCTTGTGCTGTGATATTGATACAGTAAAGCAAAACGACAGTGGATATCTGAGCTAGTGGGTTTCTGTTTTTATCAAATTATCCACGTTGAAGCTATGTAAACTTGACATTTAGTGCAAAAGGGAGGCGCCATGGACAATTATGATGATGTGCGGCAATTTATCGCCAAAGTGGGTGAGCAAAATCTGAACTACCGTAGTTTTCAGACGAGTATGCCTTGTTCCGGACAGTCGAAGTGGCAACTGATTAATCAGGTAAAAAATTATAAACACCCTGCCTCCACTCCTGTCATTAAGCGAGCTATAGCGTCGGAGCCTGCAGCACAGCTTGCAAACAATACTCTGCTGCACTCTTTAGCAGCCCAGACTCCGGCTGAACAGGCGGCAGCCAGTCCGGAACCACAAGCTGCTTTTTATGCCGGGCGGCGTGCGTCTTTCCAACCAGCGCAGCACGTTGCAAAACCTAATCCTTTTCGACGTCAGACGTCAGACAACGATGTGGCTCATTTGCATAAGAGGTCACAACAGCAGCCCCAGGCCGATGTTCAGTCCGCCAATACTGAATCGTTAGCCGCGCTCTTTTATCGGATTGCCCTATGACTATGATTTGTGTTGGCTCGTTAAAGGGTGGGGTAGGTAAAACTACGCTGGCTGCAAATCTTGCGTATGCAATTCAGCGTTTAGGCCACAAAGTGATTGCTATAGATTTTGACAGTCAAAACTCTCTTCGTTTGCACTTTGGTATGGCTTTGGCTGATTCCGCAGGACATGCAACAGAATGTGGAGAGCATGCTGACTGGAGCAGATTAGTACAGCAGTCAGAGTCCGGAGTAAGGTACTTACCTTATGGTCGCGTCAGTCGTTCACAGATCTGCTCTTATGATCAGTTATTGCGCTCAGATCCCTCAATTCTGGTTAAACGCCTTGCCTCTTTTGCTCATCAGACGGAGGCCGTGTTCATCGCTGATTTACCTCCGGGCTTCTCAGCCGCTTTGCAGGCGTTATCTGGTCTGAACCCCATTATGATCAACGTATTGCTGCCTGACGGTGCCTCTTTGAGCTTATTACCTGAAATAGAGTCCGGTATGTTTTATAACGAAGATGCCGGGCAACGAAATTATTTCGTACTAAATCAGGTGGATGTACGTAGTCAACTCAACCGGGAAGTCACTCAATTTTTGAACGAGAGATTAGGTTCATCTCTGTTGGGTATAGTGCATCGTGATGAAGCAGTGCCGGAAGCCAATGCCAGTCAGATGTCTGTATTCAAATACGCTCAGGCCTCTTCAGCGACAGCGGATATCGATTTAATAGCGCGCAATGTGCAACGTATGCTGCCCACACTGCAGGCTAATGAATACAAAAAATTCAGCAGGTAGTGGCAAGGGATGATATGAAAAAAAAGGACTCTTCGACCCCCTCCGGGATCACAAGTACGCTTGCTGTGTTGTTTTGGCTGGCGGTTGCAGCAGTGATTATCACGACCCCACTGGATCTGAATAATCAAATCTTGTTTGCTGTCAGTAGCGGCGTCATGTTGTTTATCGTTGCCCGTCGGAAAAATCACTGGACCCATATGGTGATGCTATTGATGTGTATCATAGTATCAACCCGATATCTGTACTGGCGTACCACTGAGACTTTGGTGTTTGACAGTGTTCTTGAAGGTTTGCTTGGTCTTGGTTTACTGGCGGCCGAATTTTATACCTGGCTCATCCTGGTCCTGGGCTTTTTTCAGACGATCTGGCCCTTAGACAGACGGATAGAGCCTATGCCTGATGATGTCTCACTGTGGCCAACTGTGGATATTTATATCCCGACCTATAACGAAAGTCTGGATGTAGTGAAAGATACGGTTCTGGCGGCACAGAACATTGATTATCCTGCAGAGAAAGTCAGAGTCTATATTCTGGACGATGGCCGCCGCATCGAATTTGCTGCTTTTGCAGCCTCAGCTGGTGTGGGCTATATCACCAGACATGATAATAAACATGCTAAGGCTGGTAATCTTAACAACGCAATTCAGGTGACTGATGGGGAACTGATCTGCATATTCGATTGTGACCATGTCTCAACCAGGGCTTTTTTGCAGGCCACAGTGGGCGCCTTTATCAGCGACAAAAAACTGGCGCTGATGCAAACCCCGCATTACTTCTATTCACCTGATCCATTTGAACGCAATCTGACGACCGGAGATGAGGTGCCCCGTGAAGGGGAGTTATTTTACGGTCCTGTTCAGAAAGGCAATGATTTCTGGAATGCTGCTTTTTTTTGTGGCTCCTGCGCGGTGATCCGCCGTTCTGCCATCGAAGAAATTGGTGGTTTTGCGGTTGAAACCGTTACAGAAGATGCGCATACCGCCTTGAAGTTACAGCGACTGGGCTGGAACTCGGCATTTTTAGCTCTGCCATTAGCTGCCGGACTTGCGACTGAGCGCCTGGCTTTACATATAGGTCAACGCGCACGCTGGGCCAGAGGCATGATCCAGATCTTACGTTTGGATAACCCTTTGTTAGGTAAAGGGTTGAGCTTACCCCAGCGTCTTTGTTATCTGAACGCTATGATGCATTTCCTATTTGCGTTGCCCCGTATTGTATTTCTGACCGCGCCTTTGTGTTATCTACTTTTTGGCCAGAATATTATCGATTCTTCTCCGGAAATGATTTTGGCTTATGCGCTGCCCCACTTGCTGTTTACCACCTATACCAACTCGAGATTGCAGGGCAGATTCCGGCACACCTTCTGGGGAGAGATTTATGAAACAGTGTTGTCTTTCCATTTAGTCCTGCCGACCATTGCTACTATGCTCAATCCCCGCAAAGGGAAATTTAATGTCACGGAAAAAGGCGGCTTACTGGAAAATGGCTATTTTGACTACGATATGGTCAAACCCCATCTGTTTACACTGGTGTTAGTGTTTTGTGCTTTTTTATCCGGTGTGGTGCAACTTATCTGGAGTGAACACTACAAGGTTGATCCTAAAGTGATGCTGCTGAATTTGTTCTGGGCCGGATTTAGCTGCGTGATGTTATTTGCTTCCGTTGCTGTTGCCCGGGAAATAAAACAAGTCAGACAGACGGTGCGTCTGGATGTAAGTTTACCCGTGGTACTGCACCTGGAATCTGGTCATACCCTGAAAACCAAATCACTCAACCTGTCTATGGGGGGCGCTTTGGTTGAAAACGTGGGGCAGGTGAATACAAACCAGCGCATCCGGGACATCGAAATTTATTTCGGCAAGGTTCCGATGGTTTTTCCGGTCGAAACCATCTTTCGTGATAGTGAAACGATCCGTTTCCATTTCAAAGACTTACCTCTGGCCCAACGCAGAGAGTTAGTGAAAGTAGTGATGGGGCGTGCTGATGCCTGGTTACCTGCCAACGGAGATCTGCAAGAGGACAATATTTTTGTTTCGATTTGGCGGGTGATCAGAGCCATAGGCGGCTTGTTCCAGGATTCAATGAACAAAAAAAGCAAAGGCTACCAGTCAGGTCGTGCCAACAGAACTTTAAGTAGCTGGAAGCTCAGGTTGGTGCTGACGGTGTTGTTCGCAGTGGGAGCCGTGGTGATCTCGAATCAGGCGTTGAGCGCTCCATTGAATACCACAACGGCTTCGACACAGCTGTTAGCTGCTGCACATGGCAAAGGGAAAGAGCAGGATATCCGCACCCAGGTCTTCCACTTTACTGATTTTGGTTTGCACGACAATCTGTTTTTTTTTGGTAACAACACAGCAGCTGGCTTGAGTTTTACGTTGCGTAGTGATGAGTTGGTCAGACAGGCCAGTTTAAAGTTAAAGATGAGTTACTCAGCAGAATTACTCGAAGGTGAAAGTTTCCTCGATGTGATGCTCAATGGTCAGTTGGTCAAAACCATTGAGTTATCCGCTTTTACGGCAAAAGCACTGGAGCTGGATATCCCGCTGCAAAGTGCATTAATTCTTGGGAGCAACAATCTGGACTTTCGTCTGACAGGACGCACCGCAGAGCAATGCAACAACGAACTATCAAAAGACATCTGGGTTAATCTGGACAGACAATCACAACTGGTGTTGTCAGTACAGCGTCTGCCTGTCAGTACGGACTTATCACGTTTTCCCGCGCCTTTTTTTAACGCCAGCGCTATGAACGAGGTCGTTGTGCCTATGGTAGTGCCGGACAATGCCAGTCCTGCAACCTTAACCAGTGCTGCTATAGTCGCTTCCTATTTTGGTGGCGCCGCGCAGTACCGCAGTCTGAGCTTTCCGGTACTGCGCGACCAGTTGCCGGAAGAAAATGCTATCGTTTTTATGCTGCCAAATGATGTGATTAAAGCTTTACCAGTGCCTGCTATTCAAGGGCCTGAACTCAGGTTAATGGAGAATCCGCTGAACCCTCTTTACAAGGTGTTGCTGGTGATGGGGCGTACGGAGGATGAACTAAAAATAGCGGCCAGGTATCTGGTGAGTGGCACATCACTCAGTGGGACTTACATAAAGGCGACAAAGCCTGCACAGATGCCGCTTCAACCCTACGATGCCCCACGCTGGACCCGGATACATAAAGCTGTTGAATTTGGTGAACTTGCAGATGAGCGCAGTCTGATGAGCAGGGGCTTGTTTCATCCGGCCATAGAGCTGAATTTCCGTGCTTCGCCGGATCTGTTTTTTTGGCCCGGTGAGGTGATACCGCTGAAAATAAAATACAGTTTTCCGGAGGGGAAGTGGTTAGACGAAGCCAGGTCGACTTTAGATGTGTCGCTTAATGGGGATTACCTGACATCTCTGGCGGTCAATCAAAGTGGTTTATGGGCTAGATTCAATAGTTGGTTGGGGGGAGATAGCCGTCAGGAAGAAGCCGAGATTAAAATTCCACCCTATCTATTGTATGGGGAAAACAAGCTGCGTTTGTATCATAACTTTGCAGTCAATACCAAAGGCTGCGAATTGGATGTCCCTGCCGATATAACAGCGAGGGTACTGCCCACTTCAAGTATTGATCTGAGCTCTGCACAAAACTTCACTCAGCTGCCGAATTTATCTTATTTTGTTGGCGTAGGTTTTCCCTTCACCCGACATGCTGATTTATCCCAGACCCTTGTGCTGTTACCTGCGAAGCCGGGTAAGGAAGAAATAGAGACCCTGCTTGAACTGGCGGCGCGAATGGGCAATGACACAGGTGTGCCGGCGCTGGGCATAGAGGCCAGAACAGGTTTAGACATTCACTCCGATTTTGCAAATTACGATCTCATCGCTATTGCAAATATCAGGGATGTGCAGGAGTCCGATTTACTCAAAGCCAGCTCATTTGAAGTACAAAACGACAGTGTAAAAGTAAAAGCGTTCAGCCTGCTTGACCGCGTACTTTGGTTGCTGCAGGGGGATTGGGGCCGGGAAACTAAAGTTGCAGCCAGGGTATTAGACAACACTCAAGATCTACAGGGACTTTTTAGTTTTGTCTCTCCGGTAGACCCAGAACGGATAGTGGTATTGATCACCGCCAAAGCTTCTGAACAGTTACCCCAGTTGCTGAACTCACTGAACAGTCCTTTAGTCAGCAGCAAGGTACATGGGGATATGGCTCTTATTGCTAATAATGCGGATCTTTACAGCAACAGAGTGGGAGAACTCATTACCTCTGGTGACATGCCCTGGCATATGGAGGTGCGTTGGTTTTTTGGCCAACACGTTATCGTCATGGTGTTTGGTCTTGCACTGGCAGCCTTTGCCGGTGCCGCTATTTTGTTTCCGCTGCTGAGAAACCGCGCCAGGAGCAGGCTAACAACAGGATCTAAAAATAATGAATAAATCACTGATTGCGATGGTTGTGATCTGCTCTGTTCAACCTTTGTATGCCGCTGAAGAAGACGGCTCCTTTGATCTGTTATTTGAG
This sequence comes from uncultured Chromatiaceae bacterium, assembly GCA_946482615.1. The sequence continues at coordinate 46,726 of CAMLSF010000002.1, read as the reverse complement.
CAAGCCGAATTCTGGCAGGATAAAAATCGTAATGATTTAGCCAAAGATGCGTTACAACGAGTGTTGAATGCAGATCCGAAAAATATGGAGGCTATGTACCGCTCAGGCCTTATTGCGGCTAAAGAAGGCAACGATGTTCAGTTGCAGCAATGGATCCGCAAGATGGCTGAACTGGCTCCGGCAGATCAGCGGATCGGGGAGCTTCGGGCCACTGAAGCTGCAGCCAAAGTGGACCCTGTGGCTTTGGCCGAAGCGCGTCGTCTTGCCGGTATTGGTCAGTACGATACCGCTTTAAAACGCTACCAGGAGGTATTTGGTGGTGCCACAGCTCCTCTGGAGTTGGCGGCTGAATATTATCTGACGATGGCCGGTACCGCGGATGGACTGCCACAAGCCCGATCCGCGCTGAAAAAGTTGTACCAGACGCGTCCTGGCCATGGCGCTATCAAACAGGCGTACGCTCAGGTGTTAAGTTATGACGAAAGCAGCAGGAGGGAGGGGATTTTACTGCTCTCAGAGCTGGCTCCAACCTCTGCTCTGGCGAAACGGAGTTGGCGTCAGGCGCTGCTGTGGCTAAATGCTACAACGGCCGACAAGAAATACTATGACCAGTATTTGACTATTGAACCTGACGATCAGGAGTTACTCAGGGCTTATCAGGACAAGATTAAAAAAGGCACCGCGCCTCTTGTGCTTAATAGCAGAGCCCGGGGTTACCAGGCGCTGAATGCAAACAAACTGGCGGAGGCCAAACGCCAGTTCCAAAAAGCCCTGACAGAAAACGCAGCGGATGCCGAAGCGCTGGCAGGTTTGGGCCTGATTGATTTAAAGCAGCAGCATTTTAGCGCTGCAAAAGAGCAGCTTGGCAGAGCAATGGCGATGTCACCAAAAAAAGCGTCCTCCTGGCGGGATGCCTATCAGGTGGCAGACTTTTATTCGACCCTAGGCAAAGCCCGCGAACTCATGGTGGCAGAACAGAATGAGCAGGCGCTGGAGTTGGTTGAAGCTTTAACCAGAGTCGCTGTAACTAAAAACAATGAGTCCAGCGTGAATGAGGCTAAAGTTCTTGCCGGGCAGTTGCAACACAAGCTTGGACTGCTTGAACAGGCCGCTCAGAGTTTTAATGCAGTGATACAGAAAAATCCTGCCCACACCGAAGCAAAGCTAGGGCTTATTGCTGTATTGCAGAGCATGGGACGTTGGCAGGATGCGGAACTTCTATCCAACCAGCTGTCGGCGTCTGAACAACATAAAGTGGCATATGTCTCTTTAGCTGAAGTACAAAAACTAAGAGCAGATGCGGCAAAGAGCACTGATTTATTGGCGGAAATAAGCCTGCGCAGAGCGATGAAACTCGCACCCAACGACCCTTGGGTCAGGTTGGATTTAGCCCGATTGCTGAACAGGCAGGGCGACCCGGCCCGGGCCAGGGCCATTATTGAGCCTTTGTTCAGTGCCAGTCAGCCGGCCGAATCCCGTTATGCCGCCGCTATGTTTGCCGCCGAACAAAAACGCTGGTCTGATGTTGAACGTGTTATGGCAAGCATAAAACCGGAGCAGCGCACAGCAGCAATGCAAAGTCTGGCAGCCCAGTCGGCATTACGCGGTAAATTCTCCGCTGTGCTGCAAAGAGCCTCGGCGGGCGATCAGGCAGGCGCACGTCAGCTTATGCTGCAGTTGTACCAGAGCAGCAGAATGGGCTCTAAAGCTGCAGGGGAATTAGCCTCTGAACTGGCAAGTGCCGGCCAGCCTGAGCTGGCGTATCAGCTGGTTGAACTTGATTTGATGCAAGGGCTGGATGAGAAATCAGGAGATTACCTGGCTCATGTGGCAGTGCTCAATCAAAGTGGTCGTTCTAAAGACGCCAGATCCTTGTTATCTGAGCTGATGCTGCGTTCTGATTTAACCATGGACGACAGAAAGTCACTGGCCAGTTTGCAACAAGGGCTGGCGGTGCGCGAGGCCGATCAGTTACGTGAAGCAGGCCAGATGGCCTTAGCTTATGATGTGCTTGCTGCTCATTTGCGTGAATCACCGGACGATGAGAGCTTATTGCTGGCGATGGCACGTTTGTATCAAAGCGGCGATAAAACCAGCGAAGCGGATCAAATTTACAATTACGTACTGAAATTAAAGCCAGAAAGCCAGGAGGCCTTATCCGGTGCTGTGGATACAGCTTTGCAATTAAAAGAGCCGGACCGCGCTGCAGCCTTATTAAACCGGGTGGATTGGGACAACAATGTTGAACCTGAACTACTGGTGTTGGCCGCTAAAGTGGCTGAGGCAAAAGGAGAGCACGACGAAGCTGCAGCTTTATTGTTAAGAGCAAGGAAACTGGCCTATCAGGAGACTCCGGTCTGGGGCGGAGGTGCTGCTTCGGGTTTGTCAGCCAATCCGTTTAGGGAGACAGCGGAGCCAAATAACAATCCATTTAAAGATAAGCGAAAAGCAAAAAAACAGCAGCTCTCCGGTACCAGACCCTCCTGGCTGCCCGGTGAGATACTGTCTGAGGCACCGGCTGACATAGATACCACAGCACAATCGGCCACCTTGTTTGAGCAGATTGATGGCATGTTGGCCGATTTAGAGCAGAAAACCCTGACCCGTGTGGATACAGATGTTGTTCTCAAAGTTCGTAATGGGGCAGAAGGCAGCTCAGGTTTAGATACGGTTGAAACGCCGGTGGTGATATCCACAGCAGCCTTTGGCACCGACAGAGTCGAACTGGCACTGACACCTACCTCACTGAATTCAGGCACAGTGACCGGAGAAGATATTAATCTTTATGGGCGGGGTTCTATTGTGAATGCGGCCAGTGGTTTGAGTTCACGACTGAATAGTCTTGCGGATGTACTGGATAGCATTGAAGAGACGGCTGTGGCTTACGACAATGCACAGACTGTTTACCTCGCTGCACGCGATGACCCGGAAGGCAATTTGCCACAGTCTGAAATCATCAGGCTACAGAATGTAGCGAACGCCGCCAAAGTGGTATTTGACAATGCAGCACAGACCGATCTGTTTGAAGCGCTGGAACTGACTTCTGGTAACCTGACTGCGGAACAGCAAAGCCTGGTTCAGCAATTTCTGCAAGAAAACTACGGTGATACTGCTATTCGTCTTAGTTCAGATTCTTTGGCCGATTTTCAGCAAAGCCGTGCTCGTGTAGAGCAATTGATCACCTCATCCCAGGCCAGATTGGATCAAATGGCCATTAGCACCGGCAATCCCGATACACAACGGGAGTCCGGTGTTGCGCTGGCTTTAGCTTATAAAGGCGAATGGATTGCAGCAGATGTAGGGACTACTCCTTTGGGTTTTGAAAAAACCAATGTGGTAGGGGGTGTGAAGCTGCAACCGGAAATTATGAAAAACACCAGACTGGTGGTGCAAGCAGAGAGACGTCCGGTCAAAGACAGCTTGCTGGCTTATGCTGGCACTGTGGATCATGTCACAGGCGAAAGTTGGGGAGCTGTCACAAAGACCGGCGCCGGACTGGGGCTGAATTTCGATAATGGCAAAGCCGGTGCTTATGGTTCTGTGGCGGAACACAAGTACGAAGGCGATAATGTGGCGTCAAACAACGCAACTTCTATGGAGGTTGGAGCTTATTTCAGACCTTTTTATTCAGTGCCAGAGATGCTGCAATTGGGTGTGCATGTTGGCTACAGCAGCTTTGATAACAACTTAAGTAAATTCACTTTTGGCCATGGTGGTTATTTTAGTCCGCAGGATTATGTCAGCCTGGCTTTCCCTATCAACTACAGTGCTGAACTGGAAGATATCAGGTTCAGCCTGTTGTTTGCCCCGGGTTTTCAAAGCTATAGCGAAGACGGGAATAGTTTCTTTCCAACAGACGCAGCCGCTCAGGCTGCACTTGATCTGTTTTATGCGCTGGGCGCTTTTCCACAGGCGGGTTATGCCGCAACCAGTCAGTCTGGTTTTGGCATGAGTTTTGGTGCCAGTGGCGAATACCTGCCTGATCCTTACCTGAAAATTGGCGGGCAGCTTGGTTTTGACAGTTTTGGCGATTACAACGAAATGTCGTTCCGTCTCTATATGAAGTACCTGATTGGAGGGGCCAATGATTGATTTAACCCATGAACAGCAGATCAGTAGCAGCTACTACCAAAGCCAGCACTGCAATCAGCAATGGCGCAGCTTTCTTCAGGTATTTATTCAAGAGATTTACCAGACAGCGGGAGAGCAGGACGCTTGTGCTTTTTTGCGCCATATGGGGCAGCGGTTAGCTCATCTGTATCCGGTGGCCTTGTATGACCGCATTGAAGACTTGGAAAAGTCGATGAATACCATATTCGCCGGCCTGAACTGGGGCTGGGTCAGAATTGAAGTTCATGAACTCAGCCTGGTGTTTTATCACGGCGCTTTTCCGCTTCCTTCCTGTGAAAAATCACAAGTTAACCATGAAGCGAAGCTGTTCAGTGCTTTGTTGGAAGGCTTGTACAGCACCTGGATGGTCGCATTAGGAGGTAAGCCGGATATAGTGGTTCAGACTCAAAAAGCTGAGCCTGGGTTGGCATTCGAACTTATTTATACAAAACCCTGAGGCAAGAGCTAATGATGAGAAATCTGGTAAGGTTGCTGGTGATCATAAGTTCTCTGTGGATACAGGCTTTGCAGGCAGATCAAAGCGATTGGACCTTGTATAAATCCCGGTTTGTCAGCTCAGATGGACGGGTGATCGATACCTACAATAATAAAATCAGCCATTCAGAAGGTCAGGGCTGGGGCATGTTATTTGCCGAAGCCAATAACGATCAACACAGCTTTGATTTGATCTGGAGCTGGACCCGGAAAAACCTGGCCAGAACCGATGCATTTTTATTTTCATGGCGCTATGACCCGGCCCTCAGACCTGCGGTAAAAGATCCAAATAATGCCAGTGATGGCGATATTTTGATTGCATGGGCCTTACAGCGGGCGGCGAAACGTTGGAATGACCGCAATTATGAAACCGCTTCTGCGGCCATTCGTGCTGACATTCAGAAGCTTCTGGTAAAAGACTTCGGCGGTTTCACTGTTTTGTTGCCGGGGTTAACCGGGTTTTCTGACAAAGAAAGTATTGATATTAATTTATCCTATTGGGTGATCCCGGCATTTATCTCTTTTGCCATGGTGGAGCCAGAGCAGAACTGGAGCAAGTTAGTGACAGATGGCCAGAAATTGTTAGCGGCAAGCCGGTTTGGCAGCTACGGCTTGCCGTCAGATTGGATCCGTTTATCCGACAAAGGACAGCTTGCGCCTTCACCCAACTGGCCAGCCCGTTTCAGTTATGACGCTGTACGTATTCCACTGTATTTTATCTGGGGGTCTGCCTTAACGACCGATCTCAGACAACCTTTTACTGACTTTTGGAAAAACAATGAGCTGATTTTGCCCTGGGTGGATCTGGTTACAGGCGAAAAAGCCTCCTATACAGCCTCTGCTGGGATCAAAGCTGTGCGTTCGTTAGTCTATAAGGATCTGAGCTTTACAGAACAGAGTCCTTCGACCGCCGATGACTATTATTCGACGTCCCTGTTGATGCTGAGTAAGTTAGCCGCGGATGCCGGATGAAAAGGCGGTGCGGCGAGACTGGCCACAAAAAGGCAGAGTACTGGTGAACTGCTCAATTTTAGTGAGGTGGCCTCGTTGTGGTCTTAAGGTCGACCAATAACGGGCGCCGCCTTTGGGATCTTTGCTCCAGCGTGGCTGGCTGATCACACCGTCCGTTTTTACCCACTTGCTCATAATTTTTACACCGCAGCTTAAATTCACTTTGGGGTCGTGCAAAGAGTGTGGCTGTTTAATATCACAGGCGTAACGAGGCTGATTGGCGCTCTCATGGGAAATTTGTAATAAACCACGGCTAATCACCCGGCGGCCTTTACCGTCTTTAAACTTTTCCTGATAAAAAGACTGAGGCTTAAAATTGCTCTCAGGCTTGGCCATAGCGGAAAACAACGCGACCCAAAACTGACTGCGTTGTTGTTGCGGCAAACTGGCATAACGAGGGCAAAAGTTTTGTACGTCAGCAGGCACCAGTTTTACCAACGGAGATTGGGCTACAGCGCGCTCTGTGATTCTGGTCCAGCTGCCATCAGGGTTCTTTTCAGACCAGGCAGCATAGTCAGTATTGTTATGATGGTTCAGACTTCCTGCCTGAGCTGAGAAGGCAAAGATGGCAGTAAAGCAAACAAGGATCCGGTGTAGTGGCATCTGTTGGTTTTATTCTTCTGTTATGGTGGTTTTGTATCGGCGGTGTTCAGCCGAACTTCAGCTTCAGACTAGTGTTTTGTTCTGCTGAGCTCAAGCATTATCCGGGTTAGATCTGCTATTCGTACGATTTCTGTTCAGTGAGGCTACCTGCGGACTGGCAGAGGCAGAAAAAACCAGATATGGTACTGCTATCCCGGCATTTTTCAGGTGTAACATGCCTCACGATCATTCAAATTCAGGACACAAAACTCATCAGCATGGTGCAGATTGCAACCACGACCACAAAGAAGCGCATGACCATAGTCATGACGTCGGGCACGAGCATGGGCATTCGCATGCCCACAGCCTTTTTGGGCATCACCACCATCATCATGGTTCCGAGTCCGGCAATATTGCGACTGCTTTTTGGCTAAACTTTAGTTTTACCATTATTGAATTTATCGGTGGCTGGCTGACCAACAGCGTGGCTATTATGGCCGACGCTATGCACGATTTGGGCGACACGCTGGCTATAGCTTTCGCCTGGTTTGCCGCCAAAGTGGCAGGGAAAGAAGCGACTCCCCGATACAGTTATGGTTACAGACGCTGGTCTTTATTGAGCGCTTTGATCAACAGCGTGATTTTGGTGCTGGGGTCCTGCTGGATTTTATACGAAGCTATACCCCGCTTGTGGGAGCCGCAATTACCTCATGCCGCTGGTATGATGGGGCTTGCTGTTTTAGGTGTGCTGGTCAATGGCGCTGCCGTCTTTAAACTGAGAAGTGGCAAAACCCAAAATGAACAAATTCTGACCTGGCATTTGCTGGAGGATGTCTTAGGTTGGGTGGCTGTGCTGGTTGGCTCCGTGCTGATTTATTTTACCCATTGGGCCTGGTTAGATCCGCTGTTAAGTATTGGTTTTACCTGTTTTATTCTGATCAATGTCTGGCGTAATTTACGCCGCACTCTGGCGTTGTTTTTACAAGTCAGTCCGGACCCGAAGCTGGCCGCTAAAATAGAACAGCAATTACAAGACCTGAGTTTTGTGCAGGACGTACATCATCTGCATTTATGGTCGCTGGATGGCGAAAAACATGTGCTGACCGCCCATTTGGTATTAAAGGCTGAGACTGCCACAGAGCAGTTAAAGGCCCATAAAGAGCAAATACGGCAGTTACTGCGGCCTTATCAACTGGAACATACCACCATAGAGTTTGAGTTTAATCAGGAATTGTGCCGGGATCAGCATTAACAGAAATAGAGAAGGGCGCAAATAAATTGCGCCCTTAAAATTTCGATAGGCCTGGGATCGTTGATTACAACTGCCCATCCAGTAAGCTGATCTCATCCAGAGACAAGGAAAAACTTGGGATAAAAATCTCAAGAAAGTAGTTCACTTCCGGCAGAGCATAACCTTCAAGAACTGTCTCCAGACGTTTTTTCGCCAGCACAAACTCGTGATTGCCAGCGGAGAGCTCCTCCAGAGTTTTCACATAAGCACAGAGTGTGTCAGCGGCTTTGACCAGTAACTTTTCATCAGCCGAATACTGTTCGGACAGCAGCAGGGATTGATAAAAAGGTTGCAATTTCTCTGGTAACATCGACAGCAGCTTTTGCTCCGCAATACGTTCTATCTTTTTGTATTCCTGTGCAATTTGCGCATTAAAATACTTTACAGGTGTAGGTAAGTCACCCGTCAGCACCTCACTGGCATCATGAAATAACGCCAGAGTTGCTACCCGCTCAGGTTGGACTTCACCTGCAAAAATTTCACGGCGAATCAACGCCAGCATATGAGCGACCACAGCGACCTGATGGCTGTGCTCTGCAACATTTTCGGTATTGACGTTGCGCATCAGCGGCCATCTGTTAATCAACTTCATCCGAAACAGATGAGCGAAAAAATGGCTTGGCTGTTGAGGTGCGTTTGTGATGTTGTGATCGGTATCCATTATTGCTGATACCCTGGTAAAAACTGCGCTAGGCGGCCAATGGCCATTTCCAGCTGCTCTTTATGGGGTAAAAACACAATACGGAAATGATCCGGCTCAGGCCAGTTAAAGGCCCGGCCATGCACCAGCAGCACCTTATGTTGTCGCAAGAAATCCAATACCAAGAGCTCATCGTCTTTGATTTTGAATTTTTTACGGTCCAGCTTAGGGAATAAGTACATAGCACCTTTGGGCCGTACACAGCTGATGCCGTCAATGCTGGTGACCAGTTTGTGGGCTAAATCCATCTGATCATACAAACGGCCACCTGGCACTATCAGCTCATTAATGCTTTGGTAACCGCCCAATGCGGTCTGTACCGCATGCTGACAAGGCACATTGGCGCAAAGGCGCATAGAGGCCAGTATGTTTAAACCTTCGATATAGTGGCGGGCCAGATGTTTAGCGCCGGATAATAAAATCCAGCCAACGCGGAAACCTGCGATACGGTAGTTTTTCGATAAGCCACCAAAGGTCAGCATAAATAAATCATCAGTTAACGAAGCTGTAGTGACATGTTCTGCACCGTCATACAAAATTTTGTCGTAAATCTCGTCACTGAGCACCACCAGCTTATGCTCGCGGGCAACGGCTAACAGCTCTAATAAAAAGGCTTTGGAGTAAACGGCGCCTGTTGGGTTGTTGGGGTTAATCAGCACCAGAGCTTTAGTTTTTTTAGTGATTTTGGCGCGAATATCGGCTAAATCAGGAAACCAGTCGGATTGCTCGTCACAGCGGTAATGCACAGCGTTGCCGCCAGCCAGATTGACAGCAGCTGTCCAGAGTGGGTAATCTGGGGAGGGGATCAACACCTCATCGCCGTTATTTAACAGCGCCTGCAACGACATCAGAATCAGCTCAGACACACCATTGCCAATATAGACGTCATCCGCATCGGCCCCTAAAATGCCACGTTGTTGGTAATATTGCGCGACGGCAACCCGGGCCGAATAAATACCTTGTGAGTCGCTATAGCCTTGTGCTGTAGGCAGGTTATGGATCACGTGTTTTAAAATTTCATCCGGCGCTTCAAAACCAAAAGGCGCGGGATTACCAATATTGAGCTTTAAAATACGCTGACCTTCTTCTTCCATCCGTTTGGCTTCACGAGCCACCGGACCCCGAATGTCATAACAAACCCCATCTAATTTTGTCGAGCGCTCTATTGGTTTCATACCGCTATCCTGTTTACTCCGTTTTTCGTTTTTCGTTATACCCTAAGTAATTGATGTTGCGAGATTGCGTAGCCAACAAAGCTGCAGCTTCAAGTACGACGGGGATAAATCTTTGCTTACACCTTTTTACACGCCTAGACGTCTTTTGCAAGTATGATTGCAAAAAAAAGCGGCAAAATCAGGAGCTTTATGACAAGTCTGCGTACTATCCCTGTGGGGGCCGTGGTCGGGTGCGAAATTTTTCACTTCTTCGAGCACACCGGAATTTATATAGGCGACGGACAAATAGTGGAGTTGGCTGGCACCGGCCTGGTGCGCTCATTGTCTTTTAACCGGTTTTTAGCGGATAGATCAGGTGCTGAATTGATTTTTGCCACTACACCGGCAGGAGACATCATAGGGTCAGAAATTGCGGCAAACAGAGCTATTGAGCAGATATACAGTTATCAGCATTACGACTTGTTGAGGAATAACTGTCACCGCTTTACTTACGCTTGTATCAGCGGTGACTCCTTGCCTTTGACCAGTTTTTTTGATTTGAAAGAGGCACTTACAAGGTATTGGCGCTTTACTCCAAACTGGATCCATAAAGCGCCCTAGACGTTCCAGACCCATTTACTGGTTATCACGGACTTCTATATCACCTACACCTACATTGGCTTCCAGCTCTTTTTTACCTTCACCATGCAACTGGCTCGAACTTGTGACCAACACCTGATCACGCTCATACCGGCCTTTACCGCCTTTTATCGAGGTATCACCTACACCGGCGTCCAGCTTAATTGACTCATACAAACTGGTATTAACCGAAATATCCACTTCGCCGACACCAACATCTACATTGATATCTGAAACCAGATCGTCAACTTCCACAGAACCTACACCCAGATTAAAGGACGCCGCCATTTCTGCTGGCATAGTCACAGTCCAGTTTTGTTCTATGTCGTCGTCATCGTCCAAATCGACCTTTAACTTTAAGGTCGTTCCATTTTCCTTTACGCTGATTTGGGCATCAGACAAATCGCTGCTGCGGCCTAACCAGTCTTCGTCTGGCTCGAGTTCTACGACTAAACTGATGTCAGAGCCTTTTGCTGCTTTGATATTGATTTCGCCCACTGGCACTTCCAGCACCAGTTTGGAGAAACTTTTGGCATCTATGACTTTTTCCAATACTTTAACATCCTCTGCCATTGCAGTTGTTGCAGACAAAGCCATAACCAGAGCAGAAATTAAACTAAGTTGACGCATGTTATACTCCTTTTTTCATTGTTATAGCAGAGTATGCAGTTTTCTTGCCACTTGATTTTTCATTTAAAAACATTGACTTACGCATTGTGCTCTGCAGGCGGCTTATCATTTCGACCAATTTGTGGTCGAAACTACCATCGGATCTGGTTAGAATACGCGCCATTGTTGTGTCCTTGGTACAGATCCCGGCAAAGGGATCGGAGAAAGGCGAATTCAGGGTATTGCATGAAAAAGACAGAATTGAGCTTTTGGTTGGTGTTTTGGGGAGTGGTGCTTTATGCCGCAGCTTACCCCTGGCTTAAGCCTGCTCCTGTTGAAGACATTGCTTCATTAGCAGATTGGCAAATGCCATCAAAGCTGGAGTCTCTGGATGCAGCGGATCAACGCAAGTTATTAAAGCGCCTGGCTTATCCTGTCGCTATGCCAGAGTTACTCCCAGTGCCCGACTTTGAGCAGTACAAAGATGTGGTTGAGAAGAAAAAGGCATTCTTTGATTATCTGTTGCCTTTTATCGAACGTGAAAACGCCAGATTGTTGCATATTCGCCAGCAAATCATTGAAGTGCAACAAAAACAGCAACTGCAGGAGCTGACAGTCGAAGAATATGCCTTTATTTACAGCCTGTACGATGAGTTCAAATTAGACTACCCCGAGGTCGATGCGCAAGGTTTTCGTTTGTTGCTCAGTCGGGTTGATGTCATACCTGCTGATTTAGTCTTGATCCAGGCTGCCAAAGAATCAGGCTGGGGCAGTAGTCGTTTTGCTTTAGAAGCTTATAACTTCTTTGGCCAATGGTGTTTTAAGGCAGGTTGTGGTGTAGTACCACAAAAACGCAGTGCGGGTAAATACCATGAAGTGGCGGTGTTTCCTCATGTAGCTGCTGCGATCAACAGTTACTTTTATAACCTCAATACTTTTTATGTGTATGAAGATTTACGCCAGCTCAGAGCAAAACGCCGCGCTGAGGGCGACGTAGCCGGGCATCATCTGGTCGCAGGGTTGAGCCGGTATTCAGAACGAGGTATGGATTACGTCAAAGAGATCCACACCATGCTCAAAGCTAATACTAAACATATAGACAGCTAATGATGAAATCTTATGTTCTGGCCAGCCTGCTGGTTGCTTTTACTGGTTCAGCGCTGGCTGATACCGTATTTAATTACGATGGCTTTTACGCCCGGATGAAAAAGAGCGAAAAGGTCGAATTCAGTGACATCACTCTGGCTTTTGTGCTGCAAAAAGCCGGTACCAATGAAGTTTGTAGTGTAGATAAAGCTTTAATTACCACAGATATTTCTGAAGCTCCTTTAACCATAGCCGGCAATGGTGAGCTGATGCTGCCTTTTGATCTGATGCTAAATGCACAAAAAGCGCTGATAGTTCTGAAGCAACCTGAAGGTGCAGAGGCCTGCGATTTAAATTTTAAACTACGCAGTAAGATGCCTGTGCCGCAACAAGCTACTGTGGCTCAACTGAGGAAGTTACAGGGCCAGTTTGACGAGCTTTTAGATTCATTGGCCGGGTGGGGCAAATACTGGTTGCCTGAAGTGTCAGGGTTAACAGTGCATTTTGCTTCTGAAGTGGTAGCGCAAAGTTCTGATGCGGCTTTGAGTCAGCAGCTGTTGTGTGAACAAAATCGTTGCCGACTATTTTTACCTGAATCTTTAGCTGATACGGCAACAGTCAGGTTTTCTAAAGTGCCGGACCACGCCACTCCTTTACTGCAGCAGCCTTAAATCAAATGTTGGTGCTTTATCTGCTCAGCCACAGCAGAGAGTTGCAGAAAAGCACCAACACAGGCGCTTTAGTGGTGCAGGCACTTTCAGCTTCACTAAAGATCAGGGTTGAGGTGATTGAATGGCAACGCAAAGCTGCGGATCCAAGGTTATTAGCTTTATCTGAGAAGCAGCAGCTGGGCTTAGTTTATCCCTTGCAAGCGGATACAGTCCAAGCCTGTTATTTGCTGCAGCAAGGCCAATATCAGCCTCAAAATAGCCTGGCTATTACAGAGCTGCCCACTCGACTGAATGAATCTGTCAAACACTGGGTTTTGTTGGATGCCACCTGGCAGGAAGCGGCTAAAATGCTCAGACAAAGTTCTTATTTGCAGTCTTGTTACCGTCTTGCCATCAAAGCTGATTCGCCATCCTTATACAAACTCCGGCGTAATCAAAAAGAAGGGGCCTTGTGTACAGCAGAAGTGGTGATGGAATTACTGCAACAAACAGGATTTATCGATGAAAAAGAGCAGCTGATGCTGCTCTTTAATGAGTTTAATAAACGCTAATGACTGGCGAAATATGCTCCCTGTCTGGCATTGGAGTGGGATTTTAGACGGGATGGGATAAACCCATCCCCTACAGCAGTTCAACGAACTGAACAGCTGCTGCAGGTTCTTCTTCATCCTGCAGCAGGCCCACTGGTATTTTTGGCACATCAGGTTTATCAAAGGCCATATCACCTTCCACAGCTAAAGGGCTGTCTTTAGTGATGCCGGCAAAATCAAACAGATTTTTGTCAATCATATGAGAAGGCACAATGTTCTGCATGGCCTGAAACATGGTTTCGATGCGGCCCGGGAAGCGTTTGTCCCAATCCTGCAGCATTTCTTTTACCACCTGACGTTGTAAACCATCCTGAGAACCACATAAGTTACAAGGAATGATTGGGAACTGGCGGGCAATCGAATATTTTTCGATGTCTTTTTCCCGGCAGTAAGCCAATGGACGGATCACTATATGTTCGCCGTTGTCGCTGATCAGTTTAGCCGGCATCGACTTCATCTTGCCACCGTAAAACATATTTAAAAACATGGTTTCAATCATGTCGTCGCGGTGGTGGCCTAAGGCAATTTTAGTCGCCCCCAACTCTTTGGCTGTGCGGTACAAAATGCCGCGGCGCAGGCGAGAGCACAAAGAACAGGTGGTTTTGCCTTCCGGAATTTTTTCTTTGACAATAGAGTAGGTATCTTCAGTGACTATCTGAAAATCTACCCCAATACGAGTTAAATAACCGGGCAGAACATCGGCTGGAAAACCCGGTTGTTTTTGATCGAGATTCACGGCTACGATCGAAAATTGAATAGGGGCTGATTGTTGCAAATTCAACAGTATATCCAGCAAAGTATAGCTGTCCTTACCGCCGGACAAACACACCATCACTTTGTCGCCATCTTCGATCATATTAAAGTCGGCAATAGCCTGACCAACGCCACGACGCAGGCGCTTGTGTAATTTATTCAGGTTATATTGTGCTTTGGCTTCAGCTGCATGTGACATAAAACAACGACCCCGGGGAAAAATGGCGCGTAGTATAACCAACTACGCGCCAGCTTTGTAGCCTGCGGAATTTAATGTTTTGCCAGTGGGCAAATAAAACCTGCAGGTTTGACTGCCAATACATCACAATCCAGCCTGTCTATTACATGCTCTGCAGTATTGCCTATGATGGCTGCGGACAAACCAGTGCGGCCTATAGTGCCTATCACTACCATTTCGGCGTCCAGTTGTTGGGCTAATTTGGGGATCACATCTTCTGGCATGCCTTCCTGCACATGAGTCTGGACTAAGGGCAGTTCAAATTCCAACGCCAGCTTTTGCACTGCTTCCAGATGGTGGGTTTTCATGGTTTGATTGTATTCCTGCGGATTAAATTCCGGAATTTCAATGGCGATATTCACAGGAGTACCGGGGAAGGCATTGACCAGTTGCACTCTGCTGTTAAGCAGGGCTGCAAGCTGCTTGGACTGCTGAATAATGCGCTGATTCAGCGAACTATGGTGGGTCTGCTCACTACCGGCATTGACCGCAGCTACTATATTGCCATGTTCAGGCCATTCATGGTCTTTCACCAGCAACACAGGGCAGGGGCACTTACGCAAAATATGCCAGTCGGTTGGGGTAAAAATCATCGATTTGAGTACATCGTGATCATGGGTGCCTTTGATCACCAGATCGTATTCTTTTTCCAGCACGGCCTGCACTATGGCTTCAAAAGGCCTGTTGTGCCAGACCACCTGAATATCTATATTCAGGCCCTGTTCCCTGTACTCCTCAACCATTTCGCTGATCCAGAGCTCTCTGTCGTTGATCACGGCCTGGCGCATCGACTCCCGCTCTTCACCGGATAACATAGTGGTCATTTCATAGGAAAAGTCGTAAATCGACAAAAAGGCCGTTAGTCGGCAGTCTTGCAGTTTGGCCAGTTCAACAGCCCGGGTCAGCGCTTTTTGTTCAGCCACTGAAGGGTCCAGAACTACCAGTACTTTAGGATATAAGGTCATATCATGCTCCTGCTAAGCTAAGGCTTACCCTGTAAGTGTAGCCAAGGTAGCGAAGGTAGGCTGATAAGTCCTTGTGCTGGATCAATAAAACCCTTGGTAGCTGTTGCCTTGTTGCAACTGTACTTTGGGTCTGCCGATCTGTCAGCGGGCTATAGCGGAGCCACCAGCCAGTTTACTTAACGTGTCCGGATCACTGATACAAATCAGCTTGCCATCGACTTGTATTAAGTTGTCCTTATGGAATCGACCTAATAAACGGCTAATAGTTTCAACCGTCAGGCCTAAATAGTTACCTATTTCGCCGCGGGTCATACTTAAACGGAACTCTTTTTTGGAAAAACCCCGGTTGGCGAAGCGGTGAGACAAGTTGGTTAAAAAGGCTGCCAGTTTCTCTTCCGCATTCTTGCGGTTGAGTAACAACAACATTTGTTGGTCACCACTGATATCCTGACTCATCAGACGCATCATCTGCTGGCGTAGTTTGGGTAGTTCACCCATCAGCTGATCCATCTGGCTGTAAGGGATTTCACAAACCATAGCGGTTTCCAACGCCTGAGCAAAACTGGGGTGCTGTTGTTCACCTATGGCATCAAAACCTATGACATCACCTGGTAAATGGAAGCCTGTGATTTGCTCTTCACCGGATTCGGTTAGGGTAAAGGTTTTGAAAGACCCACTACGCACAGCGTACAAAGAATGCAGGGCTGTGCCGGCTTCAATTAAAAAGTCACCTTTGTGCAGAGGCTTTTTACGCTCGATAATATCGTCCAGCGTATCCAGTTCGGCATTATTTAATGTAAAAGGCAGGCAAAGCTGGCTAAAACCGCAATGTTGGCAACTTAAATTTGAACCGGACATAAAATATTCCTTAAAGACGACTTTCCCAGCTTAGAAAAGTCGTGGCGCTATTGCAATAGCTATAGTGTAAAGTGCATACAAGGCCAACAGAAGAGCCGCGCTGGATCGGACCCAGTTTTTGTTCTTAAATCGACTCAGGCTGCGGGCAAAACTGCCGACCGCCAGCATAGCAGGTAAAGTGCCAAGGCCAAAAGCGAACATCAATAATGCCCCTTGCCAGGCGCTGCCACTGGCCAGACTCCAGCCTAAGCTGCTGTACACCAGGCCACAAGGTAAAAAGCCCCAACACAGACCATAAGCTAAGGCTTTTGGGCTGCTATCCAGAGGTAACAGGGTTTTGGCGTAAGGTTGAATTTTTCGCCATAAAGCCGACCCCAGTTTTTCCAGCAGAGTCAGGGCAAACCAAAGACGGGCGACGTAAAAAGCCATCAGGAGCAGCATCAGACCGGCCAGTAACTTCAGCCAGAATAAACTGATGCCCAGTTTAACCAACACTGCTGCGCCAAAGGCCCCTGTCAATGCTCCTAAAACACTGTAAGTCGTTAAACGACCCAGACTAAGCATCAACTGCAGTTTCAGCTGTTGTAACAGATTCAGTTGTGGCATGGAAAGTTGCAAGGCGCTGGCGATACCGCCGCACATCACCAAACAATGACTGCTGCCTAAAAAGCCGATACTCAGTGCAGCCAGCAGATTCAGTACAAGTTCCTGATTCATTGAGGAGGTTGTTTCTCAGGATTGTCTTCTGAGGAGACTGATTTTTTTTCCTCCTCAAATAAAATGCTCATGCCTTCTTTGTTTAAGTCGTCAAACTGACGGCTGCGCACTGCCCAGAAAAAAATGCCAAGGCCGATACAAACAAAAAGTATCGCAATGGGGATCAGTACATAAATAATACTCATGCTTTAAGTAACCTCAGTGAGTTAGATACCACCAAAATGGAACTAAACGACATACCAATGACTGCGATGTAAGGTGAGACAAAACCAGCGACGGCTAAAGGAATAATCACCAGATTATAACCTACAGCCCACCACAGGTTTTGTTTGACGATACGCTGAGCCAATACGGCGCCTTCAATCAGTTCTTGTACTGAATTTAAATCATTGTGCAGTAATACCACATCGGCCTGATTTTTCGATAAATCCGTGCCTGAATCCAGAGCCACAGATACATGGGCGGCATGAAAACAAGGACTGTCGTTAATGCCATCACCTAACATCAAGACTTTATCGCCTTGTGCCACAGCCTGACGGATATGTTCCACTTTCTGCTCAGGGCTGCAGCCTTTAAACACCTGATCAAACTGCAATTGCTGTTGTACTTCTTCAACTTGGGCAGAAGAATCGCCTGTCAGCATAGATAGGGTCAGACCCCGTTGCTTTAGGGCCTGAACAAGTGCTGGCACTTCAGAGCGAAGTGCATCCGACAGGTCAACGGAGAGCACCAGCTGATTGTTAACACTGCAACAGACGGCTGCCGCGCTTTCTTTCTCTGCACCTGCAAAAACGGCGCTACCCACTTTAACGTCGGAGGCTGTTCCATCCTGCTGTATCCAGCGTGCTGATAAACCGCTGCCAACATGCACCTGCACTTGCTCAACTTTTACATCAGTGTTCAGATAAGACGAAAAGGCCTTGCCAATAGGGTGTTCAGAATAGGACTCTATACGGGCTATCAGAGCTAACAGTGTCTGCTCGCTGTAGTGGCTCTGATGCAGCTGGATGCGCTGGATGCTAAAACGGCCCTGAGTCAGGCTGCCGGTTTTATCGAAAAATACAGAGTTGAGCTGGGGCAAAATTTCCAGCACCTGCTGATTTTTAATCAGAATGCCTTTGCGATTTAACCGGGCTAAAGCACAGGTAATAGCAGTAGGAGTAGCCAGAGTTAAAGCGCAGGGGCAGGTGGCAACCAATACAGATAAAGTGACCCAAAAGGCTCTGTCCTGATCCAGCCAGAAATACCAGGCCAAAAATGTACCTAAAGCGATGATCAACAAACGTTGGATAAAAAAGCGCGCCAGCTTAGTGGTCTTTTCCACTATCTGAGGTTTTTGATTCAGCGTCTGCTGTTGCAGTTCAATGATTTGACCTAAACGAGAATGCGCCAATGCCTGATGGACGGTAATTTTTAACACGCCATCATGATTGATGCTGCCTGCCATCACGGTATCACCGGCGCCTTTACTCACGGCCTTGTATTCACCGGTGAGCATAGATTCGTCCACCGAACTTTGCCCTGACAACACCACGCCATCTGCAGCTATAGTTTCGCCCGGTTGTACCAGTATCACCTGGCCTGCTTCCAAACGACGGGCTGAGGTAGGAACCAGTTCATCACCTTGCACCAGTCGGGCAGACACAGGCATGATTTTTAGCAGGTTGCCCGTGGCTGAACGGGCTTGTGCTCTGGCGCGGAATTCAAAAAACTTACCCAGTTGCAGTAAAAACACAAACATACACACGGATTCAAAATAGACTTCGCCTGTGTCAAATACAGTGGCATAGGCTGAGGCGAGGAAGGTGTAAAAGACGGCCAGGGTGACGGGCACATCCATATTCAGTTCACGGCCTTTGATGGCGCGCCAGGCACTTAAGGTAAAAGGTTTAGCGCTGTAAAACACCACAGGAGTGGTCAGGAACAAACTGATCCAGCGTAAATACCCTTCAAATTCAGGCTCTATACCCGTGTAGTCACCAAAATACAGGCCGAAGGCCAGCATCATGACCTGCATACTCATAAAACCGGACACAGCCAGGCGCTTTAAAAAACGGCGTAATTCGGCCTGCTGAGCCGCCTCTTCCTGATCGGCCATAAAAGGCGATGCCTGATAACCTAACTTGTTGATCAGGCTCAGCAGCTTGCTCAGTTTGAGTTGTTTTACATCCCAACTGACCAGACAACGTGCAGTGCTGGAGTTGACACTGACTTTGTGAATAGCCGGATTTTTTTGCAATTGTTTTTCTATCAGCCAGGCACAAGCTGCACAACTGATGCCGCTTACGGATAATTCAATCTGAGTCAGGTTTTCTTTATGTTGCGTCAGATCCGCCAGCACTTCGGTGCTGTCATAATTGAGAAGTTGCAGTTGATCGGGCACCAGCTGTGCCTTGCTGGCAGGGGCAGTGCGGAATTTATAATAATCGCCAAGGCCCTGGTCGATAATGGTTTCAGCGACAGCTAAGCAGCCTGGGCAACAAAATTGCCGTGGTTGTTGCTCTATAACAAGACTAAAGTCTGAACCAGCCGGTATGGCTTCATTGCAGTGAAAACAACCTGTATACGACACTGTTAATATCCCAGTTTAAATTCACCTTGTTGTGGCAGCATGGCTGTTGCCCGTAGTTTCCAGTCCTTGTGTTCATCTGACACCACCAGATTCCATTTGCCTTCCAGGGCTTGAGGTAAAGTCCCTACATAGAGATTTTCACCGCTGCGCTCTGCAGTAATGACAAAATCTTTGGCCGCTATAGTGTTGTGAAAAAACTCCAGTGTCAGATGCTGACCTAAGGTTTTATTTTGTTCAAACCGCACTATCACCTGATTGGCGGCGATCAGCGTGCTGGCATGTAAATTCCGTAATTCAGCCTCACGGTACTTGGCTAAATTCATATTAATAGCCCGGCCTTCTTTGTAGTAATCATCGATCACCAGATCCGGATTATTTTGCTGCATGATGTAAATGGTATGGCCACCTTTGATAAAGGAGACGATAGGGAAGGCGATCAATAACCAGGGCCAGAGTTGTTTGTACCAGGGTTTTGTATCATGCAACATTGGGTATTCCTCTTACAGATAACAATAAGCCCCACAGGGCGGGGCTTATTGAGATGAAGCAGCCAGCTCTATTACTTACTGCTTTCTTCAGGACGAGATAAACGGTACACGTACGCAGAGATAATATGGATTTTGTCTTCGCCTAAAATCTCTTTAAACGCAGGCATCTGACCATTACGGCCTTTGAGCAGCGTTTCTTCAACAGCACCGTGTGAACCACCGTATAACCAGGTGTTGTCCGTCAGGTTAGGCGCGCCAAATGGCAGGTTATGGGCTAAGCTGCCTTTACCATCTGCACCGTGACAAGCCGCACACATGCCAAACTTCATTTTGCCTGCTGCTGCATCTTTGTCATTCACCTTACGGCCTGACAGGCTTAATACATAAGCAGTCATTTCTTTTACGCCTTGTTCACCCAAAGCTTCACCCCAGGCTGGCATAGCGGCTTTACGACCGTACAGCAGGGTTTCTTTGATCTTGTCCGGCGTACCGCCATATAACCAGTCATCGTCAGTCAGGTTCGGGAAACCACGCTGACCACGGGCATCTGAACCGTGACACTGAGCACAGTTTTGCAGGAACAAACGTTGACCTACTTTCAGTGCGTTGGTGTCATAAGCCAGATCCAGAATGTCACGGCTGGTGTACTTGGCAAACTCTTTGGCGTAAGTTTCATTGGCCGCATCATACTCACGGTCCAACTGTACGTTTTTGCCATCCAGTTTGTTTTGTTCTACAGCAGCTTTGGACTCCGCCAGGTTTTTAATACCCTGATTAGAACTGGTCCAGTTTAAAAAGCCTTTGTAGTTACCTAAGCCAGGGTAGGCGGCAAAGTAATACACAGACCAGACGATGGTGGCATAAAACATATAAGTCCACCATTTTGGCAGTGGATTGTTAATTTCTTCAATGCCATCAAACTCGTGACCTGTCGATTCACCTTCTTTCACTCCAACATGGTTTTTTAAGTTCCAGGTTAAAATGACGGCGCAAAATACGATACACGCTATTGTTAAGACAATGATCCAAGCGCTCCAAAAGCTACTCATGATCCGACTCCTGTTTCTGTTGTTGTTTTGGTTTTTGGTCGTCTGCAAAAGGCAAATTTGCCTGTTCATCAAAGTCTGGCTTGCGTTTTAATACAAAAAGCCAGACCACAAGACCAATAAAACCTACAAACACTAGCACGGTGAAAATACTGTGTAGGGTTGCAATATCCATTATTGTTACTTCAGCGCCGTGCCAAGGGATTGCAGATAAGCAATTAACGCCTGCATCTCTGTTTTTCCTTTGACTGATTCTGTAGCTGCTGCGATTTCTTCGGCGGAGTACATCACACCGTCTTCATCACCGGCTGGCATTTTGCCTTTCGTTAACTTGTTCATGATTTCCATCTTCTTCGGAGTTAACTCGCCATCCAGCGTATTGGTCGCCAGCCATGGAAAACCTGGCATGTTCGACTGAGGCACCACGTCACGTGGATTGATTAAGTGCGCATAATGCCAGTCATCGCTGTAACGGCCGCCTACACGGGCTAAATCAGGACCAGTACGTTTTGAACCCCACAGGAATGGATGTTCCCATACACTTTCACCGGCAACAGAGTAGTGACCATAACGTTCCACTTCATGGCGGAACGGACGGATCATCTGGCTGTGACAGTTGACGCATCCTTCGCGGATATAAATGTCACGACCTTCCAGTTGCAGCGCTGTGTACGGCTTTAAACCGTCCACAGGTTCGGTGGTTTCTTTTAAAAACAGCAGAGGAGTGATTTCAACCAGGGTACCAAAGCTGATCGCAAGCACTGTGCCTATGGCTAACCAGCCAGCACTTTTCTCGAAAAATTCATGATAGTTCTTAGACACAATAAGCTCCTTACGCTGCTTCAGCTACTGGTTCCAGAGCACCATCTTTCGCTCTGATAGTTTTCACAACGTTATACGCCATGACCAGCATACCTGTGACGACAAAACAGCCACCGATAAAACGCATCAGGTAGAACGGGTAAGAGGCTTCTAAGCTTTGTACAAAGCTGTAGGTCAGAGTGCCGTCAGTGTTGACTGCACGCCACATCATGCCTTGCATAATGCCGCTGATCCACATAGCAACAATGTACAGAACCACGCCTATAGTGTGTAACCAGAAGTGGGTGTTGATCAGCTTGATGCTGTACATCCGGCCCTGGTTATAAATATTCGGGATCAGGTGGTAAATAGCACCGATGGACACCATTGCTACCCAACCTAAAGCACCAGAGTGAACATGACCTACAGTCCAGTCTGTGTAGTGCGACAGCGCGTTTACTGACTTGATCGCCATCATCGGGCCTTCGAAGGTCGACATGCCGTAGAAAGACAGAGACACGATCAGGAAACGTAAGATAGGGTCAGTTTTCAGTTTATGCCAGGCGCCAGACAGCGTCATGATACCGTTGATCATGCCACCCCAGCTTGGGACAAACAGGATCACTGACATCACCATACCAACGGACTGAGTCCAGTCTGGCAGGGCAGTGTAGTGTAAGTGGTGAGAACCGGCCCAGATGTACAGAGCGATCAGAGCCCAGAAGTGCACCACAGATAAGCGGTAGGAGTACACAGGACGGCCAGCTTGTTTCGGCACGAAGTAATACATCATACCCAGGAAGCCTGCTGTTAATAAGAAACCTACAGCGTTGTGACCGTACCACCACTGCACCATCGCATCTACAGCACCAGCATAAACGGAGTAAGACTTGGTGAAAGACACAGGCACAGCCATGCTGTTGACGATGTGCAGGGCTGCAACGGTAATGATAAAACCACCGTAGAACCAGTTCGCCACATAAATATGACTGGTGTTACGTTTGACTAAAGTGCCGAAAAACACAATAGCGTACGAAATCCAGACCACTGCAATCAGAATATCGATTGGCCACTCTAATTCAGCGTATTCTTTACTGCTGTTACCTATACCCTGAGGCAAAGTAATAATTGCAGCGATAATGACTGCTTGCCAGCCAATGAAAGTAAACATCGCAAGCTTTTCTGCAAAAAGCCTGACCTGGCAGGTACGCTGCACCACATAATAGGATGTGGCAAACAGGGCACTTGTACCAAAGGCGAAGATTACTGCGTTAGTGTGAAGAGGACGAAGACGACTGTAAGTAAACCATGCCGTGTCGAAATTAAGTGCGGGCCAATACAGTTGCGCCGCAAGTAATACACCCAACCCCATACCGACAATACCCCACAGAACTGTGGTGACGGCAAAAAGGCGGACAACGGTATAGTTGTAGTCAACATTTAACGATTTGGTCTGGCTCATGTTGAGTTCCGCTGCAGTTTATTGCTAGTGATTAAAAATTCACCCTAAGGTGACCCTTCTTATTGTTGATTAACAGTGTAGCAGCCTCCAGAACGTGCAAAGCAACTAAACCCCTAACCATTTTGGGGCGAAATAATACGAGTTTTGCCTTGAAAAAGATAGGCAAAACAGCCGCTTTTATGATGTAGAACAATACTGCTGGTCGCAAAATAACCAATTACAGCAGTGTTTTGCGTTTCATAGCCGCAAGAAGGTACACTTGGCGTCCCTTATCTACGGAAAATGATCAGATGAGACTGCTGGTTTTGGCTTTTTATTTATTCTGTCTTGCGGGCTGCTCAGAACAAAAACCGGCACTGCGGACCGGGGGGCTGCAATTGCATCAGGATGCACAACTGAGTGTCAGTTTAAGTCCGGCTGATGCGCCTGTTGAAGAAGTACTGAACTGGACTATCAGGATGGCGGACGGCTGGCAAATTAAACAGGCTGAAGTGACAGGACTGTCGATGAGTATGGGCACTATACCGCTGCTGTTTAAAGCTGTGGATGGACAACCGGCACTTTATCAGGCTGAAATGGTATTAGGCGCCTGTAGTCAGCCTAAGATGAAGTGGCAATTGCAGCTTAAACTGCTTCATGCCACAGAAGGGGAAAAGTTGTTGTTGCTGCCTTTTTATTCCAGCTGGCCTGAATAACGGATTTGCTGTACCAATTGCAGTGGAGTTGTATCTGTCAGACTCAGCCGGGCTGTTTCCACACAAACAAAATCCAGGTACCCATCATCAGGTAAATCCTTTAAGGCCGCTGCTTTTTCTGTCCATGGATTCCATAACACACTGGCATCATGGCCTTGCTGAGTGATCTGCACAGCATTTTTTTCTTGTTTTAAGGTCAGATCAGCAGCCGTATCCAGATAAACCCTGTCAACTTCTGCGGTGAACTTCAGCTCGGGCTGGTGTTGTACACAGCGCTCACCAGCTTTGAGCTTATCCAGATAATCTCCAGATAAAGTGCTGACGGAAACCTGATGCACAGAATCCACGGTAAAATAGCTATGCAATGCAGCCTGCTGTACCCCCTGATCCGAGTTTAGCCTCAGAGTTAAAGCCTCTTCGGTCAGCTGCAGGGTCAAACTTAAATAAGAAGGTGCGTTGAGGTATGGCAAGGTTTTGCTTTCTATACGCAATTCGACACTGACGGCTTGTTCTGTAACTGACTGCTGGGCAAGCTGCCAGAGCTCTGTGCGCACTACACCGTGATTCGGTAACTTGTGCGCCGCAGGATTTAATTCAACTGCTGCCGGGCCAAACCAGGGCCAGCATACAGGCACACCGCCCCTGATCGGGGTATTATTCTGCCAGACAGCTTCAGGCGATAAGTAAATAACTTCGGTCTCTGCGGTTGGTTTGTAAGAGAGCAGGTGAGCACCATAGCTACTAATGACAGCAGTTGCTTTGCCACAAGTGAGCCTGTAACAAGGCAAATCCTTTAAGTGGCCAAAACCGGATTGCTGACTAATGGCGTTGCTGGTCATCTGATTACCTCAAATTCAGGAGAAAGAAAAGGCGGCTAAAAAGCCGCCTCTGCAAAGCATAAATAACTTACTTTGAAAACTTCATCAGTTCAACAGTGTTGTCCAGCATGCGGTTGCTGAAACCCCACTCGTTGTCGTACCAGGCCATGACTTTAACCAGACGACCGTTGACGCGGGTTTCACTGGCATCAAAGATAGAAGACATGGGGTTGTGGTTAAAATCAACAGAAACCAGTGGCAGGTCGTTGACTGCCAACACCTGATTCATCGGGCTTTGTGATGCAGCTTTACGAATGATGTCGTTCACTTCTTCGACTGTGGTGTTGCGACCTGCAATAAAAGATAAATCCACTAACGACACGTTCAGCGTTGGCACACGGACAGCTAAACCGTCAAATTTACCTTTGAGCTCCGGTACGACTAAACCTACAGCAGCAGCTGCGCCGGTCTGGGTTGGGATCATCGACATAGCGGCAGCACGGGCACGGCGCACATCAGTGTGGTACACATCACTTAAACGCTGGTCGTTGGTATAAGCATGAATAGTAGTCATTAAACCTGATTCAATGCCTAAGGCGTCATTTAATGGCTTAGCGATAGGAGACAAACAGTTGGTGGTGCATGAGGCGTTAGAGATGATGGTCATGTCTTTGGTGATCACATCATGGTTTACGCCATAAACTACAGTGGCGTCCACATCTTTTGCAGGAGCAGAGATAATGACTTTTTTCGCACCGGCAGTCAGGTGAGCGCCTGCAGTCTGACGATTAGTGAACAGACCTGTACATTCCAGCACTACATCAATATTGAGTTCAGCCCATGGCAGGTTGGCCGGACTACGTTCGCTTAAGGTCAGAATTTCATCTTTATTGACGAAAATAGCTTTGTCTGAGTGTTCTACGTCAGCGAAGAAAATGCCGTGCGCTGTATCGTACTTCAGTAAATGGGCGTTAATAGCGGCATCGCCTAAATCGTTGATGGCTACAACTTTGATGTCATAATTTTTCTTTGACTCATATAAAGCGCGTAAAACGTTGCGGCCGATACGGCCAAAACCATTAATTGCTACACGAATTGTCATAACCTATCCCCAGACTGTAATTTAATTCTGTAATAAAATTACATTTTTTGTCATTCTTTTCAAGTGCAAAAAAGTTATGCATTCGTATTTTCTTAATCCAGACCTTGAATCTGGAGTAGACTGTGGTAGTTAATTTTTCCTAACCATTTACTTTTCCGAGCAAAAAGCAGGTCGCTGGAGCCTTTATGGACAAACAATTACTTTCTGATCTGATTGCCTTTACTGGCATAGAAACACAATTTACCGACGCATGGGGCAACCAATCAGAAGTCGCAGAGAAAAACTTACTCACTTTATTGGCCGCACAGGGCTTTGCGGTGGATAACGAAGCATTAGCCCGCGAGCAGTTGATCGAGCGTCAGCAAGACCATTGGGACCAGATCCTCGACCCTGTGTCAGTGCAAAAAGCCGGGCAGGATACCCAAATTCAGCTGAAATTACCTATAGCCTTAGCGAATACTGCGTTGGAACTGGTTCTGTCCACAGAGCAGGGCAAAACACACAGTTTCACTCTGACTGCAACAGAGGATGCTGATTTAAATCAGGTGGTGGTATTTGACGGTGAAGAATATCAACAATATCAATGGACTTTACCTGTTCTACTTGAGCAGGGGTACCACAGCTTACGCCTGACTCTGGGGGAGCTGGATTTTGTTCAGTCATTGATCATTACGCCACCGGCCTGTTTCCAGCCAGCCGAGTTTAAAAAACAAAAACAATGGGGCCTTTCTGTCCAATTGTACTGTGTGCGCTCTGAGCAAAACTGGGGTATAGGTGACTTTGCCGATTTACGTTTTTTGTTGGGCCATTTAGCCAAACAAGGGGCTGATTTTGTAGGTTTAAACCCTATCCATGCGCTGTATCCGGCTATGCCGGAATCTGCCAGCCCATATAGCCCGTCGTCACGTCGCTGGTTAAATATTATTTATTTGGCTGCACCAGAAATGCCTGGTTTTGATCAATGTCAACAGGTGAAACAGCTTGTCAATGCTCCGGGATTTAAGCAACAGCTGGATGCGGCGCGCGCTGCTGACTGGGTCGATTATACTGCAGTCACCCGTCTGAAGCTGCCGGTATTCAAAGCCTTGTATCAATGGTTTATTGAACACCAGTCTGAACATGCTGAACTGGCTCAGTCTTTTTCTGTATTTAAACAACAATCTGGTGAAAGTTTATTACAATTGGCGCTGTACGATGCCATTCACGCTCATTTGATCCAAAAAGATATGCATGCCTGGGGCTGGCCTGTATGGCCTGAAGCCTGGCAAAGACCTGACAGCGATGAAGTCTTGGCTTTTGCCAAAACCCATGCAGATGAACTGGATTTTTACTGCTATCTGCAATTTATCGCCCGCGAACAGCTGGCAAAAGCCCAGGCTTTTGCCAAAGAGCAGGGCATGTTATTAGGTCTGTACCGCGATCTGGCCGTTGGGGTCAGTGAAGCCTCGACAGAAATCTGGGGCAACCCTGACTTGTATTGCCGTGGAGCCAGTGTCGGGGCGCCACCGGATATCTTAGGACCTAAAGGCCAAAACTGGGGTTTACCTCCAATGCTGCCTTATCAGATGTTCCAGCAAGCCTACCGGCCTATGATCGACTTGTTCCGTGCCAATATGCAAAACTCAGGTGCGCTGCGTATAGATCACGTCATGGCCTTACTGCGTTTGTGGTGGGTACCTAAAGGGGCTGAAAGCGCCGGAGATGGTGCTTATATCTATTATCCTATTCAGGATTTATTGGGTATTTTGGCGCTTGAATCGCAGCGCCATCAGGTGGTGGTGATAGGAGAAGATCTGGGCACAGTGCCAGACGGTATCCGTGACATACTGGCTGAATATGGCATGTATTCTTACCGGGTGTTTTTCTTTGAAAAAGCCGAAGATGGTGGTTATGTGTCTCCGGCCCATTACCCTGTTCAGGCCATGGCGACCTTGACCACCCATGATATGCCAACCTTAATTGGTTACTGGCATTGTGGCGACTTGCATTTGGGCAAAGAAGTCGGGTTGTACCGTGATGATCAATTACCTGGTCTGTTTGAATCCCGTCACAAAGACAAACAAAAAATCCTCGATTCATTGCATGGTCACCAGATGCTGGACCCGAACTTTGACCATAACGTGGACCATGTGGGCATGAGCACTGAACTGAGTTATGCAATACAACGCCATGTTGCCAAAGGTTCCAGTCAGTTGTTGTGTTTGCAATTAGAAGACTGGATGGAAATGACGCAACCTGTGAATATCCCGGGCACCAGCGATGAATATCCGAACTGGCGTCGCAAACTAACCATGACGTTAGAGCAATTGGCGCAGCAGCAGAACGTGAACCAGTTGCTGCAAGAGCTGACCCGCCTGCGTCGCAGTTAACAAAGTCAAAAGACACACAGCAAACTGAATTGTTGAGGCCATAACAAAAAACTAAAGTTATGGCTTCAAATAATTCGGTTATAAAACTGCCATAACCCCATGGCAGTTTTAGTGTAATTTGTTATCTTAGAAACTAAGACGGTAAAAAAATCAAAAGGATAGTTCATGTCCGTAACTCAGTTAGCCTCTGCCAGTTGTTCTTCTCCATTTTCTGTATTGTCCTGGCAAAAAAGTGCAACCAAAGGTTTAATGATCCGGGCTTATTTGCCTGATGCTGCTAAAGTCGAAGTCTTTGATTTTGCTACCCGAAAATCCATGGGACAGATGACAGCTCAAGCTGTGTTACACGGTTTATTTGAGCTTGAGTTGCCGGCAAAACGTAAAAGCAGTCCTTACTATTTTCAGATTGAAACTCCGCATCACCACAGCTATGAACTGGTAGATCCTTATCAGTTTGAAGAGGAAGCTTATTACGCTGTACATTTTGTCAACAGCAAACCAGAAAACCTGTATAAACAATTGGGTGCACAGTTGGTTGAACTGCAACTGGGCAAAAAGACACTGAAAGCGACCCGATTTGCGGTATTTGCCCCCAACGCGTCCAGCGTCAGCCTGATTGGTGATATGAATCAATGGGATGGCAGACGTCATCCTATGCAACGCACTGAATGTGGCCATTGGGTGCTGGTCGTGCCGCAGATAGGGGCTGGTGTGCGTTATAAATTTGAAATCAAAGACAGCTTTGGTAATTTATTGCCTCACAAAGCCGATCCTCTTGCTTTTGCCGCTGAACAATACCCTTCCCATGCCTCCTTAGTCTTCGATCATTCACAGTACAAGTGGCAGGATAAGAAATGGCAGGAACGCAGTTTTGATCCTTACCACGAGGCCATGAGCATCTATGAACTGCATCCGGGCTCCTGGAAACACAATCAGCATGGCGAGCCTTTAACTTACACTGAGCTTGCGCTTGAGCTTATTCCTTATGTACTGGATATGGGCTACACCCATATTGAATTGCTCCCTGTAATGGAACACCCATACTCCGGTTCCTGGGGGTATCAGCCACTCGGTTTGTTTGCTGCAACTTCTCGGTTTGGGACTCCTGATCAATTCAAGTCTTTTGTCGATGCCTGTCACCAGGCTGGAATTGGTGTGATTTTAGATTGGGTTCCGGCACATTTCCCTGAGGATGCCCATGGCCTGGCCCGATTTGACGGCTCTCATTTATACGAATACGAAGATCCACGCCGTGGCTGGCACCCGGATTGGAACTCTTGTATCTACGATTACGGCAAAGATCCGGTCAGGCAGTTTTTAGTCGCCAGTGCGTTATTCTGGCTGGATTACTTCCACATTGATGCGCTGCGGGTGGATGCAGTGGCGTCCATGTTGTATCTGGATTATTCGCGCCGTGATGGGGAATGGGTGCCTAATATAGACGGCGGCAATCATAACTATGAGGCCATTAGTTTATTGCGCTGGTTAAATACTGAAGTGTATCGCCAGTATCCAAAAGCCATGATGATCGCAGAAGAATCAACCTCCTTTAACGGCGTCACCCGACCAGTGGATTTGGGCGGTTTAGGCTTTGGCTTTAAATGGAATATGGGCTGGATGAACGACACGCTACGTTACATTAAAAAAGATCCGGCCTATCGTAAGTTTCACCATAACGATTTAACCTTTTCTATGGTGTACGCCTACAACGAAAACTTTATTTTGCCTCTGTCGCATGATGAGGTGGTGCATGGCAAGGGTAGTATTCTCAATAAAATGCCAGGGGACGAATGGCAACAGGCTGCTAATTTAAGGGCTTATTATGCGTTTATGTTTGCACATCCTGGTAAAAAACTGAATTTTATGGGCAATGAGTTTGGTCAGGGAACCGAATGGGATCACAATCAGCAGCTGCCCTGGTTTTTGTTGTCTTTCGAGAAGCATAAGGGTATACAGCAGCTGTTCCGCGATTTAAATCTGACCTATAAAGCCTGCCCACCACTGTATCAGCTGGATCATGATGCGGCGGGTTTTCGCTGGATCAATTATCAGGATGCTGAACACAGTACTTTGAGTTTTTATCGTCTGGACAAGCAAGGCAATGCGGTGTACGTGGTCAGTAATTTTACGCCTGTACCTCGTAATACTTTCCGTTTGTCTGTCGCCGAGCAGGGCGAATACGAAGTGATCCTCAATACTGACAGCGAATATTATTGGGGCAGTAATTACCCTGTAGGCGACTATCTGCCAGCCTTTGCCTCTGCTGCTTTTGGTTTAAATTACATGGTGCAACTGGATCTGCCTCCATTATCCACTCTGTATCTGAGAAGAAAAACAACGTGAGTATTAATGCAGAACAAAAAACTGAATGGATTAGTGCAGTAGGCTGTGCTTATCCACCTGGTCCAAGCCAGACCGGGCCGGACAGCTGGAATTTTTCCGTTTATGCTCCTGATGCTTCTGCACTCTGGTTATGTTTATTTTGTGCAGATACAGAAGAACCGCTCGGTGAAATTGAGTTTTTTGCCCGTACCGGTGAGTTATGGCATTTACATCTGAGCGGTGTTGAGCAAGGTACTTTGTATGGCTTACGCGCAGAAGGTGTCTGTCAGGCCAGTTCAGGTTTAGTTTTTGATCGCAACCGTTTGCTGATCGACCCTTATGCCAAACAATTAAACCGGGCTTTAGTCTGGAATGAACGGCTTTATCAGGTGCATAGCCATTATATGGTGCCCAAAGGGGTGCTGAGATCGGCTGAATTTGACTGGCAAGGGGTGAAAAAACCTGCCATACCCCGTGAAAAAACCATTATCTATGAAGCTCATGTCAAAGGATTGACCAAGCTGCATCCGGACGTACCGGAAGCACTCCGTGGCAAGTATCAGGGCATGTGTCATCCGGTTGTGATCCAACATTTAAAAGACTTAGGCGTCACCACAGTGCAGCTGTTACCAGTCGCCAGTTTTATGAGTGAGCCTCGGTTAGAAAAGCTGAAGTTGAGTAATTATTGGGGGTATAACCCTATTAACTTTTTTGCCCCTGATGCCCGTTATCAGGTGGATGATGCCGTCACAGAGTTTAAAGAACTGGTCCGCACTTATCACCAGCATGGTCTGGAGGTGATTCTGGATGTGGTCTTTAACCACACTGCAGAAGCCGAGGATTACCGCTTAAGTTTCAGAGGCCTTGCCAACAGGCATTATTATCTGTTTGAAAATCACGCCGATATTACGGACTATCAGCAAAACTGTAATTACAGTGGCTGTGGCAACACGCTCAATGTGGCCCATCCGATGACGCAGCGTCTGGTGTTGGATGCGCTGCGGTATTGGGCCACAGAAATGCAGGTGGATGGTTTTCGTTTTGACCTGGCCGTGACCTTAGTCCGTGAGCACAAACGCTTTGATGCTTACGCTACTTTTTTACAGGTGATAGCTCAGGATCCTGTGTTAAGTCAGGTGAAACTAATAGCTGAACCCTGGGATTTAGGGCCTTTTGGTTATCAGTTGGGGCAGTTTCCTGCGCATTGGTCTGAACTGAATGACAAATGCCGCGATACCTTTCGCTCCTTCTGGCGTCAGGACCCAGGTCAGCTACCACAATTTGCCACCCGCTTGTTAGGCTCACGTGATATTTTCCAGAAACATCATAAACCCGCCTGTTGCAGCGTCAATTACATCAGCTACCACGATGGTTTCACTCTGCAGGATATGGTGTCTTATCAGGAGAAGCACAATTGGTTGAATGCGGAGCAAAACCGCGATGGCCATGGCCATAATTTAAGCCTGAATTATGGCGTGGAGGGCCCCAGCAGTGATGTGGACATCCTGCAGAAAAGATACCGGCATAAACGTAATTTAGTCGCAACCCTGATGCTCAGTCAGGGCATAGTGCATTGGTTGGGCGGCGATGAGCTGAGTCACACCCAACAAGGGAATAACAACGCGTATTGTCAGGACAATGAAATCAGTTGGCTGCATTGGCAACTGGATTATCAGGCCGATCGGTTTTTAGGCTTTGTCAAAAAGATGATCCGTCTGCGACAGCAGTTTAGCTGTTTGCAGCAGCTCTCATTACTGGATGACCAGTATCAGTTGCATGGGGATAAACATCAGGTCAGCTGGTATCTGGCGGATGGCAGTATCAAACAAGATGAACACTGGACAGATCCTTACAAAACCAATTGTGTTTTTGTGATTGAACATTTAAAAGATCATCAAAGCCTGCTGGTGATTATCAATGCGGGAGATCATCCACTGCAGGTCGACTTACCGAAAAAAAGCTGGCAGCTGTTGCTTGATACTCAGTTTGAAACAGGTGAACCGCTGGAAAAAGCAGCAATAAGAACGCGTTATGTGCAAAGCGAACGATCTTTATCCATTTGGAGCTGAGTTTTTTCTGCTGAGCTTTTTGTTTATCTGTAGTTTTCCAGTATAATCGCGGCCACTTTTGCAGTGCCGGATTTTAAAAGGAAAATCAAATGTCTGAGACATCCGTATTATGTGATATAGGTTTTGTCGGCGCAGGTGTAATGGGGAAAAACCTCATTTTAAACCTGGCTGATCACGGTTATCGGGTTGCCGCTTTTGATTTAGACCATAAAAAACTGGAAGCTGTGATAGCGCAGGACAAAGCAGAGCGGGGCGATAAACCGGCCCGCGTGATCAGCTGCAGCTCTTATACAGAACTTCTGTCGCGTTTATCTTCCCCTCATTTAGTCATTTTATCTGTGCCTGCCGGCAAACCTGTTGATGATGTTTGTTTAAAACTGATAGATGCCGGTATTCAGGCCGATGACATTATTGTCGATACAGGCAACAGCCTGTGGACTGACACTGTACGCCGTGAAAAACACTACGAAGGGAAGTTTATTTTCTTCAGCACAGCAGTTTCCGGTGGAGAAGTTGGTGCCCGTTTTGGTCCTTCGTTGATGCCAAGTGGTGATCCTTACGCCTGGACCCGAATCGAACCTATCTGGCGCGCTATAGCGGCCAAAGTTGACCCGGCGACCGGCCGTCCACTGGAACGGCATGAGCCTGGCAATCCGGTGACAGAAGGCGAGTCCTGTGCCACTTATATTGGCCCCGGTGGCTCAGGCCACTATGTCAAAATGGTGCACAACGGTATTGAATACGCTGATATGCAACTGATTTGCGAAGTCTATCAGGTGATGCGTGATGCGCTTGGCATGAGTGCAGAGCAGGTATCTAAAGTATTTAAAGAGTGGAATCAGGGCATATTAAATAGCTATCTGATGGAAATCAGCGCTGAAGTACTGGCGACTAAAGATTCAGACACAGGTTTACCTCTGGTGGATGTGATTCTGGACAAAGCTGGGCAGAAAGGCACAGGGCTCTGGACAGCGGTCAGCAGTCTGGAATTAGGTTGTCCGGCTCCTACCATCAGTGAAGCTGTGTTTGCCCGCTCTATGTCGACTTTAAAAGATCAACGTGTACTGGCATCCACTTTGTTATCCGGTCCTGTGCGTGAACATTGCACTAACCAAACCGCAGAGCAAATGATCAAACAGCTGCATGACGCGCTGTATTGCGCCAAAATCTGTGTTTATGCGCAGGGTTTTGATTTAATGAAAACTGCGGCGGCAGAGCATGGCTGGCAGCTGAACTTTGCTGAGATCGCCAAAATCTGGCGGGCAGGTTGCATTATCCGTGCAGTATTTTTGCAGTCTATTACCGAAGCCTATGAACGTAACGACGACTTAGAAAACTTACTGTTAGATCCGTTTTTCTCTAAGCAAATTTCTGTGAATCAGATGAACTGGCGCCGCGCTGTGGCAGAGGCGGCCATGACAGGCATTCCTGTGTCTGCATTGAGCTCGGCGTTAAGTTATTACGACTCGTACCGTACTGCAGTGCTACCTGCAAACTTACTGCAGGGACAACGGGATTATTTTGGTGCTCACACCTTTGAACGCACAGATAAAGCCAAAGGTAAAACTTTCCACGTCGACTGGAGTCATACCGACAGGCCGATGCAAAAAATTAAGTAAGTAAAAAAAGCTCCGGTTGGAGATTTTTTTTACTGTCCGACAATTTAGGGGAAGCTAATGAAAAAAACTGAACAAGAATGGCGTCAGCAGTTAAGCGATGAACAGTACAGAGTAACAAGGCAAAAGGGCACTGAATACCCTTTTAGTGGCACTTTATTGCATAACAAAGAAACCGGCTGTTATCACTGTGTCTGTTGTCAGCAGCCTTTGTTTGATTCGGCAGATAAGTTTGATTCGGGTTGCGGCTGGCCTTCTTTTAGTAAAGCTATTGAAGGCCAGGTGAAATACGAAAGGGATCTGTCTCACGGCATGAACAGAATTGAGATTTTGTGCCAACACTGTGACGCCCATTTAGGTCATGTGTTTGACGATGGCCCGGCTCCAACAGGCCAACGTTATTGCGTCAATTCTGTATCTTTGCTTTTTAACCCGGACGTTAAAATTTCGGCGGAGTAAAATGTCCCAGTTGCAGCTGAGCTAAAGTTTGTTCAGCTGTTTCTTTAATTTTCTCGTGATCCAACTGAGCCTGCTCCAGATAAATTTTTAACTCCTGTAACTCCACATTAAATGCGCCGCTTTGTTGCGCCAGTAATGCCCAGTGATAGGAGCTGGCATAATCTTTTTTCTTGTAAAACATACTACTTAACGAGGCGTAAATTTCAGGGTCGACTTGAGGTTCAGGTGGATAAAGCTCTAAAGCATGGTGCAGCAGTTGAATGCTTTTTTCCCTGTCTCTTTTACTGTAATAACTGACCAGCGCCATTTGCAATTCTGGTGTTTCCAGCCGGTTTTCCTGCTCCGCCTGCAAAAAACGCTGTAAGTGGCTGTCGCTTTTATTCCGTGACCAGTGGTAATACAACAAATGTGGGTCATCGGAGCTGATAGTATCATCACTCAAGCGTTTGATTTCTTTCAGACTTGTGATGTAACCCACCATGCGGGTACTGGTTTTTTCTTTTAGTTTAATGTGTTCAATACCAGCGGCCAGCTCAATGCATTTTGAGTACTTTTCGAAGTTAATCAGCAACTGATATTTGTTTTTGTCTGAGGGTAAATGTTTCTCTTCGTAGCGCTGCATAATCAGATCACGGCGTTGCATATTACAGTGGGAGTCGTCGTTTAAGTCATTACACAGGCCTGGTTCTTTGTCACAAACAGCGCGTAATGTCAGCTCGCCCTCAGAACAGGCTCCCAACATCAACAGGCTAAGGCTTAACAGCAAATATTTCATAAGTATCTCATTCATCTTTTCTGCTTTTAGCATAACGAAGAATTCGGAAAAAATCTTTTTGTAATTCTTGTCGTAGTATTACATGTTCAATTACAATGCGCCTGCCTCAATGTGGCGATGACCACAGGCACACCTCTGAACCTACAAGACGTAAAAGGCGAATCCATGACTCTATCACACGAAGAACAGTATCAACGCAGCTGGCAGGAGCGCCAGGAATATGCTGAGAATATGCAACCTATCATAGGTCGGTTGTATCGTAATAAAGGCATCGAAGTTGTGGTTTATGGCCGTCCTCTGGTAAATGCGACAACAATTGACATTATTAAAGCCCATAAAACCGTCGAACGTTTTGAACATCAGAAGTTACGCTTAAGAGAAAGTTTTCCTGTTTTAGAAGCTATTTCCACTATGGATCTGGCCCCGGGGCGCGTCGATATTGGTAAGCTGGCATTTGCTTATCTGTATAAAAATGCCGGCGAAGGCCAAAATCTGCAGCAGTATCTGGATAATCAGTTATCTGAAATATTACATCGTGACGATCAAATCAAACCAGTGGATGTCGTGCTTTATGGTTTTGGTCGCATTGGTCGCCTGTTAGCCCGCCTGATGCTGGAGCGTTCAGGCCCAAGCAGTAAATTACGTTTACGCGCCATAGTCGTGCGTGGTGGACGTAAAGGCGACTTAGAAAAACGCGCCAGCCTGTTGCGTCGTGATTCTATCCATGGCCCATTTAATGGCAGTATTACCGTAGATGAAGAAAATGGTGGTATTAAAGCCAATGGGACCTTTATCAAAGTTATTTATGCGGATTCGCCTGAATTGGTGGATTACACAGCCTACGGTATTCATGATGCCTTGGTGGTGGATAACACCGGCATTTGGAAAGACGATAAAGAATTGTCCATTCACTTCAAATCTAAAGGTGCAGCGAAAGTCTTGCTGACAGCGCCTGCGAAGGGCGAAGTGCATAACGTGGTTTATGGTGTTAATCACAGCATGATCCAGCCAGAAGATCGTATAGTGTCGGCGGCCAGTTGTACCACCAATGCGATAACACCTGTGTTAAAAGCACTGAATGATGAATACGGTATTAAAAACGGTCACGTTGAGACAGTGCACTCGTACACTAACGATCAAAACTTAATAGACAACTACCACAAAGCTGAACGTCGTGGCCGTGCTGCACCTTTGAATATGGTCATCACTTCGACCGGGGCTGCCAGTGCTGTGGCAAAAGCTTTGCCTGAATTAAAAGGCAAGCTGACGGGCAATGCGATTCGGGTGCCAACCCCTAATGTGTCTATGGCGATTTTGTCGCTGAACCTGAATAAGACCACTAACCGTGAAGAGCTGAACAACTACCTGCAAAAAGTATCATTGTTTTCTGAACTGCAGGATCAAATCGATTTCACCAGTTCGACAGAAATTGTCTCCAGCGACTTAGTAGGCTCACGTTATGCGGGCGTAGTGGACTCACAAGCCACCATAGTTCAGGATGATCGCTGCGTCTTGTACGTGTGGTACGACAACGAGTTTGGTTACAGCACTCAGGTGATTCGGGTGATGAACGAAATGGCTGGTATTAAATATCCAACCTTGCCAGTGAACAAGTAAAAATTGTAGTTTTAGCAGGCCGCCTCAGGGCGGCCTTTTTGTTATTTAGCAGGGGCAGAGCTGTAGCTTCAAGTACGCAGGGGATAGTGTTATGATGCCGGTCCGTTAAGACTGCCTCCAGGCAGCATCTGTCACCCAACCAAGTGGATGTTTTATGAAAATTACCTGTAACTTTGACAGCGGCAATATTGAAGTGATTAAAGCTGAAGATCCTGCCGATATTCAACTGGCGATCCGCAAAGACCACAACTCAGAGTTCTATCAATGGTTCCACTTCCGTTTACATTCTCAAAGCGTCGAACCTCATACTATTCGTATCGTTAATGTGAAAGATTCTGCTTATCCGGATGGCTGGAAAGGCTATCAGGCTGTTGCCTCGTACGACCGGGATACCTGGTTCAGAGTGGATACCCAACTGGTCAACGACGAGCTGGTAATCACCCATTACCCTGAAGCTGAATCTGTGTATTTTGCCTATTTTGCACCTTATAGCTATGAACGTCATATGGACTTATTACATTCAGCACAAAGCTCAGGTATAGCGCAGATCGTCGAACTGGGTGAAACTCTGGATGGCCGTGATATGAGTATGCTGGTGGTGGGTGAGCCTGCACAGGGTAAGAAAAAAATCTGGATCACTGCCCGTCAGCATCCGGGTGAGTCTATGGCAGAGTGGTTTGTTGAAGGTTTATTAGACAGATTGTTGGACGAAGATGATGCAGTGTCCCGCACTTTGCTGGAAAAAGCCGTGTTCTATATAGTGCCAAATATGAACCCGGACGGCAGTGTGCGTGGCCATTTACGCACTAATGCCGCTGGTGTTAATTTAAACCGTGAATGGCAGACGCCAAGCATGGAAAAGAGCCCTGAAGTGTATCTGGTTCGTCAGCAGATGCTGGAAACCGGCGTAGATATGCTGCTGGATGTGCATGGCGATGAAAACCTGCCATACAACTTTGTCGCAGGAGCTGAAGGTGTACCTTCCTACAATGCGAAAATGCAGCAACTGGAAACCGCTTTTAAAAATGCGTTGCTGTTAGTCACTCCTGAGTTCCAGACCGAATTTGGTTATGAGCTGGATGCGCCAGGTCAGGCCAATCTGACTATTGCCTCGACCTGGGTGGCGGAGCAGTTTAAGTGTCTGTCCTATACGCTTGAAATGCCATTTAAAGACAATGCAAATTTACCGGACTCAGACTACGGCTGGTCTGATGTACGTTCGATGAAGCTTGGGCAGGATAGCTTAGTGGCTGTGCTTGCTGTGGTTGATCAACTGCGTTAATCAGTCCGTATCCGCTGTAGCGCAAGCCAGCCCGGGCTGGCTTGCAAACTTGTTCTTTTGCTTTATAGTGCGCCATAACTTTCAGAGGGTTTTACTATGGCAATTATTTCCTGCCCACGTTGTGGTAAAAAAATTTCGGATAAAAGTCAGACTTGCCAGCATTGTCAGCTGGATTTGACCGGTATGTCTGCGGAAAAGAAACATAATTTGGCGGTGCAAAGTCTGGATAAAAAAATTCAGGGGGCGTTAAACCAATCCATGTTGGCGCTCATCCTGTTTTTAGCTGGTTTTTGTTTTCTCTATTTTTGGGCGTTAGAGCCGGATGGTTATGAAGCTATGGTGTCGCAGGGCATGATAGCAGTGGGTTTTCTTTGGTATATCTACGCCCGTGCCCGTCTGATCTATCTGAAGCGAAAAAATTAATATGGATTTCAAAGCCCTGGTCCTGGCGATGTCGCCAGAAACTTACCAATCCCTGTTAGATACAGTTGCAACAGGCCGTTGGGCCGACGGTGTAGCTTTATCTGAGCCACAAAAAGCTCACACTCAGCAACTGGTGATGGCTTATCAGGCTTATGTACTTAAGTCCACTGAACCTTACACCATAGGGGCTGATGGTCAAATGGTGGTTAAATCCAAAGCTGAAATGAAAAAACAATTCCCTCAGGACTCTTCGATAGCAAGGTTTGCGCATGATGATCTTTAAACGTTGGTTCGCGCCGAAATGGCAACATAAAGACGCTGCAGTGCGGCAACAGGCAATTGCCGGGTTAAATGTGGATGCCCAGCACAAAGAAATTTTGCACGAGCTGGCCTTTAATGACGGGCACGAGGCGGTGCGGCGTGCCGCTTTAGAAAAATTAAACGAATTTTCCTTATGGTGGCAAGCCAGTAAACAGGATAACGCAGAACGTTTAAAACAATATGCTGAGACTCAACTGGTTCAGATGATTCTGGAAAACCGTATTTCGGCACAGTTAAAACGTCAGTTTATTGAAGAATGTCACAGAAGCAGTATTTTAGAAAAGTTAGCGTTAACTGAAGCTGATGCTGATATCCGTTTTTCGCTGATTATGCGATTGAAAAAAAACGACCTCATCCTGGCAAACTTACAACAGGATCTGCTAAGCCTTGAGCAAAAACGTCAGCTCCTGACGTTAATTACCGAACCAAAGCAGTTGGAAAAACTGAGTAAACAACTGGCTGAGCCTTTAGCCAGTGAGTTAAAGCAGCAGTTGCAACAACAGCAAGAAGCTAAAGATAAACCTGTTCAGGTGCGTAAAGTCGTCAATTTGTTGTTAGCAAAGTTAAATGCGGTACGTGAACGTGGTGACTTAACCCAGATGCAGCAAAAATGGCTGCAGTACCAGCAAGAATGGGACACTGTACAGTCTGATCTCGCTTTGCTGGACGATGTCGCAGAATTGACTCAAAAATACGAAAAAATCAAATCACTAACAGAAGCAGCATGGGCACCGCTGCTAAAAGAGCAGCAACAACAGCTGGCTCAACAACAAAAAATTGCCATGCTGAAACAGCAGCAACATCAGTTTGAAACCAAACTGCAGGCTTTACAGCAACAGTTATCCCTGCTGATGTCCGAAGGTAGGCTGGATGAAACTGAACCCTTAGCTGCAGAAGCTGCGACTGTGCAACAAGAAGTCTCACACAGTGATTTAGCGTCAGCAGCAAAGGCCAGTCTGCAAAAAGCCCTGACAGCTTTTGAGCTTCAATTGCAACAATTGCCAGCTCAGGCTGAGCAGTTATTTA
Organism: uncultured Chromatiaceae bacterium; assembly: GCA_946482615.1. Next base: position 6,994 of record CAMLSF010000002.1, on the reverse strand, counting down.
AATTAACCCGCCTGTTAGCTGATTGGTCTGCGGCCGCTGTTCCGGCAAATGCAACACAATTTCATCAAATGGATCTGAAGTATCAGCAGTGGCAGCGGGAATGGAGCAAAGGTCGTAAAACCTTAGGCGCTATGTTGCCAGAGAGCCTGGCAGAAGCGCAGCAGCAATTAAATGCTCAGTGGCAGCCAACGATGACAGAATTTGCCGCTCAGGCTGATAGACATCTGAAGTCGGTGCGTTCAAAGCTGGCTGAATTCAGGCGTCTGTACGAAGCAGGGCGCTATAAGGTCCTGTTTGGCCTGTTCAAGGGGATCCAACAAAGTTATTCAGAGCTCACCCCGGCTCAACAGCAACAACTGGCAAAAGATTATCAGGCCGCTGAACAGCAATTGCAGCATCTGAACGAGCTGCAAAATTACATTGCTACCCCCCGTAAGCAAGAGCTGGTCGCGCAAATGCAGGCCTTGGCTGTTGCCACGGACGTGGAAGCACCACAACGTGCTGAGCAGGTAAAGTTAGCCCGAGCCACCTGGCAAAGCTTAGGCCGGGCTGATGAGGCTCTGGAAGCAGATCTGAATCAGGCTTTTAATCTGGCTTGTGAGCAGGCTTTTGCACCATGTCGCGACTATTTCGCCGCGCAGGACGAACAACGCAAACAAAACGCATTGATTAAGCAGCAAATACTGGCTGATTTAACCGCTATGTTGGATAAACCTCTGGACAAAGGTTTTGACAGCCAACTGACGAGCTTACAAAAAAGCTGGCGCGAAAGCGGCCCAACCGAATCTGCTCTTTTCAAAGAACTTGCTGCGCAGTTTAAAACTCTGGTAGACCAGCTCAAAGGCCGGGTGCGTGCTCAGCATGAGCAGCATTTCGCTGAAAAACAGCAGTTGATCGAAAAAGCTCAGCAATTATTGTCTTTATCTGTGGATGAAGCTGTGGCTGGCGCGAAGAAGTTACAGCAAGACTGGAAACTGATTGGTTTTGCCGGAAAATTGGATCAGCAACTCTGGTCTGAGTTCAGGGGTGTTTGCGACCAAATTTTTGCCAATAAAACAGCGGCAAAACAGCAGCAGGACCAGCAATGGGCTGAGCAGCAGCAACAGGCAGCAACTCAATTTGCCGAAGTGGCCGCATTATCAGCGCAAGCAGTGACCGCTTCTGAACTGCACGCGGCGCAAGGCGCATTAAAAGCGCTGGAGTTACCTGCCAAATCAGTTTTACTGCAGCAAAAGCAACACTTGTTAGCGGAAATCCAGCAGAAGCTGGATGCACTGGAACAATCAGCATTTCATGCTGTTTATCAGCAACTGCTTAGTGCGCTGGAGCAACCAGAGGTAACAGCCGATGCTTTACCTGCACGTTTTAGGGACGATTTTGCTAAAGGCAATGAATCACAGCTGAGTCGTGCTCAACTCACTACTGCCATTGAGCTTGTCAGCGGCAAAGATTGTGTTGCCGCAGATAAGGCACAGGTGCAATTGCAGTTATTGTCGGATAAACACAATGCCGGCAGCAGCCTGACGGTTGATGCTTTGTTAAAACGCTGGTTAAGTTTTGGCGCTGTGAAAGCAGAAGAGCAGGGCTTAGTAGAGCGCTTAAAGGCAGTGTTTGCGTAAAGCAAATACAGCAGACAAAAAAGCCAGCTTAAGCTGGCTTTTTTACATCCACGGCACTGTCATTTAAAGCGTTAATTCACCGCGCAAACTTTGTTGCATAAAAAGCCGTACCTGCTCAGTGCTTAAAGGCTGGCTCAATAAATAATGCAGTTTGGTTAAGGTGGCTTCGAGTGTCATATCGTAGCCGCTGATCACACCGCAGGCCCGCAGCGCATTGCCAGTGGCATAGCCGCCCATATTCACTTTGCCTTTAAAACACTGGGTGCAGTTGACAATAATAGTGCCACGTTTTGAGGCTTCCGTCAGAGCTTCGAGCAGCTCTGGTTGCTGTGGTGCATTACCCACTCCATAAGATTTAATGATCAACGCCTTGATCGGAGCGGCCGCCATATTCTTAATCACTTCAGCACTGATGCCGGGATACAAGGTCACGACGCTGATCGGCTGAGGGGTGATCTGTGCCACTTTTAAGGCTTTGGTCACAGCGGTCGAGGCCAAATGGCCAGCGATTAAATTGATATGGATACCTGCTTCAATCAGCGGTGAAAAGTTCGGAGAAGCAAAGGCGTCAAACCCATCTGCATCAGCCTTGGTCGCGCGGTTGCCTCTGAACAATTTATTATTAAAAAATAATGCGACTTCGGCGATAGGGTAGTAAGCCGCCAGATACAAAGCATTGAGTAAATTCACCTGGCCATCGGAGCGCAATTGCGCCAGTGGAATTTGTGAGCCTGTGACTATCACAGGTTTAGCTAAATCCTCCAGCATAAAAGATAAAGCCGAGGCGGTATAAGCCATAGTATCAGTGCCGTGCAGCACGACAAAACCATCATAGTCGGCATAATGACTTTGAATGTCAGTGGCAATCTCCAACCAGTGTGCTGGCGTCATATCAGACGAGTCAATGACCGGATGGTATTCGTGGATATCAAACTCCGGCATTTCTGAGCGGTAAAACTCCGGCATGTTTTTAACTGTATCGGATAAAAAGCCCGGGACGGGCACAAAACCATTGCTGGATTGTTGCATACCTATGGTTCCGCCTGTGTAGGCGACATAAATTCGTTTTTTATTCATGACAGAGAAGGTCCTGATCTGTTGTGTCGCTATTGTAATCAACAGTGGCAGGGCTGTCAGGTTTTGTTCGGTTTAATCTGTGCTGATGCAGTTATTTAAGCCCTAATAGCCCGGAACAGTGAAGTAAATTAGCAAAAAATGACCACTTTGCACAAATGCTGAGCAAACGGATTAAAAGCAATAGAAAAGCACTTTACAAAAAAAGGCAGGCCCCCTAATATGACGTCCAACGCGGAGGGGTGGCAGAGCGGTTTAATGCACCGGTCTTGAAAACCGGCGAAGGTTAATAGCCTTCCGAGAGTTCGAATCTCTCCCCCTCCGCCATTAAAGCCACCATCAAGGTGGTTTTTTTATGCCTGAAATTCCCGCTATCTGATTGGTTTGTAAGTTTTTTTCCTTTTCTCCACTAATTTTGTGTTACTTATCGCTTTCTTCATCGAAGTGCTTGAGCTTTATCCTGTCTCTGCTTTATGCTCAGACAGAATACAGCTAGACTAGAGTAGTTCACCCTGGCCCCGGAGAGATCAAATTGATTAATGTGTTATTAGTGGATGATCACGAGCTGGTTCGCACCGGCATCAGTCGTATACTAATGGACGAACGTGGTATCAAGGTCATTGGCGAAGCGATTTCCGGTGAAGCGGCGATTCAATTTTGTCGGGCCCAGACACCTGATGTGGTGTTGATGGATATGAATATGCCAGGTATGGGCGGTATGACAGCCACTAAACGTATATTGCATTATTGTCCTGAAATTAAAATTCTGGCCTTGTCTGTGTCTTGTGAAGAGCCTGTACCTACCAAAGTGATGCAGTTAGGAGCCGCAGGTTTTATTTCAAAAAATGCCGCGCCCTCTGAGATGATTAGTGCGATACGTAAAGTGCATGCCGGTGAGCGTTATATTTCAGGTGAAGTGGCGCAAAAAATGGCGATGAGCCGCGTCACCAGCAGTAACCAGAATCCTTTTGAAGAGTTATCTGACCGTGAAATGCAGATCATGCTGATGATCACCCGTGGCGAAAAGGTCAATGACATCGCAGAGCAGCTGAATGTCAGCGCCAAAACAGTTAACTCCTATCGTTATCGTATGTTTGAAAAACTGGCGATCAGCGGCGATGTGGAGCTGACTCACTTAGCCTTACGCCATGGCATGATCGACATTGCAAAGCTATAACCGCTGCTATGATGTTGAATGCTGATGTTTGATGCCAAAAGTTTCCTGAAAACAGCGCCTCATTTGCCGGGCGTGTATCGTATGCTGGATCAGAAAGAAACCGTCATATATGTCGGTAAAGCCAAAGATCTGAAAAAGCGCTTATCCAGTTATTTTCGCCAGAATGTCTCCGGCAGTAAAACCAGGGCTTTGGTCAGCCATATTCATAATGTGGAGCTGACAGTTACGCAAAGTGAAACCGAAGCGCTGATTTTAGAAAATAACCTGATTAAACAGTACCTGCCCAAATACAATATTTTGCTCAGGGACGATAAGTCTTACCCTTTTATTTTGATCACCAACCATAAACACCCTCGCATCAGTTCACACCGTGGACCACGCAAAGTGGAAGGCCAGTACTTTGGGCCTTATCCAAGCGCAGGGGCTGTCTGGGAAAGTTTAAAGCTGCTGCAAAAAGTGTTTCCTATCCGCCAGTGCGAGGACGGTTTTTACCGCGCCCGCACCCGGCCTTGTTTGCAATACCAGTTAAAACTCTGCTCAGCACCTTGTGTGGGAAAGATCTCTGATGAAGATTATGCGGCTCAGGTGAAAAACACCTCACTGTTTTTATCCGGCAAAAGCCAGCAGTTGATTGAACAACTGGTGCAGCAGATGGAACAGGCCAGCAGTGAAATGGCCTTTGAAAAAGCGGCGCAGTTTCGTGATCAAATCGTCAGCTTACGCAAAGTGCAGGAACAACAATACGTTAGTGGTGATCACGAAGAAATGGATGTGATAGCGCTGGAATGGTCGCACGGTGTGGCTTGTATTCATGTGCTTTTTATCCGTGATCACAAGGTACTGGGCAGTAAAAACTTTTTCCCGAAAGTACCGGCAGGCTCCGAGCCGGAAGAGATCCTCCCGTCTTTTTTAGCCCAGTTTTATTTAAGCGGCGCCGGTGGCCAAATGGTGCCCAAAGAGTTGGTGCTAAGCGAACAGGTGGCTGATGACGAACAACTGGCGCAGGCCATCAGTGAATTAGCCCAACGTAAAGTCAGTTTTGTTTATGCCAAGCGCGGTGAAAAAGCCCGTTATTTAGCCTTAGCACAAAAAAATGCCCAGCTGGCTGCCGCCACTAAGCTCTCAGTTAAAGAACAGGTGGCCGTGCGTTATCGTGAGCTGAAACAAACACTGAAGCTTGAGTCCTTAGAGCGGATGGAATGTTTTGATATCAGCCATACCATGGGCCAGTCGACTATTGCTTCTTGTGTGGTGTTTGACGGTCAGGGGCCTAATAAGAGCGAATACCGCCGTTTTAATGTTGAAGGTATTACCCCCGGTGATGATTATGCCGCTATGTTGTTTGCCCTGAATAAACGTTACGGCAAGCTGACGGATGAAAGCCGTATTCCGGATTTGATTTTAATAGACGGTGGTCAGGGCCAGTTGACGCAAGCGATCAACTTTTTCAGCGACTGGTCTTTTGCGAAAAAGCCGTTGTTGGTTGGTGTGGCCAAAGGCACCAGCCGTAAACCGGGTTTAGAGACTTTAATTTTACCGGACAATCCGGCCGGTTTTTCTCTTGCCTCAGAATCGCCGGCTTTGCATTTAATTCAGCAAATCCGTGATGAAGCGCACCGTTTTGCTATTACAGGCCATCGTAATAAACGCGGTAAAGCCATCATTAAAAGCCCGTTAGAAAATATCGACGGAGTAGGTGAGAAACGCCGGCAAGCTTTGTTACAATACCTCGGAGGTTTGCATGGCGTGATGCAGGCTTCTGTGGACGAACTCGCGACAGTACCGGGAATTTCCAGGCAACAGGCCGAAAAGATTTACCAGGCATGTCACAATAACTAAAAATTTGTGCCGACTTTGAGAAGTAGTGTTATGTGGAATATTCCAAATCTGTTGACTCTGTTCCGATTGTGTTTGATCCCGGTTTGCTTATTCTGCTTCTACTCTGAACTGGAACACGCCCGTTTTTTTGCCGCTTTTGCTTTTTGGTTTGCCGCTATCACTGACATGTTGGACGGTTATCTTGCCCGCAAGATGCAGCTGATGACGCCCTTTGGCGCATTTTTAGACCCTGTCGCAGACAAACTGATGGTGGCCGCCGCCTTAGTGTTGATTGCTGTGGATATGCAAACCCTGTGGGTGACTATTCCGGCTTTTATTATGATCAGCCGCGAGATTTTAATTTCAGCCTTGCGTGAATGGATGGCCGGAGTAGGGCAACGGGCTCAGGTGGCCGTGTCTGAAGTGGGCAAATACAAGACTGCAGCTCAGATGCTGGCTCTTATTGGCTTAATCTGGCAACCGGTTGGCTGGTTGACTGATATCAGCATGGCTTTGTTGTATATCGCCACTTTATTAACTGTCTGGTCTATGCTGGTTTATCTGAAAGCGTCCTGGCCAGCGCTGAGTAAATAAGCGGAAAAAGTTTGCAAAATCAGCAGCGCAGCTACTTTTTGAGCAAACGAATTTAAAAGCATAAATTTGTGGTTGACGTAAAAGCATAAACCAGTAGAATGCGTCTCGTGTTACGGCGAATGGCCAGTTTAAAGCGGGCATAGCTCAGTTGGTAGAGCGCGACCTTGCCAAGGTCGAGGTCACGAGTTCGAGCCTCGTTGCCCGCTCCAAGTCGTACGCCAGATGGCGGGTTGGCAGAATGGCCATGCAGCGGATTGCAAATCCGTCTACCTCGGTTCGACTCCGGGACCCGCCTCCATTTAATGTAGGTTTACGATTAAATGCTGTTGGCTGTAATACAAAAGAAAAGTGTTTGCCCGGGTGGTGAAATCGGTAGACACAAGGGATTTAAAATCCCTCGCTCGAAAGGGCGTGCCGGTTCAAGTCCGGCCCCGGGCACCATCTCCACTGTAAGATGTTGAGATGAGCTAAGAAATAAAATACCAAAGCAGATTGTTATCTGCAAAATGCCTAAGCGGGCATAGCTCAGTTGGTAGAGCGCGACCTTGCCAAGGTCGAGGTCACGAGTTCGAGCCTCGTTGCCCGCTCCAAATTCAGAAAAAGCAGCCATAAGGCTGCTTTTTGTTGTCAATCTTAAACCACCTCCTATGGAGGTGGTGATCGTTCGGTCGGGGCTATGCCCGTAGAGAACTCATGCTAGATACTTGCCGCG
>CAMLSF010000001.1 GCA_946482615.1 uncultured Chromatiaceae bacterium | reverse complement strand
TGTGACATTGGCCCAGGCCATTTGCCGAAGCAGGTTTTACCGGAGCCAACCTTACTTTTGGCCCAGCGAAAAGCGGATCACAAAGTACACTTCTCCCGTCTGGCTCCGTTGGCTTATGCATTTCTGGCTTCGGTGCAGCAACAGCAGTGGACAGGGCGGCAGCATCTGGCAGCACTGGCGGATACTATGGACATGAAGTTGGAAGAGGTATTACCCTCAGGTCAGGTTTTGCTGCAGCAGCTGTTTGTGCAAGGTGTTATTTCTGGCTAAAAATATTGAGAGTCCTTTGCGGCTTCGCTTAAAAGAGCTTCATAGAAATAAAGGCCCCATAGCGGGGCCTTTTGTTTGGCTGAACGCCAATGACTTCAGATAGGCAAAAAAAGGCTGAAATGAATTCAGCCCTGGCAATCAAAGTGTGTCAGTGTCGGTGTTAGCTCCGCTGACGCAGCAACGCATCCACACTGAACTGGCCTGAGCCTTTAAGCAACAGGAAAAATAGCCCGACCATATAAATCAAAGGTAACTTGTAGTTGCCATAACCTTTATCACTGATGGAGTAGCCCATGGCAAGCTCTGACAAACTGGACCACTCCGCTGGCCAATGCACAGCTGCAGTGGCTACTATGGTCAGGATAATAAGTACAAAACTCGCCAGACGGGTGCCAACACCAAGCACTAATAACACAGGGGCTATTAACTCTGCCCACATCGACAATTGCCAGTTCAGGTTGACCGGTAACAGATTAAACGGCAGCGGAAAATTCGACTGAATTTGTGCAAACCAGTTCTCGCCCTGCCATTTCTCCAGGCCTGCTTCAAAAAACTCCCAGGCCAGAAACAAGCGCAGTGGAATATCCGCCAGCCATAAAGCTGCTGTATTCAGATACGCCGATAGAGTTTGGATCAGAAAGTTCAGTGGGTTCTTCACGACAAGGCTCCAACTTTGGACTCTTTACGGGCGCGGACTACCAGTTTTGCAGTCAGCTTCAGCGCGACGGCCGATACCATGATGCTAAAGGCAATCAGATACCAGGGGTGCAGCGGAATACGTTTATAAAACGACAGGCAAAAAATAGCGGCTATCACCCAGGTCCCTGTTGAATGCAGCAGTTTCCAGATGTTGAACCCCAGCAGTCGTATCATCAGCGGAAAAGAGGTGATGGTCAGCAGCAGAATAAACAGATAACCCACAGAACCGGGAATATTGGTTGTAGCGGTACGGCCATTCCAGAAGGTTTCAGGAAACAGCTGAGCGTAAAGCAGGATCAGAATACCATGCACCAGATGCGAAAACGCAAAAGACAAGCCGAGAAAGCGTCTTTCTCTGAGTAAGGCTTTGGTGCCCGGGTTTGGCCGCAGAATAACCAGTGAAGAGGCTAAAAAGGTCAACAGAAACAAGACAAAAGAAGTACGGGCTGTCACACGGATAGCACTGCGTAAGGCTTCTACTAATTCGGTATGCAACAGCATGGTGCTGGTTGCAAACAACAGCACAGTTAACGACAGCAGCGCAAATAAAGCCCAGCCACGCAGGCCGGGCTGTGAGTTGGCATAAGTCATGGACAGTATCCTTCAGATTAAGCGCGCCATGCGGGATGCAGTCGCTGCTTCGCTGTCCATTTTCTGTCTTTGCTGTATCCCCAATATGTCGGCGATCAGGCCTTTTGTATCTCTATGTATCCGGGAGCAGATTAAGGTTGTGCAGGCAGTTCGAGGCTGACACAAAGCCCGCCTTCAGCGCGGTTTTTCAGGCTCAGTTTGCCACCCAAAGCCAGGCTGAGTTGTTGTGCTATCGCCAGCCCTAAACCTGTGCCTCCGGTTTCGCGGTTGCGTGAACTTTCGACCCGATAAAAAGGCTGCAGCACTTGCTCCAGTTCTGCTTCTGGGATGCCAGGCCCGTTATCCAGTACCTGCAGCAGGATGCCGGATGCGGTGTTTTGCACTGTTAATTCTGCGCTGCCTGCATAGTTCAGTGCGTTATCTGTCAGGTTGGTTAAAATTCGGCGCAGCGCATGGGGTCTGGTGTTGATCAGTGCTGTTGTGTGACTACTGAAGCTGACCGCCTGACCGCTGTCCTGATAATCACAGACAAAACTATCGAGAAAGGCCGCCAGATCGATCCGGCACTCAGGCTCAGACGTACTGTCCATGCTGCGGGCGTAGGCTACACCTTCCCTGACTAGCTGTTGCATTTCGCTTAAATCACTCCACAACTTGTCCTTTTCCTGCAAGCCATGCATCTGCTCCACCCGCAGTTTCATCCGGGTGATAGGGGTTTGCAAATCGTGAGAAATAGCGGCCAGCAGTTGCATCCGTTCTTTCAGAAAAGCGGCAATACGGCTTTGCAGCGTATTAAAAGCACGGGCGGCATACACCACTTCGCTGGGGCCTTTTTCATCCAGCGCTGGGCCTGGCAGATCCGGGTCCAGTTGATCCACAGCCTGCGCCAGACGGGTCAGAGGACGAATAGCCATATGCACAGCTAACCAGGTACACCCCAGCAACACCAGCAACTGCAGAATAAGCACTATGGGTAACCACTGAGCTATAGGGATAGCGCCGGGTGTGACGTCGAGCGTCAGTGAGTTGCCGTCGCTTAAGGTCATATGCACCTGAAAGTGAGGTCGTACCCCCGGCATAGTCTGAAATACCGGCTGGTATCTTTTGGCGATGCTCTGCGTGATAGTCAGAGCAGCCATAGGGGGCTGCTGCATATCCATAGGCTCACCCTGTATCGGCTGGTCCAGCAGATACCTGTAGTTGCGCCTTTCGACTAAAGGCAACCAGGCCGCTCTTTCCTCTGCAGGTAATCTGTCCAGCAGTGCTACAGCTGTACTGACATCTGTGGATAAATTATTCAGCATGACATTACGGCCTGTCTGGTAGCGCTCATAAAACTGTGAACTGAATGACAGGCCATAAGCCAGCACCAGACCCACGAATAAAATAAGGGCCAGACGGGCGGCCAGACTGTGGGGCAAGCGCAGTGGCCTCATCAGGAGTCCGGCTCAAGCAGTTGCAGCGGCAAGGTAAAGACATAACCTTCGTTGCGCACTGTTTTAATACAGGCCGCTTCACGGGCATCATCCCGCAGGCGCTGGCGCAAACGGCTGACCAGCAAATCAATGGAGCGGTCAAAAATGTCAGCTTCACGGCCTTGAGTCAGATTCAGTAATTGCTCACGGCTCAGTACCCGTTGTGGATGATCCAGAAAGACCCGCAATAATCTGTATTCGGCGCCACTTAACGACACCACAGTGCCGGTATTGTCCAGCAAATGCCGGGCGCTGGTATCCAGCCGCCAGTCGCCAAAACCTATTAAACGGCTGCTTTCAGTGATCTGCAGGTTCGGCGGTAACATACGGGTGCGGCGCAAAACGGCATTAATACGTGCCAGTAATTCGCGGGCCGAAAAAGGTTTGGTCAGGTAATCGTCAGCCCCCATTTCCAGACCAATAATGCGATCGGTTTCGTCACTGCGGGCCGTCAATAACACAACAGGGATGGCTTTATGTTTGCTGACGCGCAGTTCACGGCATAAACGCAAACCATCGTCTCCCGGCATCATAATATCCAGCACAATCAGGTCTACGGTATTGGCTTCAAGAAAAGAGCGCATTTGCCGGCCATCAGCAGCCAGACTGACTCTCATGCCATTTTTGGTCAGGTAGTTGCCTACCAGCTCACGGATTTCTCTGTCGTCGTCTACAACCAGAATATGTTCAACCTGTTCCATGACAACCCTTAGTATCAATAATTCACTTATTCTATAGTAAAGACCTGAATAGCTGTCGAGGCTGTCCAATGGTGCTCCAGCCGGATCAGGTGACAGCCCCAACTCTGGGGTGGGGCTGTCTGTATAACTCAGTATTCAGTAGAGAACAACCCGGTAGGTAATTCTTTGCCATTTTCGTTATAGGCCGCTTTTACACTTAAATAGGATTCGCGCTCGTCGATGTAGCCATCTTTATTGGTATCCTTTTTGTCAAACACAGCCTTATTCCCAGGGGCGACCACAAGGAATTCAGCCAGAGACACTCGTGCATCATCATCAGTGTCGATAGCATTGAACTTCGCGTCCCCGCATTGGCCTTCGCCACATTTACCCTCGGCAGTTTTAGACTCTGTGCTGCCGCATTTACCTTCGCCACATTTTCCTTCAACACCGGCATGGAAAGTGCTGAGTTGGTATCCTTGCGGCAGGGCCTCAACGGCAAAAGCCTGCTGACCTAAAGTCAATCCGCTAAGAGTAATGCCGATAAGAAGAGCGCGGTTATTCAGTGATTTAACAGTACTCATAAAATATTCTCTCTAGTCTCTGTATAAGATTGATGGTGAGTTGCCTTGACGGTGTCAAAGACAACAAGCCAATCATACGGAGCCTAAGTATCTGCAGAGTGTCCAAAAACCCTGCGTATGTATCACAATGTACAAATAGCAAAGTGATGTAATCTGGATTTGATGCATCATGCCAGTGACCGGAACTATGCTCCCTTGCAACTGAGGGCTGATCAGCGGTTCGCTTGTCGATCGCAGAAAATGCTAGTAGTTTGATTTTATTATCCTTATGGCTCTGGGTTTTTTCATATGTTAAATGCCGTTGCTAAACCTCTGGTGAAACTGGTTGAGCGTTACCTGCCTGACCCTTATATTTTTGTGTTGTTATTGAGTCTGTTGGTGTTTGTCGCCGCCATCCTCTTTGAACAACAAAGCCCTTTGGTTGTGGCACAGCAATGGGGTGATGGCTTTTGGGGCTTGCTGAGTTTTTCGATGCAAATGCTGTTGGTGCTGGTGACAGGTTTTATGCTGGCAAGCACTCCTTTAGTCAGCTCTTTGCTGGACAGGCTGGCGACACTTGCCAAAACTGCGGGTCAGGCCATAGTGCTGGTGACGCTGGTGTCTTTAGCTGCCAGCTGGCTGAACTGGGGTTTTGGTTTAGTAGTAGGGGCTTTATTTGCTAAAGCTTTAGCACGACGTATTCAGGTCGATTACCCCTTACTGATCGCCAGCGCTTATTCAGGTTTTGTCATTTGGCATGGCGGCCTGTCGGGTTCTGTGCCTTTAACTATTGCCACGTCCGGCCATTTTGCCGAAGCTCAGATAGGTATTATTCCAACATCCGACACTATTTTTTCGTTATTTAATCTGGTGCTGGTGGCGGCTTTATGTGTTGTGGTGCCGCTGCTGAATTACCTGATGCGACCCAAAGCCGAAGACGCAGTTTATATAGACCCTGCTAAGTTAACCCCTGAAACTTTGCCCGATCTAACCACAGAGCGTCCGGCCGATAAGCTGGAAAACAGCTTTGTTATCACAGCTTTAATAGCTGTGGCTGCCGCGGCTTATTTGCTGCAGTATTTTGCCAAAGCCGGGGGGCTGAATCTGAATATAGTGAACTTCTTATTTTTATTTCTGGCAATTTTGCTGCATGGCACACCAAGGCGGTTATTGCATAGCCTGCAGCAGGCCATTCAGGGTGGGGCTGGTATTATTATTCAGTTTCCGTTTTATGCCGGCATTATGGCAGTGATGATGCAGTCGGGTTTAGCTGAAAGTTTATCGCAATGCTTTGTTAGTTTTGCCACGGCAGACAGTCTGGCATTCTGGACTTTTATCAGCGCTGGTTTAGTCAATATTTTTATTCCATCCGGCGGTGGTCAGTGGGCAGTGCAGGCTCCTGTAATGTTGCCTGCTGCTCTGGAGTTAGGAGCTGAAGTGAATCGTATTGCCATGGCTGTGGCCTGGGGGGATGCCTGGACCAATCTGATCCAACCCTTTTGGGCTTTGCCTGTGTTGGCGATAGCAGGCCTGAAAGCCAAAGACATCATGGGCTATTGCCTGCTGCAGTTGCTGGTGACGGGGGTGATTATCAGTCTGGTGTTAAGTGTTGTCTGAGTTAAGCGGTTTGAAATCTTGCCCTGAATTCGTCCTTAAAACGTCTGGATAAATTCAGTCGCTCACCACTGCTGAGTAAAATTTCACCATCACCACTGGGATCGTAACTGATGCTGTGAATGGCATGGTGGTTAACGGCTAAACTGCGGTGAATGCGGCTAAAGCCTTTGTGCTGGAGCAGCTCCACTGTGTTGGCTAGCGTAGCCCGCAGCGGGTAAATCCGGCCTTTGCTATGTAAATTGACGTAGTTGCCGGACGATTCTAACCAGTCAATATCCTCCACTTTGACCAGAAACTCTTTATCCAGCTTACGCACCAGAAAATGTTCAGGTGCTGTGCTGCTTTGGCCGGTTGCTGTATTACTTTCATTTTGCTCAGCACCAATCAGCATAGCGTCGCCTTTTAAGCGCCGGTAGACAAAAAGCCCCAACTGAAACAGCGTAAAGATAAACAAATACCCCCAGACATCTTTGCGGTATTCATAAAAAAATTCACGGGCTAAAGGGCCAAAATGATAACTGCGGTCCAGACTCCAATACACCAGCTTACGCAGCGCCACCATCAGGCTGATATGTCCGACGCTAAAGACCAGACTGGCGATAAAATGCAGTGCTAATTGTGAGCCTATCGCCTGAAAACGTGGCGGTACTTTGTGAAAAAACCAGACTAAAAATGGCGTCAGCAGCAAAGTACCTATGGCGCTGCTGTACTCCCACAATAAAGGTTCCCACCATTGCAGCGCAGACAAAGGGTCTCTGTGGTGCTCGATCCAGACCGAACTGGCATTAATGCTGTTGTTGATCAGCAAATACACAGCAAACAGCAGATAGCTATACAGCACCTTGTGTTGGTCAAATAGTTCAAACCAGTTTTTTGCCACAGCGTTCGTCCCCACCAGCCACCTCTTATCCCTGAATTCCACCACCAACCTATTCAGCTCTGTTTGCCGGAATGCATAGCAGACAGAATTAAGTCCAACATTACACCACATAAATACACCCTAAGTAATTGATGTTGCAGTGAGGCGACAAGTGTTTGAGACCCCGGGAGCATAGTTCACCTATGTGACCGGGGCGAGAGCACGCAGTCAACAAAGCTGCAGCTTCAAGTACGACGGGTGAAGGAAAAGTAGGATGACACGAACACTAACCGCGCGTCGATACGAACTGGACTGGCTGCGCAGCCTGGCTTTTGCTTTGCTGATTTTGTACCACATTGGTATGTATTATGTGGCGGACTGGGGCTGGCATATTAAAAGTGAGCAGACTTTTACCGGATTGCAGGATTTAATGATCCTGACCAACCCATGGCGTATGTCTTTATTATTTTTACTCGCAGGTATGGCGCTGAGTCTGGTCTTGCCGCGGATCAGCAGGTTGAAACTGTTTGGGCTACGTTCCAGACGCTTATTGATCCCTTTGTTATTCACTATGTTTGTAGTGGTGGTGCCGCAAGTCTATTACGAGGCCTTAAGCCAGCAGCTGATCCAGCCGGGTTATTTGCAGTTCTGGTGGCAGTATATCAATCCTGTCACTGACTTATTACCGGAGCATCATAGCCCTATCGGCTTACTGACCTGGAACCACGCCTGGTTTATTCCTTATTTATGGTGTTACAGCCTGCTGGGGCTGCTGTGTTATCCGCTGCTAAATGCAGTAGCACAAGCGCGCTGGCTGCAGCAGTTGCAGGGCCGTTATGCCCTGGCGCTGGTGTTTGCTCTGATGTTTTGGGCCTGGTGGACTTTAAGGGCCGATTTTCCCAGTACCCATGCTTTGGTGGATGACTGGTATAACCATGCCAAATACTTTTTGGTTTTTATCGCTGGTTTTTTACTGGCGCGGCAGGATTTATGGTGGCAGCAGCTGGTGTCTCACAGAAGGCTGTGGCTGGGTTTAGCCCTGTTGTGTTACAGCCTGATTATTGCTGAGCGCCATGATGTATTTGCTGTGTCGGCACAGTTTGATACTTCGGTCTGGGTGAAAACTTTATTTGGAGTAGTGCTGATAGCAAACCACTGGCTGTGGTTATTGGCCGTGCTGGGGTACGCCGGAGCTTATCTGGCAAAAACAAATAGTCCGCTGTTAAGGTACTGCAACGACGCTGTATTGCCCTGGTATATTTTGCATCAGACGCTGATTATTTTGTTTGCCAGTTGGCTTAAACCCTGGGCTATACCTGCAGTTTTTGAGTTTCCATTATTGTTGGTTCTGACCGTTGTAGCATGTTGGCTGGGCTATGAATTCATCCGCCGTTTTACTCTGTTGCGCTGGTGTTTTGGCTTGGGCAAAGCCCGTCAGAACATGCAGACGTCAACTGCTTCGGGGGCCGCGCCGCTGACAGGTTCAGCAAGCTGAGTTTTTTGCAATGAGAGATGTTTTGCTGCTTTCCCCGCTTGGATCCATAGCGCTGAGCCTGAAGGGGGTGATACTCTGATACGGATGGTTTAGATTGAGCTGACAGCCAGGCCGGTGGACAACTGGCCGTAGCAGCCCATATACAAAAGGAACAGTCCCAAGATGACGGATAGAGTGGTATCTGCCGAAAATAGGATAAGCAAAGCCTGGTACCTGGGCATAGATGGTGGAGGCAGCCATTGCCGGGTTATGTTGCAGGACGATACAGGCTTGTTACTGGGCGAGGGGCGCGGCGGACCTGCCAATCCTGTGTACAGTACAGAACAAGCTATCCAGTCTATTCTCAGGGCAACAGACGAAGCCTTATTGCAGGCAGGTTTAACTCCGGCTGATAAAAAGCAACTTATTGTAGGTGCTGGACTTGCAGGCCTTCATTTGCCCTTGATGCAGCAGGCGATGCAGCAGTGGCAACATCCATTCAAAGCTTTATATCTGACCACTGATTTACATATAGCCGCGACAGGAGCTCATCAGGGACTGGACGGCGCTGTAATTATTCTTGGTACCGGTTTTAGCTCTTTATCTGCTCATCAGGGCCAACTGACCCAAATTGGGGGTT
This sequence comes from uncultured Chromatiaceae bacterium, assembly GCA_946482615.1. The sequence continues at coordinate 59,551 of CAMLSF010000001.1, read as the reverse complement.
ATGGTTTTCCAATCAATGCGACTTGCAGCGGTTCGTGGTTTGGCCTTGAAGCTGTCAAAGCTGTGTTGCTGGATGCGGATGGTGTGGGCTTACCCACTAAGCTGACTGCTGTTTTGCTGAAAGATAAAACAGCAACAGAACTGGCAGAACAGTATATGAATGCCGCAGCCACAGAGTATGCCAGGCTGGCACCGCTGGTGTTTGAGCTGGCAGATCAGGGCGACAAAGTTTGTTTGTCTTTTATTCAGCATGGTGCTGCTTTTATCAATCAGGTGATCCGTAAGTTGCTGGAGACTAAGGTGTCCCGCGTGTCGATGATAGGCGGTATTTCAGAACGGATAAAACCCTGGCTGGATCCTCAATTGTCCTTGTGTATCAATCCTGCGTTGTCTTCCCCGGAACAAGGCGCCATTTTATTTGCCAGGCAGTCGCATCAGGCGGCTCTGCGTGTTGTTAAGGAAAACTAATGCGCTCAAGACGTGATTTTCTGAAATTATCCGCTTTATTAGGCCTGACAGGCCTGACCAAAATCAGTCCGGCTTTTGCTGCCACCAAAAAACAACCTGAAGCCATAGTGGTGTCTACCTGGGAGCATGGGGTGGCTGCCAATGCAGCGGCCTGGCAAGTGTTGGCCAAAGGTGGCCGGGCTTTGGATGCGGTTGAGGCCGGAGTGCGGGTGCCTGAAGCCGACCCCAAAGTCAGGACTGTCGGCTACGGCGGTTACCCGGACAGGGACGGTATAGTGACTCTGGATGCCTGCATTATGGATGAGCATATGAACTGTGGTTCAGTGGCCTTTTTGCAGAACATTAAACATCCGATATCAGTGGCACGGCTGGTGATGGAAAAAACACCTCATGTGATGCTGGTCGGCGAAGGCGCGAAACACTTTGCTTTGCAGCAGGGTTTTAAAGAAGAAAACCTGCTGACTCCTGAAGCCGAAGCGGACTGGAAAGCCTGGTTAAAAGACCAGAAAATTCAGCAAATTAATATCGAAAATCACGACACCATCGGCATGCTGGCGCTGGATGCTGCCGGCAATTTAAGTGGCGCTTGTACCACCAGCGGTGCAGCTTACAAAATGCATGGCCGGGTCGGTGATTCACCTCTTATCGGCGCGGGTTTGTATGTCGACAATGATATAGGGGCCGCCACGGCCACCGGCATGGGCGAGCTGATGATCAAAACTGTAGGCAGCCATCTGGTGGTCGAAATGATGCGTCAGGGCGCCAGTCCGGAAGATGCCTGTAAACAAGCTGTACTGCGTATTGCCCGTAAGCTGGGTGATTATGCGCAGTATCAGGTAGGTTTTCTGGCATTAAATAAACAAGGCCAGTATGGGGCTTATGGCATTCAGCCTGGTTTTAATTACGCCGTACAAAACAAAGCGGGCAGTCAACTGCTTGATGGCAAAAGTCTGCTCGGAGCCGGAGTCTGATGTTCCGGTCATTCGGCTGCAAGGCGTCGGAACTTTTACCATGACACAGCTGGAAATTTGCATTAACGCCGACGATTCAGAACAGCTGGAAGCCAATGTTAAAGCAGCATTGCAAGGTGGTGCCAGTCGTATAGAGCTTTGTGCTGATATGCAGCAACAGGGCATGACCCCCACTCTGCTTGCCATGAAAAAAGCGCGTCAGGCTTTTGTGACTGTCCCCGGATTGCTGGTGATGGTGAGGTTTCGCAGCGACGATCAAATTCAGACGAAAGCTGAGTTGGCCTCTATGCAACTGGCTATTGCTCAGGCTGCTGATGCTGGTGCCAATGGTGTAGTGTTGGGGCTATTAAATCCAGAGCTTTGCCTGGATTTGCCTTCGCTGGATCTGTTGGTGAATCAGGCTAAAAAGCTGGGGCTGCAGGTGACTTTTCATCGCGCTTTTGATGCGATAAAGGACCAGCGTCAGGCACTGGAGCAACTGATCGAATCCGGGGTCGACAGAGTGCTGAGCGCCGGTACTGCATGGGGCAGCAATCTGGGAGTGATGCATGGTCTTGCGCACTTAGAGCAACTGCACATTCAGGCCGCAGGCCGTATTGAACTGGTAGTTGGCGGAGGTGTGAACCTTAGCAATCTGACCACAGTAGTGGATAGCTTAAAAGCTGCGGGCAACCTCTGGTCTGTGCACAGTTATTCAGCCGTGCTCAGTCAGGGCAGAGTAGACCCACAAAAAGTGGCCACTATGGTTCAGCTGTGCCGCTAAAGAGTTGAAGAACCCTCAGGGTTTAACCCAACGGCATATCCGGATAGCTGGTTTTATTGTCCATTCCCAGCAGGTTTTGCATCAATTGGCGCTGGTGAGCCAGAAGTTCGCCGTTTTTCTGATTCAATTGCTGGCAAAGTTCAGTGTGACGTTGCACTTTGTTTAGCAATTGTTGGCTGGCCTCGCGGATTTTTTCCGGTAAAGAAGACAATAAGCGCTCAAAACCTTGTTCTGTGGGTTGTAACTGCAGTACGCTCATCGCCTGATAACGTTCTGTTGCATTGCGCTGTAACTGTTCCAGCAGCATGGCGGCTTTTTGATTTAACTGTTCCAGTTCGCTGCTCTGACGCATGCTCATCAACACATACTGTTTTTGCAGCATAGGGCTAAGCTGTTGCAGCAGATCCGCATCATGTTGCAGCCCGGCAATAATATGCTTCAGAGCCGTCTGATTCATTTTTTATGGAAATCCAGCATAGCTTGCACTAACAGGTCATCATCCAGTTGCAGTGAGCCTTCAGACAAGGCCAGTTTAATTTTGGCGACTTTGTCTAAATCCACTTCGCTTTGTTGCTGCAACTGCTCAAAGGCCTGTTGCACTGCCTGAGTGGTGCTGCTGATTGAGGCTTGCGCTTCTGCAGGCTGAGTCACTGCAGTAGCGGTTTTGGTCTGACTGCTCTGGCCTTGCTGGTCAGTTTTGATCAGGGGTTGCACCTGACTGTAATGGTCAATTTTTACCATGATAGTTACCTGATTGCCGGATCATGATCCGAAATTCTGCTGCTATCTTTGTTAAGCGACAGCTTTAGGCAGAAACTTTAATCCTATTTAAAAATACTTTGTACTGTGGCTTCAGCCACTACATCGGCTTCGAGCACAGTACCAGAGCTTAAATTCTGTACCTTAATACGCTGACCTAATTGGCCGTTTTCTAAAGCTACGCCTTTGGTGCTGGCTTCAAAACCCTGAGTTTGCACCCTGATGATCACATGGCTGCCTTTTTCCACCAGCAGTTTATGCTCCAACAGATGACGGCTGATCACTTGCCCTGCCTGAATACGGCGTTTGGTCTGCATGCCTGCTAAAGCGGCGGGGTTTAATTCAATACTGAGTTTAGACTGTGTCAGTTCGGTCAGGCGGGTGCCCAGCATGGCTTCGGTCAACAGCTCGTTTTTTTGAATCGCCTGATTTGCAACCACTACAGGCAACCAGACTTTGACTTTGGCTGTCACTCTGCTTTGCCAGCTGGTTTTATCTTTGCAGTTTAAGCTGTAGCTGACCCGACCCCAGGGCGCTTGCTGACTGTTGCTGCGGCTGATATCGAGCTTAGCGCAGCGGCCATATTTAGTTAAACCACCAGGCAGACTTAACTCCAGTTCCTGCTTGATCGGGCCTTTTGCACCCAGTTGACGGGCAAAGTTTTGGACTTCAGCACTGATATGGGAACGGATCTGTTGCTCCAGCTGTGCATTGGCAAAAGTGGCGGCCGGAACACACAACAGGAGGAAAACTAACCACTTCCGTAGCGGAAGCAGGACTTCCGCCCTTAGGGCCGGATTTGCGATGCTTTTAGTGTAAGTCATTAAATTATATAGCCTTTTAATGATGGCATAAAGCTTGTACCTCCATCACCACTACTGCTGCATTCACAGAGCACTCAGATGGAATTTTTTAACAAAGCTTTAGGTGTACATCCGTTTTCACTGCAACTTCGCCTCGACAGAGCCGAGATTATCTCAGGCAATCTGGCCAATGTCGACACGCCTGGTTTTAAGGCCCGGGATCTGGATTATCAAAGCATTCTGCAAAATATTGAGTCGGATTTAACCAGCTCTTATGGTGCCAGTATGAACGCATCTGATGTGCGTGATGAACTGAAATACCGCGTGCCTTTTCAGCCGTCAGCCGATGGCAACACAGCGGAACTCAGCGTAGAACAGGCCAATTTCGCCGCCAACAGTATGGATTTTCAAACCAGCCTGACCTTTCTGAATATGAAAATTAACGGCTTGCACAAAGCCATTAAGGGAGAATAAGCATGTCTTTTTCTGCTATTTATGACATAGGCGGCAGCGCGATGCGGGCTCAGGTGATGCGTCTGGATACTGTCGCTTCCAATTTAGCCAACGCGGACACTGCAGCTTCCAGTGAAGCTGAAGCTTATCGCGCCACCAAGCCAGTGTTTTCCGCTTTATACACTCAGGATTTTGATAACAGGTCTATGTCGGCTCAGGTACAAACCCTGGGCGTAGTGAAGTCAGACCGCACAGTAGAACAACGTTTTGAACCCAATAACCCTATAGCCAATGCAGATGGCATGGTGTTTTATTCCAACGTCAACCCTGTGGCTGAAATGGCTGACATGATGTCTGCTTCCCGCGCTTTCCAGACCTCTGTGGAAGTAATGAACCGAGTCTCCAGCATGCAGCAAAGTTTGCTGAAGCTGGGCCAATAAGGAATTGACTATGTCGGCAGTGGATAACAATTCAGCTGTACGTAACACAGCACAAAGTGACCAGATCGCCAGCAATGGCAAAACCGACGCAGCTGGCTTATCCAGCATGTTTCTGGAATTGCTGGTGGCACAAATAAGTAATCAGAACCCGTTAAATCCCATGGATGGCACAGAGTATGTCAGCCAACTGGCAGAATTTAGCAGTGTGGAGAGTTTAGAAAACCTCAATATTCAGTCCGGCCAGCAAATCAAATACATGCAAAGCATGCAGGCGATGGAAGCGACCAGTCTGGTCGGCCAGAAAGTCGATGTCAAAGCCGACACAGTATCGCTGGAAGAAGCGGATAAGGTTGAAGGCGCTATTAACCTCGGGGCCAAGGTAGACAGAGTTGTTGTGCGTTTATATGACAGTAAAGGCACTTTGGCTGACGAAATTACACTGGACAACCCAGCCATAGGCACAGTGCGTTTTGCGTTTCCACAGCAGGAAGCTGGTGCCTACAGTATCCAGGCTGAAGTGCAGCTCAATACCACTAAACAGCAAGTACCTACTTACCTGACCAATGAAGTAGAGCGGGTCTCTGTCGGCACAGGCCCGGACGACATCATCCTGCAAGTCAATGGCTTAGGTAATCATTACCTTTTTGATATCAACCAGTTGTCTAAAACAACTCAGAGTTAAGGAACCGCATAATGTCGATGTTTAGTATTGGCCTGAGTGGCTTAAGTTCGACCCAAAAAGCACTGGAAGTGACATCAAACAATATAGCTAACGCCGGTACTGCAGGCTATAAAACCACCAGTACGGAATTTTCTGCCTTGTACAGCGGCGGTCAGCGCAGTGGTGTCAATGTATCCGCCACCAGCGAAAACTTTGAAAAAGCCGGCAATCTGGTGGGAACAGGCCAAAGTCTGGATTTAGCTATCACTGGTAAAGGCTTTTTTATCATCTCTGAAAATGGTCGTCTGGCCTACACCCAGGCGGGTCAGTTTAAAATGGATGGCAGTGACCGCAGCATCATCACCAACAATGGCGATAAATTGCAGGGCTATGGCATTGATGATCAGGGCAATTTAGTCCCGGGTTTGTTAACTGATCTGAAAATTGAAGCAGGAAATATTCCGGCTAAAGCTTCCAGCAATATTAACTTTTCACTGAACCTGAATTCGGGTAGTGATGTGATTCCACTGCCTGATCAGACCGCAGTACCTTTAGTCGCTTTTGATCCAAAAGATGGCACTGCTTTTAGCTACTCCCAGTCCAGTGAAGTGTTTGACTCTTTAGGTAACAGCCATACCTTAACTCAGTATTTTAACCATGCCGGTGCAAATCAGTGGGATGTGACTTATTACATGGATGGCAAACCACTGGATGCAGCAGCTTTTGGTCTTGCCGCTGGTACTAATGAGATTGTGGCTAAAGACAGTGAAGGGAATCTGGATACCGCCCATGTGGTGCGGATGACCTTTGATGGTAAAGGACAATTATTACCTTTGGACGGAACGACTCCTCCTTTAGATAACAACGTCACTGACCCTGCCAATAAACGTGAACTGAATTTTTCTTTTGCACCCACTAATGGCGCGGAGGCGATGAATATCAAACTGGACTTGGTAAAGAGCACTCAGTTTGGTTCTGCTTTTGGTTTATATGAAAACAAACCTGATGGGTATACCTCAGGTGAATTCAGTGGTGTGGCCGTGGCTGAAAATGGTGAAGTGTATGCCACCTTCTCGAACGGCGAAGTGAAATTACAAGGCCAGATCGCTTTGGCTAACTTTGCCAATCCACAAGGGTTGGAAAGCGCCAATAACACCACCTGGTATGCCAGCCAAAAATCCGGTGAGGCGTTGATTGGTGTGCCTTCGGAAGGCAGCTTTGGTGCCATTCTGGCCGGCTCTTATATGGGCTCAAACGTCGATATCAGTAAGCAACTGGTTGATTTGATGTCCTTCCAGCAAAGTTATCAGGCCAACGCCAAAACCATCAGTACTGCAGATGAAATGATGCAAGTGCTGTTTAACGCTGTGTAAGGGCTCAGAGGATTAGGTTATGGAACGTTTGATCCACACCGCAGTATCAGGGGCTGAACTGGCTCAAACCGCGCTTCGTATCACGGCGAACAACCTGGCGAACGTCAACACTGTTGGTTTTAAAGCCGATATGGAGCAAGCCAAATCGCTGCAAATCACAGGCGAAGGTTACCGCACCCGTTTTCAGGCACAGCTTATGCCTGTCGCTACCGATCTGCAGGCTGGTGCCATGATGGAAACCGGTCGCGATCTGGATGTAGCGGTCAGCGATAAAGGTTTTATTGCAGTGCAGGATGCCAATGGTAATGAAGCTTATACCCGCTCTGGTGAGTTGCAGGTGGGTGCCAATGGTGAACTGACCGTCAATGGTTTTGCTGTGATGGGAGGTGCCGCCGCTATTCAGTTACCAGAGTTTGGCGATATTGATATCAGCCCTGACGGTACCTTAAACCTGTTACCTGTAGGTGGTGGTGTGATTGAACAGCAGGAGCGCATCAAGCTGGTGGACTCGGACAATGTGGTGATGGTCAAAGGTGCGGACGGTTTATTCCGCGCTGTGGATGGCGAACCTTTGGATCAGGCCGAAAACATCAGTCTGAGATCCGGTGTACTGGAAGGCTCCAACGTCAATGCCGTCGAAGAGATGGTCAATACCATGAATATCAGCCGTCAGTTTGAACTGAACATCAAGATGATGAAAACAGCAGATGAACTGGCCGTATCCGGCAACAAACTGATTAGCGGTTAAGAGGATCACAGGAATGAATTCAGCTTTATGGGTTAGTAAAACAGGTTTAGCAGCGCAGGATATGCGCATGACCACTATTTCCAACAACCTGGCCAACGTCAACACTGTCGGCTTTAAAAAAGACCGGGTGGTGTTTGAAGATTTGTTTTACCAGATACAACGTCAGCCTGGTACTCAAGCCGATGAACTCAATCAGGTGCCGTCCGGTATTCAGGTTGGTACTGGTGTGCGGGTGAATGGTACTCAGAAAATTTTTACCGATGGCAGTGCTGAGACTACAGGCAACCAGATGGATGTCGCCATTGATGGTCAGGGCTTTTTCCAGATTGAAAACACAGATGGTGAATTACTCTATTCGCGCAATGGCCAGTTTCATCTGAACTCTGAGGGGTTAATTACCAATGCCAATGGTTTACCTCTGGCGCAAAACCTGGTGATCCCCCCTGATGCGACCAAAGTCACTATAGGGACGGACGGTACTGTGACAGCAAAAATTGCTGGTCAGGACGAGCTGCAGGAATTGGGGCAGATTTTAACAGTCAACTTCGTGAATCCGGCTGGCCTGGAAGTGCTGGGCGGTAACTTGTACCGCGCTACTGCGGCTTCAGGTGAAGCGGTGGAAGGTATACCGGGTGAAGAAGCTTTGGGCAAGTTGCAGCAGTACACGCTGGAAGGCTCTAACGTCAGTGTGGTTGACGAAATGGTCAATATGATTGCAGTGCAACGGGCTTATGAAATGAACGCCAAAGTGGTGACTGCGGCTGACGATATGCTGAACTTTATCAGCCAAAGCATGTAAGGGGTTGACTATGCTACGTTTTCTTCTGGTGTTTATCTTATTTAGCCTGACGGCCTGCAGCTCTAAACCTGACAGCCCTCTGGCCGATGATGCAGATTGGGAACGTGGTGCCGCAAATCCTCTGGTCAGTCAGCAGGCAGAGCCAGCCAGTGACGGCAGCCTGTATGCTGACTCTTATATGTTCACTTTATTTGAAGACAAAAGAGCCTACAGAGTGGGTGATATTCTGACGGTGGAGCTGAACGAACGGACTCAATCCAGTAAAAGTGCAGATAGCGCCATCGATCGCAGTACAGATATCAATATGGGGGTGCCTTTATTGGGCAATGCCAATGTATCGGATCTGGCGATGCAACTGCGTAATGGACAGAACTTTGAAGGTGAAAGCAGCGCCAGTCAGCAGAATTTTTTGCGTGGTGCTATTACAGTCCGGGTCACTGAAGTGTTGCCCAATGGCTCTTTAACCATACGTGGCGAGAAGTGGATCAAACTGAATCAGGGTGATGAATACATTCGGCTGCAGGGCATAGTCCGACCCGATGATATTGACGTCACTAACCGTATTTCTTCCCAGCGTATTGCAGATGCCCGTATTACCTATGCCGGTAAAGGCAGTATGGCCGATGCGGCTGAACCTGGCTGGATCACCAAGCTGTTTTCTTCGTACCTGAATTTATTTTAACGGGTGACTTTATGCGTTTGTTTTGTTTGATCCTTCCCGTGGTTTTGTTGTTGCTCAGCCAACAGACTCAGGCTGCCGCCCGGCCTTTATTGGATATTGTTGATATTCAGGGCGTGCGGGATAACCAACTGGTCGGATACGGTTTAGTGGTGGGTTTACCAGGTTCAGGCGATAAAGCCCAGATCAAATTTGCCGCCCAGTCGCTGAATAATATGCTGAAGCAATTTGGTGTGCAGCTGGACGAGGCCTCTTTGCCTAAATCTAAAAACGTCGCTGCTGTGGCCGTTCAAGCCACTCTGCCGCCTATGGCCAGTCCGGGCCAGGCCATAGATGTGACTATTATGTCGCTGGGCGATGCCAAAAGTTTGCATGGTGGCAGTTTGATGTTAACGCCTCTGCGGGGTGTGGACGGCAAAGTCTATGCGTTGGCGCAAGGGAACTTAGTGGTCGGGGGCATCAAGGCTGAAGGTTTAAATGGCTCTTCGGTGACAGTCAACGTACCTACAGCCGGCATTATTCCCGGCGGTGCCATTATTGAGCGCAGCATTGAAAATCTGCAGCAGGACGGTGATTTAGTGCTGAACCTGAAAAAACCGAACTATAAAACAGCCCGCAACGTAGTGACAGCTATTAACGAGATGTTTGGTCCTAAAGTGGCGCGGGCAGAAAACTGGTCAAAATTAGTGATCAGTGCCCCACGCGATGCGGACAATCGCACCACTTTTATGGCGATGCTGCAGGATTTAACAGTCGAAGAAGGCTCGCAGCGCCCTCGTGTGGTGTTTAACAGCAGAACAGGCACTGTGGTTATTAGTGACGAAGTCCGGGTGAAACGTGCAGCAGTCAGTCATGGCAATTTAACTATTACTATCAGTGAGCAGGAAGGCGCCAGTCAGCCTTTGCCCTTTAGCCAGGGCGAAACTCTGCCTTTGCAAAACAGCAGTGTGGATGTGACCCAACAAAACGCCAATATGATGGTCTGGCCTGAAGGCACCTCACTCGACACTATAGTTCAGGCCGTTAATAGTCTGGGGGCAACCCCTACTGAGCTGATGTCGATTTTATTGGCATTGGACAAAGCCGGAGCTCTGGACGCAGATGTGGTGGTGATCTAAGCATGAAACTCGATGCGATGAGCCAGAAGTTGGCCTTTGACCCCCAGTTTAGCCAACAGATCAGTAAAAACCAGTCGGAGAGCGAGTCTTTGCAGCAGGTAGCAGAACAGTTTGAGACCTTATTTTTGCAAATGGTGCTGAAAAATATGCGGTCGGCCAGCGATGCGCTGACCGGCGATGAAGGCATGTTCAGCAGCGATCAGCAAGTGATGTTCCGCGATATGTACGACAGTCAGATGGCGCAGTCTATGGCCAGCAACAGCAAAACCGGCCTGGCTGAGCAAATAGTGCAGCAATTTTCGCCTGCTGCGGAAAATTCTGAAAATAAATTTAAGCCAGAAGCCAAAACTGTCGCTGAGTCTGTGTATCAGGATTATGGTGCCGCGGCTTTAACTCAGCCCTTGCAGGTGCCACTACGTCAGAGTGAGCCTACTGAATGAGTATGTTATCGAATGGAGTCTCAGGACTTAACGCCGCCAATGCCGGATTACATGCCGTCAGCCAAAACGTGTCTAACGCGGCAGTCAAAGGCTACAGCCGTCAGACTGTAGTGCTGCAAACCAATGATGGTGCCTTAAATGGAGTCAAAGTCACCAAATTTGAACGTGTGGTGGACAACTTTCTGAATGCCGATATCTGGCGCACTCAGTCCGACTTGAATTATTACGAAAGTTACCAGGATTATCTGGGTTATCTGGAAGAAGTGTTAGGCACGGACTCGCTGAACCTGAATGACGCTGTGGCTGAGCTAAACGCTGCGTTTAACGCTGCTTTATCTGCCCCTGAATCACCGGCTTATCGTCAGCAGGTGATTTCTTCCGCCAGTGCGATGGTGCAGGATTTGCAGCAACTGGACGGTGCTTTAACAGGTCAGGTGCGTAAACTTGAATTTGAACTGGACGCAGTGACTGAAAACGTCAATTCAGTGCTGCAGGAATTAGCGGACTTAAACCAGAGTATCAGCAAAGAAATGGCATTGGGCCGGGATGCGTCTACTTTGTTGGATAGCCGCGAACAGGCCATTAACAGGTTATCTGCTTATATGCAGGTTGAAGTGATGCAGGAAGACAATGGTGCCATGACTATTTCTGCACTCAATGGCGCGCCGCTGGTGATGTCTGGCAAGGCCGCTGTGTTGTCTGTGACTGGCACTGAAGTCACTTCCACTTTTAATACTCAACAGTTTGCAATTTCAGGGTCGGCCGGGGGTAGTTTGGGTGGCTTGTTGCGGGTTAAATCTGAAGTACTGGACCCGGCCCGCACTGAATTAAATAACTTAGTCACCAATATTGCCACTCAGGTCAATGATGCCCTGGCTGAAGGTTTTGATTTAAATGGCAAGGTGGGTGAGCCGTTATTCACTTTTAATCCGGCTGATCCATTAGGCTCTATTTTGGTGAATCCGGATCTGAGCCCTGATGAGCTGGCTTTTCGTGGCCGGGTTGACGATGGTATGGGCGGTTGGATCCCGGCAGGTGGTAAAGGGGATAACAGCAATCTGGTCAATGTCATAGACTCAATGAAAGGTGTCGCTACAGGTTATGACGGCCTGATCGGTAAGCTGGCTATTCAGAGCAAGCAGGTGCAGGCCAGTGTCAAAACCTCACAGGTACTGAATGATAAAGCGCTGGCCTCCCGTGAAAGCATCAGTGGTGTCAACCGTGATGAAGAAGCTGCCAACTTGTTGTATTACCAGCAGTTGTATGAGGCCAACGCCAAAGTCATTAGTACGGCCGGGCAAATGTTTGACACCCTGATGACGATGTTCTGAGGAAAATAAAATGCGTATAAGCAGCAGCCAATACCATGACACCGCAATACGGAACATTCAGACCAGCAGTCAGAAATACAGTCAGTTGTCGGTGCAGATGGCAACCAATCAGCGTATTACCAAACCTTCGGACGATCCGCTGGGCAGCGTATTGGTGTTAAGGCTGGATTCTGAACTGACTTCGCTTGAGCAATATGGCAAAAATATGGAGCTGGTGACTTACACCTTAAGTCAGCAGGAAACTCAGTTAACCAGCATTAATAACTTACTCTTGTCCGTTCAGTCTTTGGTGACAGCCGCAGCTGATGCATCTTATGGTGAAGATGAGCTCAAAGCTATGGCGAACGAACTGGCTGTACTGATGCCTGGTATCGCAGATTTATTAAACGCCAAAGACGGCGATGGCAATTATCTTTTTGCCGGCAGTCAAATCGACCAGCAGCCATTTGTCAAAGATGCGGCTGGTCAATACGTTTATCAGGGTGACGCCCTGGTGCGTAAAGTTGCAGTCTCATCCAATACGCTGGTCGATGCCAATATAGTCGGCAGTGATTTAGTACCTGGTGCGACTTTCCTGAATGATCTGCAGGATTATGTGGCTTTACTGCAGGCTCCTCCAGCCGGAGGTGCAGGAAATGAATCCCGGGCTATGCTGGACAAGCTGAGCGCTGTACTGAGCGATACCACTTCTGCTATCACTAAAATAGGTGGCATTGTCAGTTCACTCGAGTCGCTGGAATTTACCAATACCGATATAGCTTTGTTTACTGAAAATCTGCGGGATGACTTAACAGCTGTGCATTATCCTTCTGCTTATATTGAGATGAACAATGCATTGGCGTCTTATGAATCTACCTTAAAAGTTTATAGTTCAGTGTCACAGCTGAGCTTATTTAATAAAATTTAAGTTGGGATCTGAGCCATGTTAATCGATAGCCTGAAACAACTGACCAGTAGCACTGCATCGCTGAATTCAGCGGGCAAAGCTGCTAAAAGTCAGGCTGTCGAATCAGAACCGGCAAAGGCTGCTTCAAACCGCACTGGCTCCCTGCAACAACAACTGGACACCTTAAGCCGCTGGAGTATCAGTGCTGATGTGTCCCGCCAGTTAGCAAAAAATCAGCAGGCCGAACAACAAATCCGCCAGTTGTATCAGCAATTGGAGCAGTTAAAAAAGCAGCTGGAATTGCCGCAGTCCGCTGGACAGAAACAGCAAATCAGTCAGCAATTACAGCAGCTGGAGTTGCAACTAAAGCAAAAAAATACCGCCTTAACCCCGGCCTTGCAGCTGAGCAGTCAGCCTGCAGGTCCGGGCCAGTGGCAACTGAACAGCAAAATTGATTTATTAAGCCCACGTAAACAACCCGAGTCAGTAACTATTGGCTTGTCTGATGGGCAAAAAATCCAATTAAGTTTTCCGGCAGGGCAGTCGGCTGATGCCAATTTGGCCATGATGCAGCAGGAATTTGCTCAACATCAGATTGAACTGAAACAACAGGGTTCAGTGTTGTTGTTCAGCACCTCAGCGGGGCAGAGTCATGTATTAAGCCAGCCCTGGCAGATGCAGGGCGAAGGGATACGGGTTGCTGCCGGTAATCCGGTGCAGGTGCGCTTACAAAAGCCCGAAGGTCAGTTAACTATACTGGCACAGCAGGCTCAGCAGATGGAAAACCAGCAGGCTTATCAGGCAGAGCTGGTGCAAGTGCAGCAGAAGTTGCAGCAGATGTTACGGCAGGTACAGGCTGAACGTCAGGTACTGGTGGCTAAACTCAATGCGCTGCGTATGGCAGACAGCGAACAAAGTGAACAACAGGTTTCTGCCGTCAGCCAGGAGCTGAAAGTGCAAATGCAGCAAGGTGCTGCCTCTTCTTTATCCGCCATTATGGCGCAAGGTAACGTGACACGCAGTTTGGTCGAGTTTGCGTTAGCTGATTGATAAACAAAGTCTTTCCTGTAGTTTTGCGCCGAGCTGGCAACAGTCTGGCGCTTTTTTTTTAGTTTATTTGGGGGCTGGTTTTTTAGTCTGATCCCAAAATAAATTTTAAAAAAAATTTCAGTTCCTGCTTTGAGGTGTCGCTTTATAGTTTTGAGCAACATGCATAGGAGCAAACTCACATGGCTTTATCAATTCAATCAAACGCAGCTGCAACCACAATCCGTAACCAGTTAAACCGTACTAACGATGGTTTGTCTGTAGCTTTAGAGCGTTTAGGTACAGGTTTCCGCATCAACTCAGCAAAAGACGATGCTGCTGGTTTACAAATTGCCAGCCGTCTGAGCGCACAGTTAGTAGGTCAGGAAACTGCTATCAACAACGCGAACAACGCCAACTCTATGATGCAAACCGCTGAAGGCGCGTTTGAAGAGATGACAAACATTGCTTACCGTATGAAAGAACTGGCAACTCAGGGTGCCAACGGCACTAACTCTGCCACTGAATACACAGCTTTAGATGCTGAATATCAGGCTCTGTCTGCTGAATTAACCAGCATCATGGACAACACCTCTTTCGGTGCAGGCACTAACCTGTTATCAGCCGCTGGTACTTTTGGTGCAGGCGCTGTGACTTTCCAAATCGGTGCAAGCTCAGCTGAAACTCTGGATGTAGATATCTCTGGTGAATTAGGTACTGTTACTACCACTATTGGTACTATCGGCGACCTGACCAGCCAGGCGAACTCATCCACTGCTATCGACACCTTAGACACTTTGTTAGGTGATATAGGTGCTGCCCGTTCAGCTTTAGGTTCTACCATGAACCGTCTGGACCACACCATCAACAACTTGTCTAACATGACTGAAAACACTGGCGCTGCCCGTGACCAGCTGATGGATGCAGATTTCGCGAAAGAAACCTCTAACATGACTAAACAGCAACTGTTACTGAACTCAGGTATTTCTGTACTGAGCACAGCCAACACTACCACTCAGATGGTAAGCCAGCTGTTACGTTAATCGAGCCCGGAGCTAAGGATAGCTCTAACCGCGCCCCACTCAGTTTCGGCTGAGTGGGGTTTTTCCCAAATTGAATTTAGCAGGAAAGCGTTATGGCCTATTCCAGTATAGATCCCGCCTATCTGGCTCAGCAGTACACTCAGATTGAACGCTCTGGCAAAGATAATGTGTTGAAAGCGCAGCAAAACCGGTTTTCCACTTTGCTTTCTTCTTACAAAAAGCTGGAAACATCGCTGAGCAGTATGCAGGACCTGCTAAAAAGCTTTACCAAAGATAAAGATTTATTAGCGAACACGGCCACTACTAATCAGGATACAGTCTTAGGTGTGTCGGTGGGCGGTGATGCTGTTGCAGGCGATTACGAAATTTTTGTGCAGCAGATAGCGCAGAACCACCAGATGTCCATGGCCTTTAACAGCACTGATACATTGCCAGCCGACGGTCAGTTTCAACTGACGGTTGCAGGCGAGTCTTTTTCTGTCGATTTATCCGATTTAAACCCTGGTGCCAGCTTAACTGATCTGGCAAATGCAATTAATACATCAGAAGATAACAGCGGTGTGCAAGCCACTGTAGTGCGCAGTGGTACTCAGTCTTATCTGGTATTGACCAGTAAAGATTCAGGTGCGGCCAATGCGATTAGTATGAATTTTGTGCCTGGCGCTGACACTTCAGGGGCTGATATTGGTGCAGCCATTGCAGGTGCAACTCAATTAAAAGCAGCGCAGGATGCGATAGTGAAAGTGGGTGCTGAAAATGCGATCACCGTCACCTCGGCCAGCAACAAGCTGGAAAATGTGATAGCAGGCGTCACTATTGATTTGAAAAAAGCTCAATTGGGCACTGATCAGCCGGTACAAATTAAAGTGGAACAAGATCCAAAAGCCGTGGAAGAAAAACTGAAAAAGTTTGTCGACGGTTACAATGCTCTGGTTAAACAAATCAGTTCAGATTCCGGTTTAAACTCAGACACTATGGCGCGCAGTATCAGCAGCCAGATGCGTCAGTCTTTTCAAAAACTCTATGAAGGCACCACTTTAAGTAGTGTTGGTATTGAGTTTGACCGTAATGGTGTTTTATCAGTCGACAGTAAAAAGCTGGAAAAAGCCTTAGCGGATAGCCCAGCCAAAATCGAAGCTATGTTAGTCGGGGATTCAGGTTTGTTCAGCGGCTTGCAGGCCTCCATCGAGCCTTTTACCAAACGCACAGGTTTGATGAAAGATAAACAACAAACCTTACAAGCCAGCCTGGATATGGTGACTGAAAAACAAAAGCGGCATGATTATTCCATGGATCAGGTGTACAAACGTTATCTGTCTCAGTTCACCCAAATGCAGGTGACTATGGCGCAGCTGGAAAGCTCAATGTCGCAGTTTTAAGAGGTTTCTTTATGTTAGATTTTGCTCAGGGTTATCAGGCCTACCAGAATACCAGTGTGAATGTAAAAGCCTCAGGAGCTGATATTCATAGCCTGGTACTGATGTTATTTGATGGTTTTTTGGATGAGCTGGCCCGGGTTGAGGGTCATATTCAGGCCAAAAGATTTGATAAAAAAGCCGCTGGTGTCGAGAAGTTATTAAAAATACTCGGTGGTCTGGATGCCTCATTGGATCAGGATAAAGGCGGTGAAGTTGCTGCCAATATGCACAATTTATATCAGCATTGTGGCCACAGTATTTTACGCGCCAGTATGAGAAACAATGTGGCTGAACTAGAGCATGTACGGGAAGTGATGACCAATCTGCAGGAAGGTTGGCAGGGTTTACTGAACAAGGCCTAGTATCTTTTTGCTCAGGTTCGGGTTAGAGGCAAGTTAAACTGCGGTTGAATTTGCCTCTAACCCGAATTTGCATTTCATAGAGGAACTATTTTTTAATCCGGTTCCGCCCTGCGGAAGTTTTACTTCCTCCCTCCGAGTTGCTTCCTTATTAATTCCTTATAAATCATATAGATATTTTGTGGCGTGCTTTTTGCTGAATCAGTGGGTTATTCGGTAATTTGGTGAACCTGATGTCTGTGTATGTAGCGAAGTCCAACCCTGCCCTGATGCAGATCCAACAACTGTTGTTGCAGATGCAACAAGCTATGGTTGCAGGTAAATGGCTGCAGGTACAGGACTGTGATCGCCAAATCAGCGCTTTGGTGCAACAGATCAAACAAGGTGCTGAACAACACGAGTTAAAAGTGGAATTACAGCTGGTTAAACAACGTTATCAGGCCTTACTGCAATTGGCTAAACGTCAGCAACAGATGTTAGAGCAAAAGATGCAACGTTTTCAGGACAATAAAGCCGCTGTGGTGGCCTACCAACTGACCACTGAAGCACTGATGGAGATGAAAAGCTGATGACAATGCCGGTATTTGCCTTGTTCACTCCGGTTGCTTTGCCTCAGGGCGGCATAGGGGGCCAGTCTGCGCTGACGAATTATTCTGAAGGTCAGCAGCAGTCCTATTCAGAGGATTTAGCAGTTTTGCTGGCCGATATGGAAACCGCGCTGAGTCAGTTGGATAACGAAATGCAACAGTTAGCTGATGCTACAGCGGCAGAGCTGACTGAGCAGGGACAAGTGCAAAGCCTGAATCAGAGCCTGAATCAGAGCCTGAACCAAAGTGCAGCCCAAACTATGGCTCCACTTGCTTTATTGGTTGGATCTGAAGCTGTTTTTACCAATCTGCCAGCCTTGCCTGTGCAGGTTGAGCAGGGCAGCAGTACAGAAGCAGGCACTCAGGCATCGGGAGCTCCGCTCTCTGTATCGGCTTTGCCTTCAACTGGCAGCGCTTTATCCGGCCTGAACTCTTTATCCGCAGCAGTGCTCAGCCCGCAACAGCAGCCTCCGGCTTTGGCTGCACCTTTGATGGTGCCAGCCAGCCTGCCGCAACAGCCCGTCACTGATATTGCAGCAGTTCAGGCTGCCTTACCTCAGGCTCTGGCTGAATCGCAGGATCTGTGGTCTGCACTGAAGCCGTCACAACAACACAGCCAAAATGCAGTGGCCAGTAACGGCGTATTTCATCTGAACCAAAATCACCTGGTGCATACAAACCAGAGCAACATCACAGCTTTGCAGCAGACTGCGGGCATTACGGACATGCCAGCCCCGACTGCTGCTGTAGCTTCAGCTGCAGTATCTACTTTGCCTGTCTGGCAAGCCGACCCATTACCTGCTCAAAGCCAGCAGTGGGGGCAACGTCTGGTAAAGATGCTGGCGGACAAAATTGATTTGCAACTGGGCTTTAACGTCAACAAAGCCATGATCCGGCTCGACCCGCCTTCCTTAGGCAGTATTGAGTTGTCGGTGCAACTGGACGGGGATCACCTGACAGTGCAGATGCACAGTAGTAATACACAATTACGTGAAGCTATGGGGCAGGGACTGGAGCAGTTAAGGGCCAGCTTGCAGCAAAAGTTGGGCGCTGATGTACAGATTGAGCTGCGTATGGGCTCAGACAGTTCCTCACAGCAACAGCAGCAAAAAACGCCACCGCAACGGGCGCAACAGCCTGAATCAAATTTTCATTCAGAAGCCGAAATGACTCTGACTGAAGCCAAACAACCCAACAAACAGAATTTAGTGAATCAACTGGTATAACAGGGATAAAAAAGGAAAAAGAACCCATGAATAAGATGGTGGTGTTACTTGGAGTTTTATTGGTTGGCGCTTTAGGCACCGCGGGTTTTTATTGGTGGCAGGCGGATCAGAACAAAACTGCGGTGCAGGAAATCAGTGTAAAGCCGCTGTTTTTTCCTATGGAAAAGTTCGTGATGAGTGTTAACAGCGATCCGAACTCTCGTTATCTGGTGCTGGAGCTGACCTTAGTGACCCATAAACCGGACACTGTTGCTGCGTTAAAAGAAGCCACACCTTTATTACGTAACGCCATGGTGGAGCATTTTGCCAAAAGTAGTCATCTGGAAGTGAAATTGGCGATGCAACAAATTGAAGAAGTGCAGAAGTTGTTGCTTGGCCGCTTTAACCAGACGCTTGCCGACAACAAGTTTGAAGATCAGCTGGATAACGTGCTGATCACTAACATTTTTATTCAGTAGGTACTGCGATGCTGGCAGAAAGTCTCTGGTCAGATACTGAAACACAAAGCCCGTCCTCTGTGGCTGTCAGCAATGAAAGCAAACTGCTGGGTCAGTACAGCTTTCTGGTGAAAAGAGCTGCTGGTCATTTGCGCTCTTTATTGGGCTCTGTGGTGGATTCAGACGATTTACAGCAAATAGGTTTGTTGGGTTTGCTGTCAGCTTTGCGGCGTTATGGCAAAGCACCGGACGAGTTTTTTGAAGCCTACGCCTTTAAGCGTATTCGTGGCGCTATGCTCGACGAGTTTCGCCGTGCTGACTGGCGCCCGCGGCAATTACGCCAGCAAGCCCATCAGTTTCGTGACGCCAGCAGGGAGCTGACCAAAACTTTAGGCCGGGTGCCCAGTCATGAAGAGTTAGGCAAACACTTAAAGATTGACTCGGCTGCGCTGTCGGAGCTGATGTATCTGACTCAGGCTGAGTCGATGGAAAGTCTGGATCAATTATTGGAACAGCAGCAACACGAACAATTGGGTGAAACCAGCTTGTCCGCACTGGAGCTGAAGCTGTCGCTGAAAAAAGCTATGGCATCGCTGCCAGAGCGGTGCAGGTTGTTACTGCATCTGTACTACAGCCATGAGCTGAATATGAAAGAAATTGCGCTGGTGCTGGAGCTGACGGAGTCCAGAGTCTGCCAGTTGCATAAGCACGCTATTGATTTACTGAATAAAAAACTGGCTCAGTGGTAAAAGGACGGAATAAAAACAATGCAAAGACTAATAGGTTTTCTGGTTGTGTTGGCTGCTGTGGTCGGTGGCTTTGTGATGGCTGGCGGTAATGTGGCTATGCTATGGCAACCTGCTGAGTTTGTTATTATTTTAGGTGCTGGTGTTGGTGCTCTGATCATAGGCAACAGCAGCTATGTATTAAAGGACATGCTGGGACAACTCAAAGCCCAGTTTGTGAAACAGCAGGATCAGAGTCAGCTGTACAAAGAGGTGCTGATGCTGATGTATCAGTTATTAGAGACTATTCGCAGCAAAGGTTTCCGCGAACTGGAAGATCATGTCGAAAATCCACAGGTCAGCTCTATTTTTATCTCTTATCCTGCCGTATTGGAAAATCCTGAGTTGCTGGTCTTCGTCTGCGATAACGTGCGTTTACTCAGTATGGGTAAAATTAATGCCTATGATCTGGATGCTTTGCTGGAACAGGAAATTCAGACCATTGAGCAGCAAAAGCTGAAACCTTCTACCGCGTTACACGGTATAGCTGAAGCCATGCCGGGCTTTGGTATTTTGGCCGCTGTCGGCGGCATCATTATTACTATGCAGCATCTGGACGGGCCTTTGAGTGAAATTGGTTACCACGTTGCCGCTGCTCTGGTCGGTACTTTTATTGGTATTTTTGCCTGTTATTGCCTGTTCGAACCTTTGAGTTCGGCCATGGAAGCTTATGTCAAAAAACAGACCGCAGTGTTTGAATGTGTGCGGGCTGTGCTGGTGGCCCATGCCAAAGGTCATGTGGCTGTGGTGGCTACAGACTCAGGCCGTAAGCTCATCACTGAAGATTTGAAACCCTCTTTCACCGAAATGGAAGACTGGATCAATAGCAAGGCGGCCTGATGAACGATACAGCTCCAGTCATAATCCGGCGGGTCAACCGTGTCAAAGCAGGTCGCAAAAGCAATGGCGCCTGGAAGGTGGCTTTTGCCGACTTTACGCTGGCCATGATGGCGTTTTTTATGGTGCTGTGGATTTTAGAAGTCTCCACCGTAAAAGAGCGGACTAAAGTGGCCTCTTATATGCGGACCCAGTCGATTCTGGGCGGTAACAGCCATCCTTTTGATGCGATGAACAGCCCTTATCCTGTCGATTTAGGCGGCACCCCTTCACCTGTAGAGATGGCTGTCTCTGTGCATGAACCCCAGCAGACTTTTGTTGCTGGTATGTCGGCGCATTTGCAAATCCCTGAAGGCAAAAGGGAACCTTCAGCTGGTGTCGGGGAAAAACTGAACTCTTTGATCAGCGGCCAATACGATTCACCACCGGATTTAAGTTTATTGGCGCAGGCCTTTCAGAATTTTGCAGAGGTCAATCAGGCCGAGGCCAATCTGGTGATTGAAGCTATGCCTGCCGGTTTGCGTGTGATTATCCGCGACAGTGAAAACCGTCAGATGTTTCAGCGGGGTCAGGTGGAAATGACGCCTTATTTTGAAGACTTGTTGTTAAAACTGGCGCCGGTATTTTCCCGCATTCACAACAGACTGCTGATCTCAGGTCATACAGACGGTACAGCCTTTAACAGCAGCCAATACAGCAACTGGGAGCTATCGGGTGACAGAGCCCTGCAGGCGCGTCAGGTGCTGGCCGCTGGTGGTATGCCGGTACAAAGAGTGGCTCAGGTCAGTGCTTTTGCCGAAACCATGTTGCTCAACAAAGCAGAGCCAGGGGCCAGTGAAAACCGCCGCATTGAGATTTTGATCCTGACCAGCAAAGCAGAGCAGCAGTTAAAAGACATGTTCTCCAGCGACAATAAAAACAATGAGCTGAATAAAGCGGCCGGTGCGGCCCGTCAGAATCAGCCGGTCTTACGCACAGATTATCAGGATTGATATGCCGTACTTACGCCAACAACCGGGCCGTACTTATTACCGCTGGTATTTTTATGACCCACAGCAGTCACTGCAAACTCAAACCAAAGGCATAGCGGTGAAACTAAAACGGCTGGGCTGGTTTGGTGGCGAAATTGGCAGTGCTGTTGTTAAAGATATGAGTATGGGTGGAGCAGGACTATTGGCTCCGCTGAAAGATAATGTGCCGGACCAGTTTTGGGTGTTGTACGACAAAAATACCAGAGTCAAAGCCAGGGTTTGTTATCGCAAAGCCATTAACGACAAGCTGGAGTTTTTAGGTCTGGAATGGCAAGGCAAAGACAACGCAGTGCGGCTGAAGTTATTACGCAAACTCAGACGGCGTGCTTTTGTGTTAAAGCAGGATAACTTTCGGCTGGTTGAAGTGAACCAGCAACAGAATTTAGGGTAGCGGATGATTTTTACAGATACAGAGCAGAAGTTGTTAAGCAAAGAGATGGCCGAAGCTGCTGTCCCTTACGCTTTAACCCGGCAACAACGCAGTTTTGAGACAGCCAGCCAAAGGTGCAAAAGCCGTCTGGCGGATCTGAGTAAAGCCTTGCAGGCCGAGTTGGGCCGGATGCTGACCGATGTGGTCTTTGATCTGGACCTGAATTTATGCAGTGGTGTGGGTCTGGAGAACTGGTTATCAGAGCCAGGTATTTTATTGCTGGATGCGGCTTTACCACTGGATAAAGACCGGCTTTGTTATATGTCGATTGACCATCAGGCCGTGCATAACATGGCCGATTTATGTCTGGGGGGCCAACTGACAGACAAAACCCAGATCCAGGAAAAAGTGGAATTCAGTAGCTCTGAAAACCGCATTTGTTGCCGTTTATTACAAAAGCAGGTGCAGGCTCTGATGCAACTGCTGTTTAACCAGCATTTACCTCTGACCGCACATTTGTACAAACAAAAACTGCAGCTGGATGCGTTTAGTTATTTGCCGCTGAAAGTGCGGCTGATCCTGGAAAACGATGCGGTCAGTTGGTTTTTATGGCTGCCGATTGAGCTGTTGTTGCAAGACAACGATGAGTTGTTTAGTGCAGCAGAAGTTGCAAACTCGCCGCTGCCATTGGAATGGCAGCAGTTGCCGGTACGCTGCACTGTCGAGATGGCCCGTAAGCAAGTCACAGTCAAGCAGCTGCAAGGCTGGTTACAGGGAGAAATATTGGCCATAGAGCTCTTTAGTTCTATGCGGTTCCAATTGGGTAAACAAGTGCTGTTTCACGGCACTGTGGCCGAAGAAGGTCAGGTATTAATGTTCCAGGTGACGGAAAAACAGGAGAAATGATGATGAGTAATGTGCAAACGAATGCAGACAGCATGATGGATGACATCACTATGCTGGACATGGGCGAGTTATTTGGTGAAGAGAAAACCGATAAAGCAACAGGGGCTCTGGGCATGGATATGTTCCGCGACGTGCCTCTGACTGTGACTCTGGAAGTGTCCAGCACAGAAGTGACCTTAGGTGAACTGAGTGGCGCTGAAGCCGGCGATGTATTGCCTTTGGACAAGCCTGTAGGTGAGCCTCTGGATGTCAAAGTGAACGGCGTGTTATTTGCGAAAGCCGAAGTGGTGATGGTCAATGGTAAATATGGCCTGAAGTTTGTCTCCACGCAAAATAGCCCAACCCGTCATGCCTAAGGTCTTATTGGCTCTGGCCGCACTGCTGTTGCCTTTGGGGTTGTCAGCTCAGGATCTGACCTTGTTGTCTGTCACCGACAGTGCAACAGGACAAGATTACAGCGTTAAACTGCAAATTTTGCTGTTGATGACGGTGTTGAGTCTGATCCCCGGCATAGTGCTGATGATGACCTCTTTTACCCGTATTATTATAGTGCTGGCGATTTTGCGTCAGGCACTGGGCCTGGCCCAAAGCCCGCCAAACCGGATTTTAATTGGCATAGCCCTGATGCTGAGCCTGTTGATTATGAAACCTGTCTGGCAGGATATATACCAGAATGCCTTTAAGCCTTATCAGGCTGAAACCCTGTCTTTGGAGCAGGCTATAGCCCGTGCTGAACAGCCGGTACGGCAATTTATGCTGGCGCAAATTCGCGAAAACGAATTGCATCAGGTCTTAAAAATAGCCAACGAACCCACCACCAGAGCTGCGGCAGATTTAACTTTTGACGTCTTGTTACCGGCTTTTGTGTTAAGTGAACTGACTACGGCCTTCCAGATAGGTTTTATGTTGTTTATTCCCTTTTTAATCATCGATCTGGTCGTCGCCAGTGTGCTGATGTCGATGGGGATGATGATGTTATCGCCGCTGATTATCAGTTTGCCCTTTAAGCTGATGATTTTTGTACTGGCCGATGGCTGGTCTATGGTGGCCGGTACTTTAGCTGCAACCTTCGGAGCTGCTCCATGAATCCGGGTATGGCGACACAGCTGATTAGCGACGCCATTTTTACCATTATCGAAATTTTACTGGTGCTGATAGTACCGGGTCTGGTGCTGGGTATTCTGGTGGCTGTGTTTCAGGCCGCTACTTCGATTCAGGAACAAACCCTGACCTTTTTGCCCCGTATGCTGCTGACTTTACTGATGGTGGTATTTGCCGGACATTGGCTGATCCAGAAGTTACTCGACTGGTTTGCCAATTTAAGTCAGATGATCCCGGCCATGTTGGGATGAACCACTGAATGAGTTCATTATTAAGCCTGACAACAGATCAACTGATGGTGTGGTTTGGCACCTTGTGGTGGCCCTTTGTCCGGCTGGCGGCCTTTTTCTGGGCTTTGCCTGTATTTGATAACCCTGCTGTGGTGCCCAGAGCCCGTATTATGTTGGCACTGTTTTTAAGCTTTTTGCTGGCACCCTCTATTGAAGTCAAAGCCATAGATCCATTCTCGCTGGAAGGGGCTGTGGTGACACTGGAGCAGGTGATCTTTGCCGTCATTATGGCCGGTGCTGTGCGGATGTTGTTTGAAGTGCTGGCTTTGGTGGGGTTGATGATTTCGATGCAGATGGGGTTGTCTATGGCCATGATGAATGACCCGGCCAGCGGCGATTCAGTGTCCGTTCTGAGTCAGTTATTCTGGGTAATGACAGCTCTGCTGTTTTTTGCCTTAAATGGTCATTTGATCAGCCTGCAAATTATGGTCGACAGCTTTAGTCTCTGGCCTGTCGGTGCCAGTTTGTATCAGTTGGATTTGATGCTGCTGGTGAATTTATTTGGCTGGATGTTTGGGGCTGCGTTGCTGGTCGCTTTACCGGCCATTATCGCCATGCTATTGGTGAACCTGACTTTTGGTATTGCCAGCCGCTCTGCTCCCAGTATGAATTTGTTTTCTTTAGGTTTTCCGATGACGCTGTTATTGGGATTTGTTTGTGTATTTCTCACCTTAAGCCAAATGGGTAATCACTTTTCTGTGGTGGCTGAACATGTGCTGGGTGTGATGCAACTGGCGATGAGTTAACTGCTGATGTCAGAAAATACCGGTCAGAACAAAACCGAACAACCCACGGAGCAGCGACTGAAAAAGTCCCGTGAGGAAGGTCAGGTTGCCCGCTCTAAAGAGCTCAATACCGCATTGCTGCTGTTATTGGGCAGTGCGGCTTTATTGTGGTTTGCCGACATGTTTATGCAGCTGTTTTATCAGCTGGTGCAAAGCAGCTGGCAACTGGATAAAAACGCTCTGAAACAAGGTGATTTGATGACAGGTG
Source organism: uncultured Chromatiaceae bacterium (assembly GCA_946482615.1). Next base: position 34,451 of record CAMLSF010000001.1, on the reverse strand, counting down.
CGTTGGCTGATGCCTTGCTGGCTATGCTTGGGGCCAGTCTGCCCTTTTTGCTGACCTTGTTTATTGCCAGTTGGGTGGCGGGGATACTGCCGGGTGGCGCTATTTTTTCCAGTAAGTTACTCGGGCCCAAATTCAGCAATATGAACCCTATCGCTGGTTTAGGCCGGATCTTTGGCAGCGAAAGTCTGGTTGAACTTTGCAAATCTATTTTAAAAGTCTTGCTGTTAGGCTTGTGTTTATGGGGCCTGATGAGTCATCTGGCGACCCGCTTATTGTTTTTGCAGCGGATGGATTTAGCTACAGCAGCCAAAGACGGGCTGGAAGTGTTGTCCTTCAGTCTGATGATGCTGGCGCTGGTGCTGTTGATAGTGGCAGTGATAGACGTGCCTTTTCAGCAATTTAAAGTGGCCAACAAGCTGAAAATGACCAAACAGGAAGTGAAAGACGAACGTAAATCCACAGATGGTAACCCTGAAATTAAAGGCCGGATCCGGCAAATCCAATACCAGATGGCCAACAGACGTATTGAAGACAGGGTGCCAACTGCTGATGTCATTATCACCAACCCGACTCACTATGCGGTAGCTTTGAAATATTCTGAGAAAAAAGCCAAAGCCCCTTATGTGGTGGCCAAAGGGGTCGATCAGATGGCGCTGCGTATCCGCGAACTGGCTGCTACTCATCAGCTGGAAGTGATTGAATTACCGCCGCTGGCCCGGGCCATTTATTTCTCCACCCGTGTTGATCAGGAAGTGCCCAAAGGTCTCTATACAGCTGTGGCTTATGTGCTGACTTATGTGATGCAACTCAAAGCCTATAAACAGGGAAGGGGCCAGAAACCTGCGCCTATCCCGGATATTTTTATTCCGTCCAGCCTGCAACAACAGGCCAATGAGCGAGGAAGTACATTGTGAACTGGCGTTCTTTTACTCAGCCTTATACCGCTATCCCTGTGTTATTGCTGGCCATTCTGGCCATGGTGGTGTTGCCTTTGCCTGGCTGGCTGCTGGATGTGTTATTCACCTTTAACATTGTCTTGTCCATTGTGGTGTTGCTGGTGGCTGTTTCAGCCCAAAAGCCACTGGATTTTTCGGTATTTCCTACCGTATTGCTGGTCGCAACCTTAATGCGGCTGACGCTGAACGTGGCGTCTACCCGGGTGGTGTTATTACATGGCCATGAAGGCACTCATGTGGCTGGTAATGTGATCCAGTCTTTTGGTGAAGTGGTGATAGGTGGCAATTATGTGGTCGGTATGGTGGTCTTTGTCATTCTGATGATCATCAACTTTGTCGTCATTACCAAAGGGGGCGAGCGTATTTCTGAGGTGGCGGCCCGTTTTACCCTGGATGCGATGCCGGGTAAACAAATGGCGATAGACGCCGATTTAAACGCTGGCTTAATAGCGCCGGAACAAGCCAAAGAACGTCGTCAGACCATAGCCAAAGAAGCCGATTTTTATGGCTCTATGGATGGAGCCTCTAAGTTTGTCCGTGGTGATGCCATTGCAGGTTTAGTGATCCTGGTCATTAACCTGTTAGGTGGTGTGGCCATAGGCGTTTTTATGCATGGTCTGGGCTTAGGCGAGTCGTTCCAGCGTTTTGCCTTATTGACCATAGGTGATGGTTTAGTGGCGCAGGTGCCGTCCTTACTGATGTCCGTTGCCGCCGCTATTATCGTAACCCGGATGAACGACGAAGGCGAAATGTCGGACGAAGTTGGCCGCCAGTTACTGGCGTCGCCACGGGTGTTACTGACCGCAGCTGTCATTATGACTGTGCTGGGTTTAGTGCCAGGCATGCCAACAGCAGCCTTTTTAGTTTTTGCTGCGCCTTTGTATTTCGCCGCCTGGCGTTTGCAGCAAAAAGCCGATGGCCGCAGTTATACTGAAGTCGAAGCCCTGACCGAAAAAATCAGTCAGGAACCTGCAGCTCTGGTTTGGGAAGATTTGCCTTTTATCGACCGGATTTCAGTCGAACTGGGTTTCCGGCTGGTGTATCTGGCCGACAAAGAGCAGGGCGAAACCTTATTGCAAACCTTAAGGGGCGTGCGTAAAACCTTGTCGGAACAATCCGGTTTTTTATTGCCTGAAGTGCGGGTGCGGGACAGCTTAAAACAAAACCCGCAGGAGTATCGGATTAAGCTGGCCGGTGTGCCGCTGGTGTCGGGCAAATTACAGCCCCAAAAGCTGCTGGCGCTTAATACAGGCGATATTTATGGCCAGATGGATGGTGAGCTGACGGTCGACCCGGCTTATGGCTTAGAAGCGGTCTGGATTGAACCGGAGCAAAAAGCCAAAGCACTCAACTTAGGGTATTCAGTGGTGGATGCGGCCACTGTGATCGCCACTCATGTCGGCAAAGTGATTAAAGAAAATCTGGCAGACTTGTTTTTATTTGAGGACATTAAGCAATTTAATAAACGTCTGGCCCAGGTCGCCCCGACTTTGGCTGAGAGTTTAGAAAAGGCTTTAACCCCTAATCTGCAACTTAAAGTCTATCGTTTGTTACTTAAAGAGCAGGTCAGTTTAGGCGATGTGGTGACCATAGCCACAGCTTTGGTGGATAGTGCTGAAGTGACTAAAGATCCGATCTTACTGACCAGTGATGTGCGCTGTGCTTTGCAACGGGTACTGGTGAAACAGGTGCTGGGCGAGCGGGACGAGCTGGCGGCTTATAGTCTGGATGAAAAGCTGGAGCAAACTTTACAAAGTGCTTTAAATCAGGCGATGCAGGCAGGCAAAGTGGCGCTGGACAGTTTCCCGGTGGCGCCTAATTTATTGAGTCAGTTCCAGCGCGCTATGCCGCAGGTAAAAGAACAAATGCAACGACAGGGTTATCAGCCTGTGCTGGTGGTTTTACCACAATTACGGCCTTTACTGGCACGTTATGCCCGCACTTTTACCCAGGGATCTCTGGTTGTGTTGTCTTATAACGAAATTCCAGAACAAATTCGGGTCAATGTGTTAGGAACTTTGGGCTAAAAGGCGACCAAATAACAACAAAAAAGGATCTGGCCTTGATCCGTTCATCGCTTAAAATCAGGATCTGAACGCAATTCAGCCTGAATTCAGACTAAGGTCTGATTTTGTCACCAAAAGGTCATGTACTATAGTTAGACTATGCAGGTTATTGAAGTGTAAATGTTTTTTTAACATGTTCCTGCAATTAAGGTTGATGTAAGCTGGTGTATATTTTTTGGCTAAATGATTGAAGCTCATAAAAATAAAGCTTGCAGCCAGTTTTTTTTTGTTTATTGTAGTGTATTAAGTGAGAGTTCATTTTAGCTCTGAACCTCATTTTTCTAACAAGCTTAGAAATTAAAAGGCAAACTGGCTTAAAGGTCAGGACGCAAAGCCTCCGGTCTAAGGATCTGTAAGGATCTATGATAGCGGGGTTGCATTAGCAAGCGGTCACCCAAAAGGTGAACCTGAAGGATGGTCAGTTCTGATCAAGCCTTGGTTTCGCCTGTTCAGGTGAATACAACACAGATCCGTCCGGGATTTGGCTGTATGCCTGTCTGCTTTTTTTGCCTTTTAATACTGTTTGTGGTTGGCGTTATTTGTCGATTGCGGTTAGGCGGTTTAAAAGGATGAACCTGTGATTATTTCTCTGTTAGGTCTTTGGCTGACATCGGCTGTAGCTACTGCCCCGCAGTATACGCCCGCTATGGATCAATCACAGTGGCGTATCAGCGGCGACCAGTTTCAGTGTCGGATGGAACAGGATTTGGGTGCTATGGGCACGCTGGCTTTTAGTAAAGAGCCAGCCCGGGCTATTGAAATGCAATTAACTCTGCATGCGGCTCATCTGGAATTGCAGGATGTGCAAGGCCATGTCGTCACTGCGGGTTGGCAGCCAGAGCAAGTCGCACCTGCGGTACAATTTTCCCCCACTTTTATTAATGCCAAAGTCGCCCGCTTTATTGAGCAAGTCCCAGTTGTGATGCAGCAATTACAACAAGGTTATTGGCTGCAACTGATGCTGGATCTGCCGGGTCAGGAAATCACCCTGACAGTGCCTAATATCAAATCCGCTTCAGCCCTCGCACAATTCCAAAGCTGTATTGACGCTTTATTGCCTTTGTCCTGGGCTCAGGCCCGCGAATTCCAACTGTTTTATCCGGTCAATGAACGCCAGCCTTCGGCCGATGATGCGGCTTTTCTGAAAACCCTGGCGCTTTATATTCAGCAAGATAAAGCGGTAAAAAAAGTATTGATAGACGGATATACCGACGATATGGGAACCAGCATCGCCAACAGAGTGATGTCCGAAGAACGCGCCGACGAAGTCGCGTCACATTTAATCGAATTTGGCGTCAGCAAAAACAAACTGGAAATCCGTGCCCACGGCAACAGATACCCGGCTGCTGGCAGCACAACACAATCGCATAACAGGAGAGTACTGGTCCGTCTGATCCGTACTCAAAGCTGAAAGACAAGAGTGAACCCATGACCATGAAACATTTACTTTGGATTGAACAATGCCGGCCGGGACAGGACCTGATGCTTTGTGTCAAAGCTGAAGGTTTTCAGTTAAACCACGCCGCTGATCTGAGTGCCGTGCTGAACTCTTGTTCCCTGCAACAGCCGGACATTATCGTGATGGCCGCTGAACTGGCAGAAATGCGGACTCTGGATTTAATGGTGCTGCTGAAAAAACAGCATCCATCCTGCCAAATCATAGTACTGGTTGAAAAGGATCAACACGCAGTCGCGGCGGAAAGTCTGAACTACGGTGCCATAGATTATTTGCTGAAGCCGTTTAACCAGCAGCAGTTACAAAACACCATCCGCAATGCCTCGTCGATTAGCCGTGGTTTAAGAGACTTAGTCGCTGTGTCGCTGGGCAGCCGTCAGGTGTTGCAACTGGCCAACAGAGCGGCTCAGACCGATGCCACTGTGTTACTCAATGGGGAGTCAGGCACAGGTAAAGAGCGGTTGGCCCGTTATATCCACAATGTGTCCGCCCGTCGTGATCAGGCTTATGTGGCGATTAACTGTGCTGCTATTCCGGAAAATATGCTGGAAGCCATGTTGTTTGGCTACAACAAAGGCGCCTTTACCGGTGCAGTCAGCCAGCAAATCGGCAAGTTTGAAGCCGCCAATGGCGGTACTTTGCTGTTGGATGAAATTTCTGAATTACCTCTGTCTTTACAAGCCAAATTACTGCGGGTGTTGCAGGAGCGTGAGCTGGAACGTTTAGGCAGCAACCACAAAATTAAACTGGATGTACGGGTGATAGCCGCCAGCAACAAAGACTTACGTCAGTTGGTGGATCAGGGCTTGTTCCGTCAGGACTTATTTTACCGGCTGGATGTATTGCCACTGAGCTGGCCTGCTTTACGTGAACGCAAAGAAGACATTATCCCGCTGGCCGAGTTTTTTGTGCAGAAGTATGCCGATGGCAAATATGTACTGAGTAAAGAAGCCAAAGCCGCACTTTGCCAATACCACTGGCCAGGCAATGTGCGTGAACTGGAAAACGTGGTACAGCGTGCTTTGGTGATGGCGCGGGGTATTGAAGTGCAGGCCGTTGATTTGAATCTGCCGTTACAGCCCATTGTGATGCCGGAATCTGCCAGCATTAACCATCTGAAACTGAATAAAAAGAATGCCGAATTTGATTACATCCTGGGCGTGCTGAACCAATTTAATGGCCACAGAACCCGGGCTGCAGAGGCTTTGGGCGTCAGCACCAGAGCCTTACGATACAAACTGGCCGCTATGCGTGAGCATGGTGTTGATATTGATGCAATAGCTTAAGCAGCAGGAAGGATTAGCTATGATTTCTCCGTTAAATACCCAAAATGTGTTACTCAGCCAGTTTGATCAGTTGCAACAAATTGCCAGCAATGAACAGGTGATGCCCGCACAAAACGACAGTGCGTTGTCCGGTGATTTTGCCTCTGCTTTACGTTCTATCAATGCGCAGCAAAATCTGTCATCAGAAATGATGGCAGCGGTTGATGCCGGTCGCAGTGATGATCTGGTTGGGGCTATGGTTGCCAGCCAGAAAGCAGATTTAAGTTTTTCGATGTTGCTGCAAATCCGCAACAAAGTGATGAATGGTGTGGATGACATCATGCGTATGTCTCTGTAAGGCGGGCCTGGAATGAAAACTGAATTGGCAAAATCTCTGCCTGTGGCAAGTTCCGACAACAGACTACGGGAAAGGGTAATTAACTTATCCAGCAAAATGAACTGGTTGCCTAATGGTGATAAAAGTCTGGCTTCCATAGCTTTGCTGGCCACTTTAGTCGCCGCCACCATAGTAGTGATCCTTTGGACTTCGGCAAAAAACTTCGTGCCTTTGTACGGCAATCAGGAGCATTACGACAAAGCCGGTATAGTGGAAATTCTGGATAAAGAGCAGTTTCCGTTCCGCATCGATACCGACAGCGGCAATATTATGGTGCCGCAGGAACGTTTAGCCGATGCCCGTATTACGCTGGCAGCCCGTGGTATTAAAGCCGCCATGCCTGAGGGCTTGTCGGCTATGCAGGACAAAGTCACCATGGGCACCAGTCAGTTTATGGAGTCGATGCAGTACCAGCACGCACTGGAAGGTGAATTAGCCCGCACCATTATTACGATGGATGGGGTGCGTAACGCCCGGGTGCATTTAGCTATTCCTAAACGTAATTTGTTTGTTGGCCGGCAGGAGGAAAAATCTGCCGCTTCCGTGATGGTGGATTTGGCCCCTGGTTATAACCTCAAACCTGAACAGGTAGAAGCTATTGTCAGCCTGGTGTCCGGCAGTATCCCGGGTCTGGACAGCCGCAATATTTCTGTGGTCGATCAGCGCGGTAAGTTAGTCAGCGGCAATCTGTTTGACGAAACGCCTGTAGGGAAAGAAACCGACAAAAAACTCGCCTTTATTGAAAAAGTGGAACGCTCCGTTGAAGAGCGGGCTTCTATTATGCTGCTGCCTATTTTAGGTGATGGCAATTACCGTATTCAGGTGTCCGCTGATGTTGACTTTAATGTGGTGGAAGAAACCCGTGAAGCGCTGGACAAAGAAGGCGTGTTAAAAAGTGAAAACAGCAAAACAGATTCTATGCTGGACCAGCTGGCTATGGGTATTCCTGGCTCTTTAGCCAATCAGCCGCCAGTGCCAGTGCAGCCTGGTGCTGAGGCCGCACAACAGGACAACAATGAACGCACCTCACAACGTAATGAAATGCGCCGCGAATTTGATACCGGCAAAGCCATTACCCACACCCGTTATGAAATAGGCCGGGTCCGCAGTCAAAGCGTGTCTGTACTGGTGAACGAAGCGGCGGCAGGCGCAACCCCCTGGACGCCTGAGCGTTTGGCTCAATTAGGCGAGATGATTAAAACTGCGACTGGCCATCAGGCCGACCGTGGTGATCAGTTTAATATCACCAGTTTCAGTTTTGTTCCCAGCGATGCTGCCACTCAGATGGAAGGCATGGCCTGGTGGCAAATGCCTGAAATGAAAGAGTATTTGCGTTACCTGATCGGCGCCATTATTGGCCTGGCGCTGGTGATTTTTGGCGTCCGTCCTTTAGTCAATCATTTGGTCAGCCGTAAAAACAAAGAGCAACATTCAGCTGCTGGTTTTCAGGGCATGGCTGGTACTCAGAACCCGACTGCAATGCAAAATGCTGATGTGACGACAGGGCCTGCCGTGCTGGACGCTAAAGCAGACCCTGCTTTACCCAATAACCAGGCGACAGGGTCACAACACAGCATTCATTTACCTGAAGTCGGCTCTGAATTTGCACAGCAAATCAACCACCTGCAATTGCTGGCCAACCGTGAATCTGACCGGGTGACCGCAGTGATTAAATACTGGATAGAACGAGGAGTCAGCATTGAATCCGTTAAGAGCTGAGCAAAGCAAACAGATCTCGGATCTGGACAGAGCCGCTATCCTGCTGTTGAGTATGGGTGAAGAAAATGCGGCTTGTATTATCAAGAAGTTAGGCCGGAATGAAGTGCGGGCTTTGTCGGAGCGTATGGCCAAAATTGCCAATGTGACACAAGACGATGTTGCCACTATTCTGACGGACTTTTTTGACCAGTACCGCACTGAAAGTGGGGTCAGCGGCGCGTCCCGTCTGTATCTGGAGCGGGCTTTGGACAAAGCTGTAGGCCGCAAATTAGCCCGGGGCATGCTGGATGATATTTATGGTGGTGCTTTGGCCGATGACGTCCGCCGGCTGGAGTGGGTACCAGCTGAGCTGTTGGTGCGTTTTATGGAGCAGGAACATATCCAGATGCAGGCGCTGATCCTGGCTTTTTTACCTGCAGAACAGGCCAGCACTATTCTGGGCTTATTTCCGGCGCAAAAACACGACGATATTTTGTTCCGTATTGCCAATATGCGTGAAGTCAGTGAACACGTGATTGAAGATTTACGTTATACGCTGGAGCGTTGCATCGAGTATGTCGGCGAACAAGTAGGCGCCCGCATCAATGGTGTGCAGCAGGTGGCTGACATTATGAACAGATACAGCGGTAACAAATCCGAAGTGATGGAGCTGCTGAAAAAACACGATATTGCGATGGCGGATGCGATTGAAGACAAAATGTATGACTTCTACAGCTTAAGCCGCCAAAGCGAAGATGTGTTGAATCAGCTGCTGACCGACATACCGGACGAGCTTTGGGTCACTGCACTCAAAGGTGCCGATGTGGCTTTGACCGAAAGTATTCTGGCGGTATTACCCAAACGTCTGGCTCAGGTGTACCGTCAGCAAATCGAAACAATGAAACCTCAGCCTGTGCGTAAAGTCGAAGCAGCCCGGGCTGAGATCATGACCATAGTGAAACAGATGATGGCAGCAGGACGGCTGGAATACCGTCTCTACCCTGAAGAGACGGTAGGCTGATATGAGCGCCGTGTTGCAGCAGGACCAACAATTCCGCTTTCCATCTTTGCAGCGCAAAGATGGTAATGCCACAGTGCAGCAATTGAGTGAGCAGTTTTATCAGCAGGGTTTTCAGGCTGGTGTAGCGGCGACAGAGCAGGAAGCTTATCAGCGTGGGGTCAGCGAAGGTCAGCAGCAGTTAGAGCAGTTCTGGCAAAAAGAGCTGGAAAAACAACAGAATGAACTGGCACAAAAGCAGCAGCGGGCTTTGGACTTTTTAACAGAACAATTTAATCAGCAGCTGCAGCATAAAGAACAGCAGCTGGCTCAGGAGCTGTTATTGCTGGTGCAGCAGCTGGCCAGCACTGTGCTGCAGACCGAGCTGGTGTTACAACCGTCCTTATTACAGCTGGCTATTGATCAGTTGTTGCCGCAACTGGGGGCAACCGATCCTCTGGTCTCTATTCAGTTGTCCCAGGCCGATGCGCCGCTTTTTAGTGGTATCCGCCATATTCAGCACATTCCGTTGCAGTTTGATGCCAGTCTGCCTTCAGGCCGGGTGCAGTTTAATGGTCGTCAGCAATTGCACCAGCTGGATTTTCAGCAGCGTTTAGAGCAGGCCATGTTGCCGGTACGACGTGTGTTGTTGGGTGATGATGCGTAGGTCATTCAGCGCTAGCCTGAGTCTGGCCAGAGCCCACATTCAGCCGCCGGATTGGGTGCACAGTTATGGCCGTTTGCTGCGGGTCAACGGCATGATTTTATCTGCCGCCGGTCACAGTTTTACTTTGGGTCAGCGTTGTCAGATCGAAAGTGAAGATGGCCAGTGGTTTGATGCTGAAGTGGTTGGTTTTGATACCGATCAGGCCTTTTTAATGCCATTAACAGCTGTGGATGGCTTAAGAGCAGGGGCCCGGGTCCGCACTGTGGCCACGGCCAGCCAATTGCTGGTTTCCACTGAATTATTAGGCCGGGTACTGGACGGTTTAATGTGCCCGCTGGACGGCAAAGCGGCCATTAAAACCGGCGAACGTATCAGTGCGGCTTTACCTGCAGTGAACCCATTACAAAAAAAAGGCGTCAGTGCGCCGCTGGATGTTGGCATTCGTGCTATTAACTCGCTTTTTACTGTAGGCCAGGGCCAGCGCATGGGCTTATTTGCCGGTTCAGGTGTGGGGAAAAGTAAGTTGCTGGGCATGATGACCCGTTATACCCAGGCTGATGTGGTGATAGTGGGCCTGATTGGCGAACGCGGCTGGGAAGTAAAAGATTTTATCGAACACAGTCTGGGCCCTGAAGGTTTAAAAAAGGCCATAGTCATTGCAGCTCCGGCCGATCAGTCGCCTTTGCTGCGGTTAAAAGCGGCGGAGTTGAGTCACAGGTTAGCGGCTTATTACCGCGACTTAGGTTTTAACGTTTTGCTGCTGGTCGATTCCTTAACCCGTTATGCCCAGGCGCAACGTGAAATTGCCTTGTCTGTCGGAGAACCTCCCGCCACTAAAGGTTATCCGCCTTCGGTATTTAGCAAACTGACGCAACTGGTTGAAAAAGCGGGCAACAGTGCCGATAGCAAAGGCAGTATGACTGCCATTTATACCGTATTGGCCGAAGGTGATGATCAGCAGGACCCGATAGCAGACGCAGCGCGCGCTATTCTGGATGGTCATGTGGTGTTAAGCCGCACGCTGGCCGAACGTGGGCATTATCCGGCCATTGATATTGGAGCCTCCATCAGCCGCGTCATGCCACAAATAGTGCCGGATCAGCAGCTCAAACATGCCTATGCGTTAAAGCGACTCTATTCACGCTATTTGCAGGTGCAGGAATTAATCCCTTTAGGGGCTTATCAGATGGGCAAAGATCAGGAGCTCGACAGAGCAGTGCAACTTTATCCGGCCATCGAACATTTTTTATGTCAGGGTTTACAGCAAAGCTCTGATTTTCAGCAATCCCAAGCCGATTTAACTAAATTGTTGAGTTAAGCCTATGTTGAAAAAATATCTGGAACAACAGCAAGCCAATTTAAAACAAATGGGACAACGCCAGCAGCAACTGAATCAGCAGGCCGCCAATGAAGAGCGGCGTTTGCAGCTGCTGACCGAGCATATCTCCGGTATGGAGCGCAGCTATCAGATGAAATCTGCTTTGGGTTTACAAAATCTGGCGTCGATGAAAACTGTATTGCTGGACATGCAACAACAGCAACAGCATAAAACTCAGGCGGCTTATGCTGAATTACAGCAACAGCAGCAGGTATGTCAGAAACAGGTGGCGTACAGCAAAGGTATAGAAGCTGTGATCCAGCACAGGGAATCGGCCGCCCAGCAAAAACAACAAAAAGCCGAGCAACAGCAAGCCGATGAAATTGCGATGCAGTTATTTCAGCTCAGGCTAAAAAAGCCAGCATAAGTCACTCTTTTCTAAATCAAAATTTTCGGACTACACTGGTAAAGGGCTGTGTTTAGCCCTTATAACCAGAAGAGAGTCCTTATGAAACTTATAAAAATACTACTGATCGGTTTTTTATTGGCTGTGGCTCTGTTGCTGCTGGCCGCTTTGGTGTTGCCCTCGTCCTATCAGGTGGAACGCAGCGTCAGTATCAATAAACCCAAAGATCAGCTGTTCAGTTATCTGGTGCTGTTAAAAAACCAGGACAACTTCAGTGTCTGGATGGCTTTGGATCCGAATGTGAAAAAAACCTATCAGGGTGAAGATGGCACTGTAGGTTTTGTGTCGGCCTGGCAGAGTGAAAAGCAGGAAGTAGGCGCAGGCGAACAGGAAATCAAAGCGATCAAAGCAGGTGAACGTATTGAGTACGAACTGAGGTTTTTACAACCTTTTGCGTCAGTAGCACAGGCCTATATGCAACTTGAAGCAACGCAGGCTGATCAAACCACAGTGACCTGGGGCTTTCAGGGCCATATGCCTTATCCGATGAATCTGTTATTGCTGGTGATGGATATGGAAGGACTGATAGGCAAAGATCTGCAACAAGGTCTGGATAAGCTGAAACTGCTGCTGGAACAACCTGCAGCAGGTTAAAAAAGGGGGAGTTTCCCCCTATTGTTGGTCGGATCTTGTGATCAGTGTCGATACTTCAGTGATTTTTTGCTGCAGCAAAACCCGGTTCGCTTTGGTTTCAATATTCAGCCTAAGCAAAGGTTCGGTATTGGAGCTGCGTAAACTCAGCCGCCAGTCGTTAAACACCAAATCCAGACCATCGAGTAGGCTGATACTCTGTACTTCGGCCTGATAATGCTGTCGAATCGACTGCATCACCGCATCGGCGTCTTTCACCTTGAAGTTGATCTCATCACTGCATGGAAATTGCTGTTGCAGTTGTTTCACCAGAGCTGAAAGCGGTACGCTCTGCTGCGACAGCAACTGTGCCACCAGTAACCAGGGAATAGTGCCATTGTCACAGTAGGCAAAGTCGCGGAAATAGTGGTGAGCACTGATTTCTCCGCCATAAAGCGCATTTTCAGCACGCATTTTTTCTTTCATAAACACATGGCCGGTCTGGCTCAGTACCGCTATGCCACCACTTTCGGCCACACTTTGTTGTGTCGCCCAATACAAACGTGGGTCATGTACAATTTTTTGCTCCGGGCTGGCGCTGAGTAACGACTGCGCCAACAAACTCACCACATAATAACCATCAATAAACTGACCCTGCTCGTCAAAGAAAAAACAGCGGTCAAAGTCGCCATCCCAGGCCACACCAAAATCCGCTTTATGCTCAAGTACAGCCTGACTGGTCACAGCGCGGTTTTCGACTAACAAAGGGTTAGGTACTCCGGTTGGGAAAGTACCATCAGGTTCAAACTCTAACGCTATGATCTGCAGAGGAAGTTTTGGTGCTATGGCATTGACCACCAGGCCTGCGCCACCATGGCCGGCATTCATCACTACTTTAAGCGGCTTGAGTGTGCTGAGCTGAATATAAGTCAGCAAGTGTTCGATATAAGCAGGCAAAGTGTGTTGCTGCTGATAGTCACCCTGTTGCGACACGTTATGGCTAAAGTCAGCCGTGGCGACCAGTTGTTTGATCTGTTGCAGTTCAGTCTGCGCATTCAGCGGCACGGCGTTTTTTCCAACCAGTTTCATACCATTGTAATTGGCCGGATTATGGCTGGCCGTGATGCAGATACCGGCATCTGCATTAAGGTGAAACACCGAAAAATACACTTGCTCAGTACCACAAAGGCCAATATCTATGACTTTGGCTCCACCTGCAGTTAAGCCCTTGGCTAAAGCTGCGCTTAATGCCGGACTGGACAGCCGGATATCATGGCCAATGACCACAGTTTTTGCCGCTAACACCTGACACAGAGCTCTGCCTATCCGCCAGGCTAATTCTTCATTCAGCTGCTCCGGTACAGTGCCGCGAATATCGTAGGTTTTAAAACAGGAGACTGGCCACATAAGTTATGTTCTTCTGATGTAAATAAGGCCGGAGTATACCGCCTTTTTATCCACACCGACATCCGGGGCTGATACCAAACTGATGCGGCTCTGAGACTGACCTTTTTTGTGGAGTGAGTAAGCTCTCTGTACCCAAAAACTATTGGCTGCTAAGGCTGACAGTGAATGGGACCAACAGCAACTTACTTTGTTATTTATTTCACTATGAAAAAGGAATGATCATGGCTCTTATCAATATTCTTGTCGCAGTGAACGCCACTGAACTGGCATCACGTTTAAGTGATGGTTCTATGCAACCTGGCTCTGTCAGCAGCCCAACCAACTTAGGTGCCTGGGGTGGCTCTGATGTATTTGTCTCTATGATTGCTCAAAACAGCTATGTTGCCAGTGATCAGGGCGGATCAGAGCTGGATATCAAAGCGAACTCAGGCGATACAGTACGCTGGACTGTCAGCACTTTTGACGGAGACACAGATTACACAGCGTTTTTATACAATGGCAGCTTTAACCCATCCGCCAGCATTACGGCTTTGAGTTACTTTAATATGCATACCAGTGTGTATCTGCCAAGTGGTTCAGATCCGGTCAATGGTACTTTGCAGTTGTTCCACAACAATGCTTATGCGACTCAAGGTACTGTGATTGAACCAGGTCAGAAAATTCAGTACACCCTGAGCTTTAAACTGGTGAATAACAGCACGGGCGCCATTATTGGCTACTTTACCTGGGACCCATTTATCAGTATTTCGAACTAAATTTTCCTTTCTGCGCAAGGCCTGAACTTCAGGCCTTTTTTGTTTACTCCAACAGCATACTTTTTTGTAATGAGTTGGTATATCCATTCAGTTTCAGCATGGAAATGCCGGTGTCAGTTTAGTATCAGTTTGGTCTCTGGTTAATCATATGTAAATTTTAAACTGGACTAAAAATGGTGTCAGGTTCATAATTCTGTCTCTTTTTTGAAAACAAAACTATCTAAACTTAAAACTGGTTTTTCTACTGCTAATCTCTTTCCCAAACCATGGAGTGAACGCCTTATGCAAGAAGCTCTGGTATTAAAAGTTGAGTTGCTGAAATCACTGCGACACCAACGTTTTCTGAGTCAGGAGGATTTGTTTAATGCCTGCCAGCAACGCTCGCTGCGCGTGTCACTGGCGACCATTAAAAGAGCGGAAACAGGTAAAAAAGTAAGTTACCGCACTGTAAGGGAATTATCCGCTTTTTATGCAGTACCGGCTTTGTCTCTGGTGATGCAGGACTCAGCTGACTCCGGTTTAGTCTGACCGGAGTCTTAGAGTTATTTTTCAGGAAAACGTTGTTTTTCGGCCATACATTTTGCTTGGGTCAGCGCAAAAACCTGGCCTGATTTATTGTGTTTTAACTGGCACTGTCCCTGCTCAATTTGCAGAATAAACAAGTTGGCTAAATCCATATGACGGCCATCCAAAGGACGGCCTTTTTCATCTTTTAACACTACAGACTCGACCCAGATCTGGCTTTCAAACAAATAAGCATTGTCTGCCAGTTTCACCAAAGGGCCGCCTATGGCTTTTTGGATGTGTTGCTGTAATTCCAGCTTCACCTCTGGTGATGTTTCTGTCAACACAGCAGGTTCTGCGACCGCCTGAACCTGCTGACAAGCGCTTAATGCTGTACAGCCGAAAATAAAAGAAATGACTTTGACTGACTTGATCATTTGTTGGGCGCAGCCTCATGAATAGGTAAACGAATAATGTTATTGAGCGGTGTCTCCGATGGATCCCGCACTGCAGCCGCTGGCATGGTTAAGCCAGATTGGGTCTCAGAAAGAGTTCCTGACAAAGAGCGTGCCGACTCTCCCGAAGGAGGTACAGGTAAATCCAGGCAGCTGTTGATCTCCATATGGTACAAGGCTGTCTGCAGCATGTTTTCTTCCGGATCCCCTAAAGCACTGAAAAAATCATCACTGGCAGGGCAGCCTTTTACATCTGCAGCAAAGACAGGTGTATTGGTTGGATTAAAACCATCAGCGTAGTCGCCAAATCCTTTGAAGTTAATACCGCTGAACTGGATAGTAAAATAAGTGGTGCCGCAGTTATCCTGTGGATAAAAACCATAAGGTTTACCACAGGTTTTGCCCCCTATCTGAATCACTTCCACATCTATTCCCCGCAGCCCGTTCATAAAGGCTTCGCTGGCTGAACAGGTGTTGTCTGTGGTTAATACATAGATCCGGCTTAAGTTTAAGCTGGGCAAAGTTGTATTGGTTAAAGTCCCATTTTCATAGTCTATTTCACGGCTATAAAAAGGCGTTGGGCTTAAGCTATCACCTGTAATAGGATTGGTAGTAGGGTATTTATCATTAAACTGCAGGCGCTCGAAATACCGGTCCTGAATAATATCTGGTCCCGTCACCATATAACCCAGTTGTGAAGCCAAGGCCAACAAACCTCCGCCATTGTAGCGTAAATCCACCACCAACTCTGAAATGGCTGCATCCCGGAATAATTCAACAGCATCAATCAATTGCTGCTGAGCTGGCACTATATAACTGTTAAATTGGAAATAACCTACAGGACCCGCGTTTGTGTTTATCACTTTAGCATTCTGCACCGGGCTTGAAGCTACGTCAGCTGAATTAAGCTGATAACTGACTTCGGTATTTTCCACTGTCCTGAACTTAAAACTATGTGTTTCACCTGCATTCTCAGGGAACAAGCCTGCATTTAACGCATTAACGCCGGCACTGGTGCCGTCGTTCACAAAATCTACACCATCCACCTCAAGTAAAAAGTCGCCCCTTTTAATACCAGCCAGGGCTGCAGGAGAGTTAGGTTCGGTATAGGCCACAGTAAAAGAGCGTGGTGCACGGGTTGATAACACTGACCATTCAATGCCATAACCCGAACTGACACCGGATTGAGACTGTTGTTGGTATTCAGCAGTATTTTCAGTGAAATGAAATTGATCTTTAGCGACGCCTGAATCAGTGACAGCTGTGGTTTTTAACAGGTTAAAATAAGCTGAAATGCTGTAACTGGTCGGATCCAGATCTGCCACCTCTCTATACCAAAGATAGGTTCTGTTATTCCAGGAGCGTAACCACATTTTCTCGTGCATGGCCGTGCCTGCTTTATCCGGGTAGACGCCACCGTTAAATGGATCTGTGCCTGAGCGTGGGCTTACACAAAAATTTTTAAACTGGGATTCATCATTGAATTGACCCGCAGTCCAGACCGGGGCTGGCGGAGTGCTTCCACCTGAGCCGCCTGTACCACCAGTGCCGCCTGTACTACTGTCAGAACCGCCACCGCCGCCACATGCAACCAGGGTAGTCAGAGCCACTATAAGGGATAGGGTTAATTTAACATTATGCTGCATTCTATCTCTCCATTTGACTGCGCTATAAGACTGGCACTAAACGCCTTATTTCCCTGAGGATCTTCCGCCAGTGTATGCTAAGTTTGTTGTTTTGGCTTGTTCAGACCGAACAGGTTCAGAACTTATTCGTGTCGGTATATTTACGCCAGATTACATGGACAATAAACAACCTCAGCGCTCAGTACCAGAATACTTACGTTTTGCCGCACAAACAAAAGCGAAATTTCCGGGCATAACCAAATCCGGGTGGCGGATTTTATTAAATAAAGCCCAGCCGCCTTTGTAGCGTCCAGGCTCGATGCGATGCATATACTGTCCACCTTTTTGGCCATCCAGCATGGCGATGACTCTATTGCCTTCGACTACAAAACCATCACCAGACTGATCAACAAAATGCCCTTTGGTCAGCAAGACTCTGTCATTGCAAAGTTGGGCGGTAAACTGTAAGCGGCGTTGCTGATCTCTGATCTTCAGGGTATTGACTTCATAGCTGTATTCCCAGTGTTCAGGGCTTTGTTGCAGCTCGCCTTTTTCTACTTTGAGCAGTGTCTGTCCTGAGGCATCCGACATCATAAAAGAAAAACATAGCCAGCCAGATTCTGAGTGCAGGGTAAAAAACTCCTGGCCATTGACCCAGATACAATACTGCTCATGATCACCAGGAATAAAGTCGGCATAAACAGTATTCATTCCGACAGAGACTTGTACTCTGCGGTTCGGATCAAAACTAAAACCTGGTTTATTGATACGTTGTTGGTTAAAAGGCTGGCTGATACGTTCCACTAAGGTATTGCGGCTCAGGAAAGCGCTGCGCAATTGTTTCGCATGCAAGGGACAGATCAGCACTGCAGACAGGCAATTGGGTTGCTGGTAGTAGCGAAAAACAGGAGAGCCGCAGAATATACAGCCATAAAAACACTGCTGGCGAGTTTGTAATTTCTGTTGAGGTGTTAAATCTGCTGCCAAAGTTAATTCTGGTCTATGTTCCTCAACTGGCTGCATATCGATAAAACCTGCATAAATAGTAATGTAAAACTCAAGTCTCTAAATTAACTGAGGATCACGAGCTTTCACAATGCCTGAAAAGGGAAAAACCACAAATAAGAGCGAAAAAATGAAAAAAAGCTGAGCTGTATCAATCAGGGAAGTTTTCAGCCCGCAGTGCTTTTGATCTGTTCAAAATAAGCCGGATGCTGACGCCATACCTCTTGAGCTGCTTGTTGCTGGTATTTCTGCAGTAAAGGGCCGAATACCGGGCTATGCAGCAGCGCATCCAATGAGCTGATTAATTGCTGCAGGTTTTTATCTTTCAGGCGATTCTGTCGCTGATAACGTTGTATCAATTTGGGCAGGCTGGTGTTTTGTTGTTCCAGCTTCTGGTTGGCTTCAATAAAAAACAATGTGCTGCCCCAATAGGCTGCTTTATAACGTCTTTGTTGTAGCCAGAGTTTTAATTGCACTACCAACGCCAGCTCTGAAGCCTGCAATAAAGGTGCGACCTGCTGTAATTTTTGCCGGTACCAGGACGCCGGACTGCCCGTCAATTGCTGCTGTTGCTGCAACACCTGGTATTGCATATAACTGGCAAAACCTTCGGCAAACCATAAGTCTTCTCTGTCCAGCAATGGTAAGGCCAGATGACTGAATTCATGAGCTGCTGTCCAGTCTTGCTGAAATGCAGTCAAATCAAAACTGCTGTCCACCTGAAAAAACACCTGCTGTTGGTCCATACGTTGGGTGTAAGCCCAGGGCACGGGTTCGCTGGCTGTGCGGCGCGACAAAGAGACCTGAGTGAAAAATGGATAAGGGCCCAGCAACTGATTGGCGGCGTGAAAGCTTTGTTCCAGCCAGAGCCTGAGCTTTTGCTGTTCTGCTTTGGAGAAGTCTTCAATACCATCAAGCTGCATAGTGCCATTGGCCGATGCAAAGCCGGAGATCAGTAACAACACCGCTAATAAACGCATACCACTCCACAAAGATCAGAATGAGGTGCCAAATACCTGATTATAGAGTTCTGTCAGTTGAGTTCGGTCTGCCACATCGACCCAGCCTAAATGCGCATCCAGATAGCTTTTCTGCTGCGAGACTTGCTTCAGGCGCTGCTGGAAAAACTGGGTTAACTCTTTGCCTTCCGGTGTTTTAGCGCAAAGGATATAGCCCAGCATATAAGGTTCAGCTTCTTCTATGCTAAAACTTGTCAGCTCTGTGCTGTCGCTGTATTGAGCCAGATAGTGTTGCATCACATTGGGGTATTCAATCAGCAAATCGACTCTGTCTTGCAGCAGCATATCAATCAGTCCGGCGGACATGTCGATAGAGCGGCGTTGCCAAAACTTTTCCTGCCACTGGGGTTGTTGCAGTAATGTATCCAGTTTGTCGCCATAAGAGCGGCCACCACCCACTGCAAAATGCAGTTCATTATCGCTATCCAGCAACTGTTGCAAACTGATTTTCTGCTGGTCATTCAGTTGTTGTTGCAGATACTGGGTCGTTTTGGACGATGTTTTGCTGTAAAGCCGCAAGCCCGGAAATACAGTGTGAGGAATAGCTGTAGCGTAACTGAAGCTTAAACGTTCTGCGTTTTTGACTCTGTTGCCTGCACAGGAGGATGCTTCTGTTTTCAGCATCGCCATAGCCCGATCTGTGGTGGCCTGCACTGGCTCAGCCTGAAAAGCAGTCACATCCTGCATCAATAGCTTTAACGTTAAGCCATTGACATCCAGAGCCTGACGATAGTGGTTTGGGTTCTGATGGATACTGCTGTCGGTCAGCCAGATAAATTTCTGCACAGCAGCACAAGGGAAAGCCAGGGCTAATCCAAACAGCGGAATAATCAGCGATTTTTGCATTGACAACTAATCCTGCGTTACGTCTGAAATTCAGCATAGAACAGGATCTGTTGGAATCACAATGCTATTTTATCAGGCTATTTTTTATAAGCCGGGTTTTTATGACGCCACCTCGCTCACAGGTTTTTTCCCTGCCGTCAGACTGCTGCCTAAGGACGCAGCTATCACAGAAAAAATAGCCAGCCACTGCAACAGGCTAAGTTGCTCAGCCAGAATAATCAGTCCGGCCAGAGCTGCAATAGCAGGTTCTAAGCTCATTAAAATACTGAAACTCTGAGCAGGCAAACGTTTGAGTGCGACCATCTCCAGGCTGTACGGAATAGCGCTGGAGAGCAAGGCTACAGCAAAAGCAAAAGGCAAGACGCTCCAGCTAAATAGCGTGCTGCCAGCCGAAGCTAAACCTATAGGAAACAAAAACAAGGCGGCCACTGCCATACCTAAGGCGACCGCTGTGCCGCCATGCAAAGCGCCACCGGTTTTCTGACCAAAAATGATGTAACCAGCCCAACAGGCGCCTGCGCCTAAAGCTAAAGCCACGCCCAGCGGGTCTAACCTTGTGGCTTCGGTTTGCCAGGGCAACAGCAGAGCTATGCCTGCCATAGCTAAAGCCACCCAAAGTAAATCCAGTTTACGTTTGGACGACAGCAGCGCCACAGCCAAAGGCCCGGTGAATTCCAATGCTACTGCTATTCCCAGAGGAATACGTTCAATCGCCAGATAAAACATCAGGTTCATGCCACCTAAGCTGATGCCATAAAACCACAAGGCTTTTTGGTCTTGTTTGGCGGGCCATTTTTTCCAGGGCTGAAAAACTAAAGACAAGATCAAAGCCGCAAAACCCACCCGCAAAGCAGTGGTACCCTCAGGCCCAATCACAGGAAACAAGGTTTTGGCTAAAGATGCGCCGGATTGGATCACCACCATAGCAACCAGAACACTGGCAATGGCCCACCAAAATGACGCGTTACGGCTCTGTGGCATAAAATTCTCTGGATCAGTGCGGGGAAAAATGGATTTTACCACTCAAAGCTTGGATCGGGCGACAGAAAATATCAGATCTTTCAAAGCCTTTGACTGGTGAGCTGATGCAGTTTGCGCTAGTCTGCTGCTTTATTTTTTTGGCTTCTCAGGATAGTTATGAAATTATTCCGTATTCCGCTCTGGCTTTGGCTGTTCTTTGTCGCAGCAGGCCTGGGTTATGCTTTTCATCCTTATCTGTTAGAGCAAATGGCGCAGATGGAGCAAAAACGTCTGTTGGCTCAGCCAAAGCCGTCCGTCAACACTATGCCAGAGCGGCTGGATTTTGCACGGCAAATGGCCGATCTGCGCTATCTGGCGTCTGAAGAACTGGCGGGCCGCGGCACAGGTCAGGAAGGTGGCGCCAAAGCCCAGCAATGGCTGGTTGCACAGTTTACAGAAATAGCTTTGTTGCCGGCAGGCAGCCAGGGTTATTTACAACCTTATCAGCCGACCACAGGCAAAGCCCAACTGATGCAAGGAGCTGCGAATGTGTTGGGCCGGATTGAAGGCACGGATCCTGGTTTACCTGCGCTGGTGCTGACAGCGCATTACGACCATTTAGGGCTGCATCAGGGCCAAATTTATTATGGCGCAGACGACAATGCGTCTGGGGTCGCTGCTTTATTGGCTATGGCGCGTTATTTTAAACAGCACCCACCCCGTCATACCTTGTGGTTTGCCGCTTTGGATAACGAAGAAACCGGCATGTGGGGGGCCCGTATGTTGTTTGAACAACAGCTGCTCAAACCAGAACAGATTAAGCTGAATATCAATATGGATATGTTAAGTCAGAATACCCGGCAGCAGTTGATTGCTGTGGGTTCTTACCATTACCCCCAACTGGAACAACCCTTAGAGCAACTGCAGCAACAAAGTTCAGTACGGTTATTGTTGGGTTATGACAGGCCAGCCTGGCTGGTCGGCACCCATCAGGACTGGACCTTCAGTTCAGATCACAGAGAATTCCATAAAAGAGCTGTGCCTTTTGTCTATTTTGGTGTGCCGGATCATGCCCACTATCACCAGCCGACCGATACAGCAGACAATATCGATCCGCAGTTTTACCGGCAGGTCAGTGAAACAGTGCTGGATGCTGTGCTGCTGTTTGACGCCAGCTAACTCACTTATGAAACCAGGGGCCCTGTGCTATGCTGGCCCTATTCCGGCATAGCGCGGCGGCTTTTCAGTTTTTATGCGTATTCTTCACAGTTCCGACTGGCATTTAGGCCAGCATTTTATTGGCAAAAGCAGGGCAGATGAGCACAAAGCTTTGTTTGGCTGGCTGAAGCAACAAATTGAAGTGCATCAGGTGGATGCCCTGATAGTGGCAGGGGATATTTTTGATACTGCCACTCCAGCCAGTTATGCCCGCGAGTTGTATCATCAGTTGATTGTTGATTTACAGCCGACTGGTTGTCAGTTGGTGCTGCTGGGCGGCAATCACGATTCTGTGGCTGTGCTGCAGGAAGGCAAAGAGTTGCTGGCTTGTTTGCATACCCAGGTGGTGCCCGGTTGGTTGGGCGCTGCAGAATCTCATCTTATGGTACTGAATACGAAACAAGGTCAGCCCGGCGCTATTCTGGCGGCTTTACCCTTTTTGCGTGCCCGCGAGCTGTTACAAAGCCAGAGTGGCCAGCAGGCCAGTGATAAACAGCAACAATTGCAACAGGCCATAGCGGACTGTTATCAGCAGTGTTTTGTCAAAGCTTTGGCGCTCAAAGCTGAACTTGGATTAGAGCTGCCGTTGTTAGCGACAGGGCATTTAACTACAGTGGGGGCCAGCAGCTCTGAGTCGGTGCGGGAGATTTATATAGGCTCACTGGACGCTTTTCCGGCCAGCGCTTTTCCGGATTTTGATTACATAGCTTTGGGTCATATCCATCAGGCGCAACAGGTGGGAGGCAAAGCGAATATCAGATACAGCGGCTCGCCTATCCCGTTAAGTTTTGATGAAGCCAAACAGCAAAAGTCCATGGTGTTACTGGATTTGACCAGGGCTGAACCTGCCATTGAATTACTGCCTATTCCCTGCTTTCAGCCGCTTTTAAGCCTGAAATGTACTTTGCCTGAACTTCATTCGCTGTTACAACAACCACTGGCTCAACTAGAACCTGAACAAAAACTCTGGCTGGAGCTGGTATTAACCGGCAGTGATGGTTATCTGAGTGACTTACAAACTCAGGTGCAACAGCAACTGGATGGCTTGCCGGTGGAGCTGCTGAAACTACGCCGGGCCAGACCAGCTGCGGTCAGTGCTTTAACTGCAGAACAGCAGGAATCTTTGCATGAAATGACACCGGATCTGGTGTTACAGCGCCGGTTTGAATCGGAAGACCTGAGTGACAGTGAAAAAGCAGAGTTTCAGCTGATGTTACAACAGGTTCTGGCGCAGTTAGAGCAACCCGAATCTCAGGCCGATTTGCAGGTACAGCCATGAAAATTTTATCTGTCCGGCTGCAAAATTTAAATTCACTCAAAGGCGAATGGAAAATTGATTTTACCCAGCCGCCTTTTGACCAAAGCAACCTCTTTGCTATTACAGGCCCTACTGGTGCTGGTAAAAGCACCATACTGGATGCTATTTGTCTGGCTTTGTATCACCAGACACCGCGCTTAAAACTCTTGTCGCAAAGCAGCAATGAGCTGATGACCCGCCATACCAGTGAATGTCTGGCCGAGGTGGAGTTTCAGGTGCGTGACCAGCGTTACCGCGCCTTCTGGAGCCAGCGCCGTTCCCGTGGGGCGGTGGACGGCAATTTGCAGGCAGCCAAAGTAGAACTGGCCAAAGCCGACGGCGAAATACTGACGGATAAAAGCAACGAAAAGCTCAGGCTGACTGAACAGATCACAGGTCTGGATTTTGGCCGTTTTACCAAGTCGATGCTGTTGGCTCAGGGCGGTTTTGCCGCATTTTTAAATGCCCCGGCCAATGAGCGTGCTGAACTATTGGAAGAGCTGACCGGCACTGAGATATATGGCCAGATTTCGATGCAGGTGTTTGAACAAAACCGCCAGCATAAAACAGCTTTGGACTTATTGCAGGCCAAAGCTTCAGGTGTGGTGTTGCTGGATATAGAACAGCGCCAGTTGTTGCAGCAGCAGTTAGCTGATTTGGAGCAGCAAACGCAGCAACTGAAAACACAACAACAGCAACAAGCCCCTTTATTAGCCTGGCGTCAGCAGCAACAGCAGGCGGCAATGCAACTGCAGCAAGCCGAATTGAAACAGCAGCAGTTTGAGCAAGAACAGGCGATGCAACAAAGCGCTTTGGCCAAATTGCAAAGTTACCAAAAAGCCGCAGTGCTGTTGCCTTTGTACAAAGAGCTGCAGCAGCAACGTTCTGTTGTGACTGACACTAAGGAACAGCTGGAACGTCAATCCAGTCAGTTGCAGGGGCTCAAACAACAGCAGCGGCTGCAATTGCAGCAAGGTCAGGCTTTAGCGCTGCAAATACAGCTGCAGGTGCAGCACCAGGTTCAGCAACTGCAGCTACAGGGGCAGACCTTAACAGCACAGCTTGCACAACAACCTTATGGCGCAGATCTCGCAGCAGCTGTGGCTGGTTGGAAACCTTTATTGCAGCAACGTCAGCAAGGGTTAGAGCAACAAAAGGTCCTGCAAAAACAGCTTGTTCAGGCTGACACTCAGCACCTGGAGCAGCAGTTGCAGCAGGTAAGTGTCGAATTACAGCAACTGGATCTGCAATTGCAACAGAGCACCCCGGCTTTCTCGATTGAACTGCCAGAACTGCAACAGCAAGTACAGCATTATAAAACTAAGTTGCAGACTTATCCGTTATTGCTGAGGGTTGCCGCTGCTTTACAGCAAAAATTGCAGCAACAGCAAAAAGACCAACTTGAACTACAACAAAAACAAAGCGACAGCCTGCAGCTGCAGCAACAAGTGGCGGGTTTGCGAGAGCAGTTCAGGTTGTATAGCGACAGAGTGGCGGATAAACAAAAGCTGGTGCAGCAAGAGCAGCTGATTGCCGAACTCAGCAGTCACAGAGCTAAGCTGCAACCAGGCGACGAATGCCCACTTTGTGGCAGCACCACTCATCCTGCCATTAGCAGTTATCAGGCGTTGGATTTAAGCCAGACCGAAACCGAACTGGCGGCCTTAACGGCTGAACTGAAACAGGTTGAAGAGCAGGGCAAAGGGGCAAAGGAAAAGCTTGTTCAGCTGGAAGAGCAACAAAAAGCACAGCAGTACCAGCTGCAACAACTGGCCGAAGATATCAGGCTGCAGGGTGAACAATGGACTGATTTACTGCACAACCTGCCAGAAGCAGAGCAGCACCAACTGCAACAGGCCAGCTTAAAAAAGGCCTTGTTGCAGCAATTTCAGCAGCAGGCACAACAGGCACTGGATCAATTGCTGCAGACGGAGCAACAGCTGCTAAAACGTCAACTCTGGCAGCAACAGCAGCATGAACTGGTGCATCAGCAGCAATTGCTGCAACAAAAACTGACGCAACAACAACAGCAGCAACAGCAGTTGAGCGAGGCTTTGCAGCAAAATCAATGGCAGATACAGCAACTGGAACTGCAGTTGCAACAGGAGTTGCAGCCTTTTGGTTTTGTGTTGCCTGCGCCACAGCAGCAGGATCGAGCCTGGCAACAGTGGTCAGAACAAGCGAAGCAATGGCAGCAATGGCAACAGCAGTTACAGCATCTGAGTCAGCAGTTGGATAAAGCTCAGTTGCTGCTGCAACAAGCTGATCAGCAGTATCAGCATTGGTCCGAAAAGTTAAAACAGGAAGGATTAGCGCCGGTTTCGGCGGGGCAAAGTGAAGCGCCACAACAAGAACTTGAACTGGTGTTGCAACAACTCACGGCCTTACAGACTGAACTGCAGCAAAAAACCGGCCAGCAACAACAAAGCGAGGCGCAGCTACAGCAGCTGCAACTTAAGTTGACAGCCTTGCAGCAGGACTGGCAAAAACAACTGGAACAACAGCAATTTGGCAGCGAAACCAGCTTTTTAGCTATGTTACTGACCGAACACCAAGTCCAGCAATTAACAGAGCTGAAAGAAAAACTGGCGGCGGAAAAAATTCGTTGCCAAAGCCAGCTGGAGCAAGCCAGGCAGCAGCGTGAGGTATTGGCTCAGCAGCAACTTACAGCACAAAGTCTGGAGCAGTTGCAGCAGCAAAGTGCAGCGCTGGAGCAAGAGTTGTTTCGGGTGCTGGAGCAGGCGGGCCAATGCCGGCAGCAATTGCACAGCGATCAACAGCAACAACAGCAACAACAAGAGTTGTATCAGCAGATAGAGCAGCAGCAACAGCTGGTGCAGCAATGGCATAAATTCAACAGCTTAATAGGTTCAGCCGATGGTGCTAAATTCCGTCGTTTTGCCCAGGGGTTAACTTTGTTGCAGCTGGTGGGCTTAGCCAATCAGCAACTGGATAAACTGCACAGCCGTTATCAGTTGGCGCGTAAAGCCGATGCAGAGCTGGAGTTACAAGTACTGGACAGCTGGCAGGCCGATACCAGCAGGGATACGAAAACTTTATCAGGTGGCGAAAGCTTTTTAGTCAGTCTGGCCTTGGCTTTAGCCTTGTCGGACTTAGTCAGCCACAAAACCCGCATTGAGTCGTTATTTCTGGATGAAGGTTTTGGCACTTTAGACCCGGATACGCTGGAAACCGCTTTAGCCGCTTTGGACCAGCTGAATGCCAGTGGCAAGATGATAGGTATTATCAGCCATGTGGAAGCGTTAAAAGAACGTATTCCGGTACAAATTAAACTGCAAAAACAGCAGGGGTTGGGCTACAGCAGTTTAAGTTACTAGCTGTACCCCGGCACTTGTGGCTGCAGTCGCGGGCGCTGATAAACTGTGCGCCCGCAACATGGTAAAACGGACAGATTAAAACGAATAGACAAAAGTGATAGAGGTTTGTGTATCGGTTTTCTTTTTGCCTACTGGTACTTTCGAGTCGTTTTGCACTAAAAAGGCTGCTTTCATTTGCATCCGGCCATTAATTTTGGCGGTTAAAGACGATTCGGCGATGGAACGTTTATTGTCTTCACCGTATTCCAGACTGACGGTTTGTTTAAAACGCGCTGACTCACTGATCTGCCAGCGATAAGTGGCAGCACTACGCACTATCATGCCATTTTCAGTTTCTTCTAAATCCGTTTTGCCTCTGTAATAACCAGGACCTATTTCACCTTCCAGCGACATGGTGTCAGTTTTAAAGAGTTCATCACCGTAACCTACAGCGACAGTGGTGTATTCAGTGTAAGCACCAAAACGGTCGTCTACATGAGAGCCGTAGACAAAAAGTTTAGCTGTGTCTTTGTTCAGCTTATAACCCCCTTTGGCAGAAGCCGCGTATTTCTCCGCTGAGGTTTCCACTATGGTCTGGCCATCATCTGCTTCGGTTTCGTCACGTTTAAAAAAAGCGCTGAAGGTATAGTCGTTGGACCAATGTTCCAGTTCTTGTTTGGAGTCGATTTTACCTGTGATCGAGGTACCTTTGGTGTTACCTGAGGTGGTAATAGCGCCTAACTCAGCTGATGTGCTCCAGCCCAATTTTATTTCATTGGATGTGCTTTCTTCGGCCTGTACTGTCAAAAGACCGCTCAAAATGAACAGACTGCCCAGTACTGACAGAGAGCAGAGAGTTTTTATCATGCCTTATTTTTCCTTTTTGAAATGCAGGTCCATTTGTGGAAATGGGATCACAATCTGGTTTTCGTCAAAGGTCAGTTTGATTTTTTCCAGAGTGTCCCAGTACACAGGCCAGTAGTCGGCTGCGTTGACCCATGGACGTATTAAAATATTGACTGAACTGTCGGCTAAGGCACCAACAGCGATAACAGCAGTGGGTTCGGTCAGGATACGACTGTCAGCTTTGAGGATTTGTTCCAACAAGTGTTTGGCTTTTTTCAGATCCGATTCGTAACTTATACCCACTGTTAAATCCACTCTGCGGGTTTTTTCTGCCGAATAATTAATGATGGCTGAGCCGGTAATCTGCGAGTTCGGCACAATAATGCGTTTGTTATCAGAGCTTTTCAGTATGGTCTGGAAGATTTCAATTTTTTCTACCACACCTGAAACACCAGCTGCATCGACAAAGTCACCTGCCCGGAAAGGGCGGAACAAAATAATTAATACGCCTGATGCAAAGTTGGATAACGAACCTTGTAAGGCCAAAGCTATAGCTAAGCCGGCGGCACCCAAAATAGCGATAAAGGACGCCGTCTGAATGCCTACCTGGGAGAGTGCTATCAGGATAGTGGCCACCATAATAGCGGCCTGAATAATACCACTTAAAAAAGACACCACGGCCCTGTCCACTTTACGGTGGATTAAGGCTTTTTCCAGCATACGGGTCAGACTTTTTGAGACCCAGCGACCCAGGTATAAAATAACTAAAGCGACCAGTATTTTGACGCTATAACTTAAAATCAATTGCTGATTTTTCTGCAAAAAATCCAGAAATTGTTGCATGTTTTTCTCCATATTCGAGCCACTGGTCTGATGAATGTCAGTTGGTCTGACGGCCATACCCTAGCACAATCAGTACCCTGACCCAAGCCAAGTAAGGCTTCTGGCTTAGTTTTGTAAAAATAACTTTGCTTCAGCGCAGAATTTCGCTAGAATCCGCGCCGCTTGTGGTGACTGTAGCTCAGTTGGTAGAGTCCCGGATTGTGATTCCGGTTGTCGTGGGTTCGAGCCCCATCAGTCACCCCAATTTATCCCTTAAAGCTAAACCCAACTTTGGGTTCGAGCTTCGTTAGTCACCCCAATTTATCCCTATGCACCCAACTCTGGGTCCGAGCCTCTACAGTGGTCACCCCAATTTCCTCTGTTGTCATTCTGTTGTTATGCTCTGCAAGTCTCTTGCTTATTTAGCTACGTCATTATGGATTTAAAACAACTACAGCTGTCGTTGCAGCAAGCTCATTTAGCCCCTGTTGAACTTTGGGATCCAGCCTTTTGCGGTGATATCCCCATTCGTATCGATCGGCATGGCGACTGGTATTACATGGACTCCAAAATTCAAAGGTCTGAACTGGTGCAGCTTTTTGCTTCAGTGCTGACCCGACAACAACAGGAGTATTTTTTGCTGACTCCGGTTGAAAAAGTTCGCATTCAGGTTGAAGACGCTGCTTTTACCATAGTGTCCGTTGAGTTACAAAACGATGCCACCTCAGTCATTGTTG
The DNA here is from genome assembly GCA_946482615.1 of uncultured Chromatiaceae bacterium. Next base: position 5,782 of record CAMLSF010000001.1, on the reverse strand, counting down.
CGACCACAAATTTAGGGCCTCAGGTATTAATTGGCGCTGAATATCCGTTGTTTTTGCAGGCACAGCAGGACGGTCAGTTGCTGCCATACTTGCAGCTATGGCGCGGCCTGACGGCTAAATTCAGCAGAAACGCTTATTATCGGCTGGTTGATCTTGCTGAGGTAGTTCAGTTCAACGGCAAACAAAGTCTAAGGGTAAGTTCTGCCGGAATACATTTTGAGCTTGGTGTTTGGGACTAACCATTGGTCCCGGATCTAAGGCTCTGTATCGCATTCATTTTTTCCGCTCTTGCCGCTTTGTCATTCCTGTTTCATAGTCGATGCAAAGCAGCTGGAAAAAGCTGTGTTCATCCAACAGGAGATCCAATGAAACTGCAACTAAGCCTTATCGCCAGCGCCGTGCTGGTGGCCGGAACAGCTCAGAGCGCAACTTTAATTCACGCCGGTAAACTCATTACTGCTGAAAATGACAAAGTACTGACCCAACAGACTGTGGTGGTCGAAAACGACAAAATTATCGCAGTGGAGTCTGGTTATAAAACTCCGGCTAATGGTGACCAGATCATTGATTTAAAGCATCACACAGTGATGCCAGGTTTGATGGATATGCATACCCATTTCTCCACTCAGATGAGTCCGGCCACTTACACCGAAGAATTTCTGCTGAATGAAGCCGATATCGCTTTGCGTGGTGCTACCTTTGCAGAAAAAACTCTGATGGCAGGTTTTACCACAGTGCGGGAACTGGGCGACATCCATCACACCAGTACAGCGCTGCGTAAAGCTATCAACTCGGGTTATGTCAAAGGCCCCCGTATTTATACAGCGGGTAAATCTATAGCCACTACTGGTGGGCATGCCGATCCAACCAATGGTGTGGCTTATGCGCTGATGGGCGATCCGGGACCAAAGGATGGGGTTATTAACGGTCCTGAAGAAGCCCGTAAAGCGGTGCGGCAACGGTATAAAGAAGGCGCTGACCTGATTAAAATCACGGCCACTGGTGGTGTATTAAGTGTGGCCAAAAGTGGTTCTAATCCACAATTTAACCGCGAAGAACTCAAAGCTATAGTAGAGACGGCCAAAGATTATGGCATGACAGTGGCTGTGCATGCGCATGGCAAAGAGGGCATGGACAGAGCCATAGAAGCCGGAGTGGATTCGATAGAACACGGCACCTTAATGGACAAAGCCACAATGAAACTGATGAAACAACATGGCACTTATTTTGTGCCTACGATCAGTGCTGGCAAATGGGCGGCAGAAAAAGCTGCTATGCCGGGCTTTTTTCCAGAGCTGGTTCGCCCTAAGGCTTTGACTATAGGCCCTAAAATTCAGCAGACTTTTGCCAACGCTTATAAAGAGGGCGTCAAAATAGCTTTTGGTACAGATTCAGGGGTAGGGGCTCACGGTGACAACTGGCGTGAATTTGTGTTTATGACCCAGGCCGGAATGCCTGCCATAGAAGCTATCCAGTCTGCCACTATTGCTTCAGCCCGTTTGCTGAAAGTGGACCAGGAACTGGGCTCTGTCACTGCAGGTAAGATTGCCGATTTAGTGGCAGTGCCGGGGGATCCACTGCAGGATATTCAGCTGATGGGCAAGGTCAGTTTTGTGATGAAAGCCGGGGTTGTTTACAAGCAATAACTGCGGGCAAAAACTACAAAGGCAGCTTGAGCTGCCTTTGTTTTTTACTTCTGGAAAAACGCCAGTAGTTTTTCGACGTCGGCCAAAATCTCAGCCTTAAAATCAATTTCTGCCTGTTCACGCAGGTGATCCAGATGGCGGATTTCCTTTTTATCCCGCTCTTTGCGTGCCTGATGCGTCGGCATGTCTTTGACTACGTCATACATTTTAAATAAGCCAGGGTAGCTCTGAACTGCATCGGGTTTATTGGGCAGTTGCAGATGATCCAACAATACCCAAATCCGTAAAGCGCCTTCAGACAGCTCACATTGTTGTTCACGCATGGCTTTGGCGATTAATACTATGCTTTGGGTCAGGTCGGCGTTTTTGTTGTCAACAATCTGTTGTTGCTTCAATTTTTGTTGTTGAATTAACCACAACAAACGGCCGAGATAAAAACTCAGGCCGCCAATAATCAACACAGCGGCTATGGTGGCCAGTATCCAGTTGAAGGTCAAACTTTACCCCCTATTCGCCTAAAAACTCTTTACGCCAGTCTGTACGCTCTAATTGGGCCAGTGGGTCCAATTCTTCATCTTCTTCGTCTGCCTGATCTAAACCTAACAGAGCAACAAGTTCGGCATGGCGTGCTGTTTTGGCATTAAAGTACTTGGCATCTTTACCGGTCAGAATTTCGCCTTGATCGACTTTATCCAGCAATTCCAGCAGCTTTTCATCGTTTTCAAGCAGAGCTAATTCCTGCTCTGGTGGCATTTCCGGCGCTTTGGCTTTGGTTAATTGCACCACTGGCTTGAACTGCTTAGGTTGTGCCATCAGTTTTTGTTCTGCTTCAGTGACCACCAGAGCTATAGGCTTTTTACTGCCATGACGTGGATCTTTTGGACTTTTGGCTGATTGTTTTTGTTTATCTTCAGCGGACGGAGAATGGCGACTACCGGATTTTAAGCCTGCACCTTTCTTTTTGGTTTCAGGTGCGCGCGTGCGATCCTGACGGGCTTCTTCAGCCGGTCTGTGCCTGGTGCCAAGTGGGCCTGAGGTGCGAGTTTTTTTAATCCGGGTCATATCTGTTACCTACGAAAAAGGGCGCGTATTTTAACCAGTTTATGCCAGAAAACCTAGGTATTTCGTTTTTTAAATATCACTACATCGTCGGCGGGGAAAATCACGGCTAAATTGTCCCTTTGTGCCAGAAACTCAAAAGTGTGCTGATGGAAAAAGCTGATATGAGTAGGGTCGTTTTTGTAATGCCAGGTGCTGAAGCTGTTTTGGTCTGTGTAGCGTTTCGTCATCAGAGCCAGCACAGCTTCAGGCAGCAATAAATCCAGCCAGATCTGCCATTCTTTCGCCGGAGAGATGAAATGTTCTATGGCTTCGGTGCAACTAATAAAATGATATTTCCTAGCCAGCGCTTCTGGTTCTGGCGCATAAAAGGGATCCCAGATTTGCATCTCTTTACCTGCTTCACTCAATATCTGAGCTAATAAAGGCCCGGGCCCACAGCCAAAATCCAGTCCGGTGTTTTGTTCAGGCTCCAGAGTTTCCAGCAGAGGTATAGATAAACGGGATAAAAATTTGCGGTAGCCCGGGTCATCCAGTTGGTTCTGATGTAAATCGTATTGGGCTTTTTCCTGCTCTGCAGTCAATAAGGTTGTGCGGTCGGCAAAAACTAAAACACAGCGGGAGCACTGAAAATAAACACGTCTTTTGTCGCGGCTAAAAGGCTGGGTCTGCGTATGCTGGCATAAAGGACAAACTGAATTCATGGTGAGGATAAATAAAAAGGGCGGTGTAAGATGTTACCGCCCTCTATATAAGGTGTCTAGCGCGACACATAATCTGCTTGAAGTCGTCCTGACGGGAGTTCAACACCCTGTCGGCACAAATTCCCTATATTTTTACGCAAATTCCCTATGAAGATAGTTATTCGCGATCATCCTGATACTTAATGGTCCTTCCATGCGCTGTGTAAAATACACATAGTCATCATCTTGATGCTGCAAAATGTACTGATGCACTGCTGCTTTCCATGCCAGCTTCCGTGTTTTCAAAGGTTACTAAATGTAACGGACTTAAATCTACTCCAATTTTTCAGAATGGCAATACGAGGGTATAAAAAAAATACAAAAAAAATGAACTTTTTTGTATTGTCATTATAAATCAATAGGTTGTGTTTTTGTTTTTCGTTTTTTCTGTGACGTGAGTTATATCCTACAAGGCTGTGAGATATATCTCACAAAGGGCCTGTGATTTACAAATTAAGGACTGGGAACCGCAGAATTCGGATAAAAAAAACCAGGCTGAAGCCTGGTTTTTGTCGCTGAAAAAACAGCTATTAATGTAAGCCACCCACGTACTTAGACAGTACCTCGATATCTTCGTCTGTCAGCTTCTTCGCAACATCACGCATCATGCCATTCATGTCGTTGGCGCGTGAACCATTACGGAAAGATTCCAGCTGAGTTTTAATATAAGCCGCATGCTGGAATGAAATTTTTGGGAAGCCGGCTAAGCTGTGACCTACACCACGTGGACCATGGCAAGCGATACAGGCAGCGATACCTCGCTCCAAATCACCACCGCGGAATAATTTTTCACCTTTAGCCACCACATCTTCCGGCGTGCTGCCTTCTTTCATGGTTTGGCTGGAGTAATAAGCCGCCAGATCTTTCATATCCTGCTCAGATAAAGCTGCAACCATGCCAGCCATCACCGCATTGTTACGACCTTCTTTACCACCGGTTTTGGCACCTAACTGAAATTCTTTTAATTGCTTAAAAATATAACCAGCATGTTGACCAGCAATTTTTGGATATAAATCTGTTGGGCTATTCCCGTCCATGCCATGGCAGGCAGCACAAGTGACGGATTTAGCTTTACCCGCTTCTGCATCCCCATCGGCTGCATAAGCTGTACTGATTAACCCTAAAAAGAGCGTGAGTGGAAGTGCGAATTTTTTCATTTTTTTTCCGTCTCTGTCCGCGTTGAACCGCCAGTGATCTGGCAACCAAGTTGAATAACCCTATATTTTATGTCTATTTTACACGAATCTTGCGCAGATAGAATCCCATAAATCACAGTAAAGCTTCTGTGGATCTTCAGGATCCGTTACACTATAGCCAAATTTACAGCCGGAGCTGACAGTGTACAAAGCGATCATCAATTATCAGAAAGCAACTTTTCTGACCAGTGCCCCCGATATTAAGGCTCTGCCCGCAGATACAGGTATAGAGGTTGCCTTTGCTGGTCGTTCCAACGCCGGCAAGTCCAGTGCGTTAAATACACTGACAAGGCAAAACGGCTTAGCCCGCACCAGTAAAACGCCGGGTCGTACTCAGCTGATCAATACTTTTGCTTTAGCGGAAAATCAGCGTCTGATCGACTTACCGGGTTATGGTTTTGCCAAAGTGCCTTTAGCTGTCAAAGAAAAATGGCAAAAAGCCCTGAGCGAATACCTGATGAAACGCCAGAGCTTAAAAGGCATAGTGGTGTTGATGGATATACGTCATCCGTTAAAAGATTTGGATCAGGATTTAATTCATTGGGCAGTGCAAAGTAATCTACAGGTATTACTACTGCTGACTAAGGCGGATAAATTAAGCCCTGGCCCCCGTAAAAAAGTACTGTTAGAAGTGACAGAAGCTTCGATGGCTTTTATGGGCGATGTGACAGTACAGCTATTCAGTTCGCTGACTAAATTAGGTTTACCTGAGTTAGAGCAAAAACTGGATCAGTGGTTTAGTGCGGAACAAGAATAAGTTTTAGCACTATCCGGATTTCTTAAAAGCAGAGCATAGTCTCTGCTTTTTTTTGCTTTCAAGCTGCCACCGACCCAGATGAACCCCACTCCAAATGAAATGCAGATTGCAGAAAAAAGAAAACCGGCCTTTTTTGAGGAGGCCGGTCATAGCAAACGGGGAGAAGCTATTCAATAATTTCAAATCAACAGGGTGTCTTGGATTAACAAGACAAGGCCATTATACATAAAATTATGAATGTTTGAAGTATTTGCTCTAAAAAATCTAATTTTATTTCAGTTTTTCTGATCGACGGGCAAAAAAAAACCCCCACAGCAAACAATTGGGCGGCGAAAAAAAACAATAATTACCGTCACATAAAAAACCTTTAAAAAGATTATT